>JAGWYT010000056.1 GCA_018969185.1 Rickettsiales bacterium | reverse complement strand
GATCAATAGAACAAAACATGCCTTATTTGTTTATCTACACTGATATCAGAAATTCAAAAATTCCGCCAACAATAAATCATCTTGAAGGACTGTTTTCTCATCTAAAAGAAAGAATAAAAATACACCGAGGTTTGGACAAAAATCGTAAGAAAAAAGCAGTGAGATTTTGGCTGAAAAATTGGAGGAAAAAATCACCTTTTTAGCCCCCCATTTTTTTCATTATGCCTTCGCTAATAATTTGTAAAACGAATTCTATAGCTCAATAGACATCACCAAAGAACGGTACACCTTCAAAGTTTCATCACACATTTTCTCATTAGAAAAATTCTCTTCAATATTCTTTCTTGCTGATTCACCAATTTTTTTAGCTTCCTCTTCCGATAAATTTAAAGCTCTATCTATTGTTTCTGCTAGTTGATCAATATTATCAACATCAATTAAAAATCCTGTTTTACCATCAACCACTGTTTCAAGAGAACCACCAATTTTTGTTGCAATAGTAATTCCTTCCATCGCCTGAGATTCAATTGCAATACGTCCAAAAGCTTCTGGCCTAACACTTGTTGAAAGGACGACATGAGAAACTGCATAGGCTGCAGCCATATCTTTACAAACTCCAACAATTTTTACCTTTCCAGATAATCCTGATTTAACAATTTTTTCTTCAATTCTTATTCTGAAATTTTCATGACCGTGATCAGAACCAACAAGGATGCAACAAAAATCACTTTTCACTTTTGTTAAAGCATCAATTAAAAATTCATGACCTTTCCAGGCAGTAAAGCGCGCCGGCAACATAATAATTTTTTTATCTTCTGGTAAATTCCATTTTGTAATTAAATCAATAATACGATTTTTAGAAACTTTCGCCTTATTAAAATTCTTAAGATCCACTCCACGCTGAATTACCGTAATTTTACTTGTAAACTCAGGTATTTTATCATGATAATTTTCAGCCAAATAACTTTTAATAAAATCTGACACTACGATAATTTTATCCGCTCTAAGCATAATTGAATTATACAATCTCTTCAAAACAAAATTTTGTGAAAAAGCAAATTTTAAAGAGTAAGTACCGTGCACTGTAGAAACTAATTTAGCATTGGTTTTTTTGCAGGCGTAATAAGCACTCCACATTGGTGCTCTTGATCTGACGTGAACTATATCAACATTATTTTCAATAATTATTTTTCTAATTTTTTTTATATTACGAAAAATTATCAGCGGATTTTTACTATTAACCGGAAGAGCAATATGATTAATTTTAGCTTCTTTTAACTGATAAACTAATATGCCACCACAAGACATAACAATAGGCTCAAAATCAGCTTTCTTCAATGCTTTGGCAATATCTATTGTTCCTCTTTCAACACCGCCACTCTCAAGTGCCGGTAGAATTTGCATTACAGTTGGTTTCTTCTGATCCTTACTCATCTATGACAAATCCTTTAGAATAATTGTTTCATCTCTCTTCGGACCAGTAGAAATAATTACTGACTTCACACCGCATAATTCTTCAATTCGAGCAATATAATTTCGTGCCTTTTGCGGTAATTCGCTAACAGATTTAGCACCGACTGTACTTTGCTTCCAACCTTCCATTTCTTCATAAACTGGCTCAATCTTGCACCATAAATGGCAAGCCTGTGGCATATAATCAAACATTTTACCATCAATTTTATAACCAACACAAATTTTGATTTTTTCTAATTTATCTAAAACATCCAATTTAGTTAGAGCAACTTCTTTTACTGAAGAAATTTTAATTGCTTGACGAACAAGAACCGCGTCAAACCAACCGCATCTTCTATCACGCCCAGTTACAGTTCCAACTTCATTTCCGGTGGTACGCAAAAATTTTCCAATTTCATCATTAAGTTCAGTTGGAAAAGGACCAGACCCAACCCTTGTGGTATATGCTTTTAAGATACCAATTGTATTATGCAAATCAGCAACACCCATGCAAGAACCAAGTGCAACTTGACCTGACATTGTATTTGACGAAGTAACAAAAGGGAAAGTTCCATAAGTCACATCAAGAAGAACGCCTTGCGCACCTTCAAACATAACATTTTTACAAGCTGAAAGTTTTTTATAAATTTCAAAAGATGGTTTCGCAAAAGATAAGATTTTATCACGCACTTCCTCTAACTCAGTAATGATAGCGTCCGTTGTAACAACTGAAGCGCCAAGACTTTTACGCAAAAGATTGTGATAAAAAAGCATATTATCAATTCTTTCTTTTAAGTGCTTTTCATCAAGTAAATCACAAATTCTTATTGCCCTTCTACCAGCGCGGTCTTCATAAGCAGGACCAATACCACGGCCAGTTGTACCAATTTTATTATCACCTTTTTTAGCTTCTAAAAGTTGATCAAGTTCACGATGAATTGATAAAATCAAACAAGCGTTGTCAGCAATCACTAATTTTTCTTGCGCAACTTTTAAACCCTGCTCTTCTAATTTTGTAATTTCATTAAAAAGTGCAATTGGATCAATAACCACACCACTTCCAATTACTGAAAATTTATTTCTAATAATTCCTGAAGGCAGTAGACTTAACTTATAAACCTTATCAGCAACTTTTATAGTATGACCCGCATTGTGACCACCTTGAAAACGCACCACCGCATCAAATTTATCAGACAGACAATCCACTATTTTTCCTTTACCTTCGTCGCCCCATTGCAGGCCAACTATCGCAATATTAGTCATGGTTATTTTTTACCTTTTTTTATCATTGTTAGAATCACTATTCAGCACAAAATATTTGCTGCAGTAAGGGCAAACAACAGAGTTTTCTTTACCCATATTTAAATAAACCAGTGGATGCCCTGAAGCACCTTTACCACCTTCACAAGAAACTTTCTTTGAATCAATGTGAATTACCTCAAGAGCTTGGCTCATTAAATTATTGTGAGAATTGTTATGGAAATTCATTTTAAAATATTTCAAATTAACATTATCAGACAAAACTTATAAGTTATCTATTACCAAAGTTTATTTCAAGAAACAAAATGAGAAAAGTTTTTTCG
>JAGWYT010000003.1 GCA_018969185.1 Rickettsiales bacterium | reverse complement strand
ACTCTTCTTCTCATCTCATCATCTAAATCAGGCCCAAATGAAAAACCTATCACTTCAAACTTAGACCTATCATGCAATTCAAACATCTCCGCCATTAAATAAGACGTTGCGTGATTGTGAAAATCAGCCGAATAATAAGCGAGCTTTATCTTAGAAGATCTTTGACGCTTAGGAATTGTAGTGGAATTTTCTGGATAATTTGAATTCACAAACATTTGTGATGTTGATAAATGCAACTTCAAAGAATCATCAGTTATAATCAACAAGAACGTCTCTGAAGCTTGTTTGTTAAGTGCAATCTTATCTTTGATTATAGTTATGTTTTCTTCATATTGATCCCAATTACAAAGCTTTATTTTAGCGTAAAATATTTTGCCGAGTAAAAATTTGAAATCAGGATATAGTGCAAGAGCTTTATTGTAATCAATAAGAGCAAGTTCAAATTTTTTTAAATCTTCAAGAAATACTGCTCTATTATAGTAAATATCAGGGAAATTTGGATTAAGCTCTACGGCCTTATTATAGTTGTAATTTGCAGATTCATTATCTTTGATTTTAGAAAAAACATTGGCAAGATTCATGTAATTACTGGCAGAGTTTGGATCTAATAAAATTGCTTTCTCATAATTAATTATTGCTGAATTAATTTCGCCCATTTCATATAAAACGCTACCAAGATTTGCATAATATATAGAATTATTTGGATTTAAACTAATTGCTTGGTTGTAACTAATAACAGCGCGTGAACCTTGTTTAGACTCTCTTAGAGCATTGCCTCTATTATAATAATAATTGGGATTAGTAGGGTTAAGATTTATTGCTTTATCATAACTTGTTGTGGCAGATTCAAATCTATTAATTTTTGATAAAGCATTACCAAGATTAAAATAAAAATCTGCATTATTAGGATTAAGTGTAATTGCCTTGTCATAAGCATTAATCGATGGTTCAACCTGTCCCAACTCTAATAAAGAAATTCCAAGATTTGAATAAAATGATGCATCATTAGGATTAATTTTTATTGCCTTATTTATCAGATCAACTGCCTTTTCATATCTTTTTGTTTGATAATTAATAACTCCAAGAAGATATAAAACATTATAATGATGAGGGTTTGTTTTAAGAATATCTAAATAAATTTCTTCTGCTTTTTCTAATTGTCCTTGTCTGTGAAGCGTTGCGCCTTGTATAAATTTATCTTGCATTTGTATTTGTTGATTACGGGGTCTGAACCCTATTAATTAGAGATATCTTTCATATCAAAATCCATCTTAGAACTTGCTTTCATATTTGTATTTCCAACATATTGAAAATGAACGCTGCCCTTATCAAAATCACTAAAGTAAATATGAGAAGATGATACAACTCCCGACATCAAATCCCAAGTTGCGTCAACAGGAATCCATTTATTATCTTGATAAATAATGTTCCAAGCATGGCCCTGACAGTTGTCATATTCACCGCAAGCTCCACCATCAACCATTATTGTAGGAATTCCTGCAAGTCTAGAAAGTCCATTATAAAGCCTTGTATATTCAGTGCAAACTCCAGTTGGGTTTTGTAAAATTTCTTTTATTTTGGGAAGTTTATCAACATAGCTAATATCATAGTGAATAAATTCATGAACGAATTTTCCAATTTTAGCGTAAAGCGGCAAATTATTATATTTTGTATCGCTCTTTATTTTTGCCAAAATTGGTCTCAATAAATTTGCATCTTCTTCGCTTAACGCAAGATAAGAATTAGGGTTTCTATTAAGGTTATTATAGCTATTGGTTTTGGCTATAATTGTTGCTTTGTTATATATTGTGAGATTGGTTTTATCAGTATTGAATTTAAACATTCTACCATCTTTTTCTTTGTTCCATTCTTCTGGTTTAATATTTGACATTGAAACAAAATTATTAACGATTTGTCCATTACCAGTAAAATAATCTGGCAACGTGACTGTAAGGTTTGTTAATGCTTGGTTGGCATCAATTCTAACTTTCACATTAACATCCCATGTATTTTGTGACTCAGTAAGTTTGATTATTTCGCGTACACCATTTTGTGGAACTGTGCCATTATAAATAAAACTATTACCCTGTTTTATAATATTGGGATTTAGAGTTGCTGATTCTAAATTCCATGGAAAATTAATAGTAATTTTGGCATTAGCGCCAGTTGCGAATGGCGGAACATCAATTGCTTCTTGTCTTAAATATTTGCTAATTTTTTCGTAATTTTCTTCGTAAGAAAAAGCAACAATAATTGGCTCATTATTTCTCTTGGGTTGAGTGAAATTGATGGTTAGAACATTATCAGAAAATGAATAATTTGCGGGGCTATTATTAAAAGTAGTTTTAGTAATTCTGATATTGCGTTTTTTATCAAAACCAATTGAGAAGGCGGTCATTACTTGATTTGCAGTAAAGCCAGTGGTAATTCCTTCAAGTCTTATTTGTGAGATTTTTCCATTATCAGTTAATGTGGTATTTTCTTGCCAGCTTGAAATAGCAAGATTGGAAGCGGCATTTGCAGAGAATGAAAATAGAAAAAATAATATTATTTGATATATTATCTTCATTAAGAAATAGATTCAAAGAAACCGTTTCCAGCATTGAAAGACATAATGTCACCATCTTCTATATCAAAATGTAAACCAAATATTTGCAGATTATTTTTCTTCATACGTTCTGCAATATAAGGATATTCCATAAGGTTTTTAAATGAGACAACAAGTGATTCACGTTCACAAGAAGCTTGTTGTTCATCACTATTTTTGTCAGCTAATTGTTTCTTTACAGCTTCTCTTGCTGCTTCAGCAACTGAAAGCCATTTTTGCATAGATTCAGAAAGTTTTTTATCAGCATATTTATCAGACATCATCATTTTAATGCTATCACACTTGGCATGTCCAAGTACAATGATATTTTGAACTTGTAAATCTTTTACCGCATATTCAATTGCAGCCATAATGCCGTGAATTCCGCCGGCATCGTATTTTGGAACAAGAGCACCAATATTATTTATGACATATAATTCACCGGGGTTGGTGGCGAAAATTTCTGATGGCGCCATACGTAAGTCAACACAAGAAATAACCAATGTTGTTGGCTTTTGTTCTTGCGCAACCAAATGCTTAATAACGTCTTTCTTTTGAGCAAAAGTTGTAGATTTAAAAATTCTAAAACCATTAACTAATTTTGTGATATCTGGCATATTTATTTTTTTTGGTTAGATTAGTTTAAATTAATGTAGGAAGGCTTTAATAAAGTAATATTTTTTGCAAGGAAAATGTCTGATTTAGTAAAATATAGAAGTGATATTGATGGTTTAAGAGCAATTGCCATATTATCTGTTTTGATTTTTCACCTTAACCCAGAGCTTTTAATTGGTGGATTTGTTGGTGTTGATGTTTTCTTCGTCATTTCTGGTTTTCTAATTACAAAAATTTTATTGCGTGAAATTGAAGCTAAAAAATTTAGTTTCAGTTCTTTTTATTTGCGCCGCGTCAGAAGAATATTTCCCGCGCTTTTTGCCATGCTATTTGCAAGCTTTCTTGCGGCTATTTTATTTCTTGGGCTTGATGATTTAATTTGGTTTTGCAAAGTTTTAAAATATGCAGCGTTACAATTGTCAAATATTTTATTTGAGAAAAAAGTTGAATATTTCGACACGCAATTTGATGTTTTGCCACTTCTTCACACTTGGTCTTTAGCGGTTGAAGAACAATATTATCTTATTTTTCCATTGTTGTTATTTGTTTTGTTTAAATTCAGAAATAACACAAACTTTGTTTTTATTGCAGTTCTATCCTTATCAATTGTTTCTTTAGTTTTAAGCCAATTTTTATTAATTAATTCTCCTAAATTATCATTCTTTTCACTTATTTCGCGCTTTTGGGAACTAGGGCTTGGCGGCTTACTTGCATTTGACAAAATAAAATTACCAAAAAATTCAACTAACAGAATTTTAGGAATTTGTGGCTTGTTACTAATTGCAATTTCTCTTGTTTTTACCAATAAAAATAATTTTCCTGGTGTCTATGCACTTCCTGCTTGCTTTGGCACGCTGTTAGTAATTTTTAGCGGACAAGATAAAAACACTTTAACACTGAAAATTTTAAGCAATAGAATCTTAGTATTTTTTGGTCTCATTTCTTATTCACTTTATTTGTGGCATTATCCAATTATTGAATTTTATAAGGATATTTCAGGATCAGCAAATATAGCAACAATGCCCGCAATTCTTATTGCTCTTGCTTCAACCGTCATTTCTTATTTTTCATATAAATATATTGAAACTCCATTTAGAAAAACAAAATTAATTTCTCAGGAAAAAACTTTCAATATTTGCGGTAAGAAAATTTATAAGCCATTTGTTATTGCGCTTTCTTTTGTGATATTTTTTATCATCACCTCTTCAGCAGTAAAATCATGGCAGAAACATGAAGGTAAAAAAATTTTTAAAGAAACTGCAAAAGGAAAAGAAAATGTTTTTGATGATGCATGCATAATTGAAGAGGTTGATTTATCGCCAGATTTTGTTACGAAATGCGTTAAAGGTGAGAAGAAAAAAGATTTTGAAGTATTGTTATTTGGGGATAGCCATGCTTGGAGATATAGCAGTGGCGTGCTTGAATGGGCAATGAAAAAAAATTATTCAATTGCAGCGATGGCAAGCACAAAATGTGCATCATTTATTGATGATGGCACGAAGGCCTATTGCGATGATTTACTTAAGATGGTTAATAACATTGTTTTGGCAAATAAAAATCTCAAATATGTAATTTTAGCAAATAAATGGGATGATGATGTGATGTATGGTAATGAGTTCAAAGAAAAGCTAAGCCGTAATATTGAATTTTTTAATAGGGCAGGTGCGAAGGTGATAATTCTTGGCTCGGTACCAATATTTAAATTTGATCCTGTAAAATGTATTTCAAGAAATAATGCTCTAATACGTAAAAATTTTGATTTTTTTGAAAAGAAAGATTGTGAGAAGTTTGATAGGGCAGAGTCCGCGCCAAATGACGAATTCTTAAAAAATTTATTTTCTGAATTAGTAAAAAAATATCAGGTCAAATATTTCGATCCAAAAAATTATCTTTGTGATAAAGAGTTTTGCTACGCTGTAAGAGATGGCGAAGTTTTATATACTGATTTCAATCACATTGATTTTGAAGGAAGTTATTACCTTGCAAGGCATTTTGATTTTTAGATTTATTATCCATTAGTGTCGTCATCATAATTGGGAGAACCCCGACTTTGGCGGGGGACTAACCAAAGTTTGACTTATATGTCAGTATTTAATTTATTAATATTTTTTACTTTTTACTTACGTGTCATCCTGAGCCTTAGAATTTGTTTTGCAAATTCTTGGCGAAGGATCTCATGCAACTCCTTCTTATAAATCCCTAGATCTTTTGCTTAGATTTTTTAAAAGAAAATCTACGGCTCAAGATGACAACGATGTGTCACTACTTCCTCGTAGTGAAGAATCTCGTGCGTTTAAATGAGAGATCCTAGAAGTCCTTCGGACTTCAGGGATGACATAATTTTAGTTGATGATTCTAAGGGATAATTACCATGAATAAAAAACAAACTTGTTGATTATATTTACACTTCACAGTAATTAAGCCGAAGAAATTTCATTGCTCGAAAAATAATATTAATTCATAACTGTCTTACTTCGGGTAAATGATTAAAAAAACTTTTATTATTGTGGCATGCCTAATATCGGCTGTAGCAACTCCTGCTAAGGCTGATAATGTTAATAAATATAATCAGTCAATTTCAATTCAATTCGGTTTAAATGGTGTTTTGCATGATTCCAAATCCTATGGACTCGCTTTCATACCACCTGATCTAGCCTATTCTCACGAGCTTTTCGATAATGATGTGATCAACATCTCAACAGCAACATTTTACGACAATATTGGAGTGAAAGTGCTTGATACGAATTTTAGTTATCGTGTTGGTCAGAGATTTGATTTCGGTGTAGAACTTGGTAAATACATGCCATATGTTACTTTTGGTCTTGGAATAATTAGAAATGCGCATCATTATCAAACTTCTCCAGTTTATGGAAGTGGAATTCTTTTTAGGATTTCTAAAAAGTTATTATGGGCTAATGAAATTAATTTTCAAAATGTGTACTATCAAAATTCACACTATGAAATATTGAATCTTTCAACAGGATTAACTTATGGTTTTTAATTTTTTTAAAAATTATTAAATGTCAAAACCTGCTGAGCAAACAAGTATTTTAGAATCTAAGAATGATGAGTTAAAAAATTGTTTGGTAGCATTTTACAATGATCATATTGGTGAGGGGAATAGAAAATGGAAAGTATATACTAATCTTAAAACATCAAATCCAGAAAGAGTAGAAGCCAAAACAAACAAGATAAATCAAGACTTAGGCAGAATAACTAGTTTAATAGAAGAGGGCGCAGATTGTAATTTAAGATGCGATATATCTGGATCAGAGAAAATTACGCCATTAAATATTTCTCTGATTAGCAAAGATAAAAAATTGGTATTTGTTTTATTAGAGAAAGGTGCTATAGAGGACAGATATTCTTGGCGAGGTTTAGAATTAACAGAGATTATTTCAGATCCCTTAATTGCTAGAGTTTTTACTGAGTCAGTAAGAAATACACTTAAAGCTCTTGATAATAGCATAGCTTGTGTAGATATTGTATAAAGTGCTTCTACACCAGATGAGAGCAAGAGGTTAAAAGATAACAGAAAAAAGTTAAAAACTCTAAAAAAAACGCAAACAGATCTTTTCTTATCAAATTCTATTTCACTTCTTTTTACGGTTTTAACTAAGGAGTTGCGTGAAAAAGATCTTATAAAATCACAGCAATATTTAGAAACTATTTCTATAATGAAGAGTTTTATTTGTGATATGGTTGATGCGGGAGGAAAAATTACTGCTGAGAGAATTTCGCAGTTAAAGCAAACAGATCAAGAATATTATGCAGCATTATTATATTTAATTTATGAGCTGAAAGATAAGGATTTTAGAAACAAGGTTGAAACTATTATACCAAAGTCATATCAAAACTCCTATCGTAACTCAAACCCAGACCGTTTATCTGCTTTAATTTCTGATGTTATGTCGACAGATACTGCAGAATATTTAAATGCTATGAGTTTTTTGCGTAATTTATATGAAAAAGATTCAGAATTATTAAAAGAAACAATTGGTGGCACTTATCGTTGTGATAATCCTATAAATGCTATAGAAGAAGATGATACAACTGTTGAGGATGATTCTTCGGTTGTTGAAGAAGATTATGAAGAAAAGCAAAAACACATCGCAGATTATAAAGAAGATTTAGCATCAAATGTTAGCATTAGTGATATTTCAATTTTATCTGCTGCTGCAGAACAATTTTTTCCTTATGAAGAAAGGAAAAAACAAATTGCGGATTTTTTAGATGGAGAGCGTGATGTTAGGTCAATTGCTAATTTGCCGTCATTCATAGAGCAGGGTATGAGAGCAGTTATGAAAGATAATCCAGATGTTTATTTCGTATTAAAGGGCAGTTCATCTCGTAAAAGAAAACCAACTGATTTAAGAGATCCTGTTGATTTTGATTTGGAAGTTGTAATACCAGAAGTGAGTGGTTGGACTGAAGAAAAACGCAATGCGCTTATAGCTAGATTTATTACAGATATTAGGGAAGCAAAGCAAGATATTGCTAATTCAAAATCACTTTTTTCTCTCAATATATCGGATAAAGAACTTGGTTTAGATCTTTCAATTTACGATGCCACAAAAATGCCAGATCCAGATAAATCATGGTCTACTAGCGAAGATTCAAAAATAAAATTTTTTTCTGATGGTAGAGTAGAGTTTATAAAGCCACCAGAAGGAGCATCGCGATCTGGTTTTTATGTTAATCCAAAAGCGCGTGATTTAACTTCGCGAATTGCTTTTGTTAGAACCTTAAATCCTGCCTATATTACTCGTAATAAGATATGTGTCGCCTTACAAGATCTATCCCCACAAAATCCCATTGATAATTTTTACATTGAATTTCTTTATGGGCAGAAAAAAGTTTGGGAAGGTAATGGAGAAGTAATTGACGAAGATAAGTATTTGCGAAATAAAGTTGATGAATTTTGTCAGAAGCATGAATTTGATGATATGTTGCGTAAAAAATTTATCAGAAATCTTGTTGTTATTTTAGACACTCATAATACTGAATTCATCAATCCACGCTTAATTCCACAATATCAAGGAATCTATAAGGCAATTGATGAGATGGTTGCTGAAACTTATAGATCTGAACCATCGGCATCATTAGATGTAAGAGAGGCACGTAATATGACTGGCAAAATGCCGGATAGTGATAGGGGTTCCGAGGCAAAATTATTGTAGAGGGCTTTTTTTAGACCTTCTTTGTAAAAGAGGAAGTGCAGCTAATTGGTGAAAAATCTTATTTGCTGTTGGAGCTTGTGACAAACCTAAGAATAATATTATTTGGAAGAATGCAAGACAGAGAGTAAATCGAAAAACAGATTTAGGATGGATCGCTTTATACCAATAAGTGGTGGGTGATGACAGGCTCGAACTGCCGACCCTCTCCTTGTAAGGGAGATGCTCTACCAACTGAGCTAATCACCCACTTATGGGAAAATGTGTAACTTTATAACAATAACAAATGGCGGGAGTGACGGGACTTGAACCCGCGGCCTCATGCGTGACAGGCATGCGCTCTAACCAACTGAGCTACACCCCCATAAAAATTAAGTAGGAGTATAATAAATACTTCTCATCATTTTTTTTGTTACGAAACGCAAGAGATCCTAGAAATGCTTAGCATTTCTAGGATAACGAATGTAATGAAAAAAATTCTTAAAAAATCTCTTATAAAACAGAAATTCTTTAAGAATTTTTTTTATAACTTTTCTGATTATAAATGCAGTTTTAAAAAATGCAAAAGAAAAAACCCTCATATGAATTCACATGAGGGTTTTTGTAGAAAAGAAACTATTTTACAGAATCTTTTAAAGCTTTACCAGTAGAGAATTTAACTCTTTTAGAAGCTTTAATTTGGATTTCTTTTCCAGTTTGTGGATTGCGACCTTTTCTAGCAGCAGTTTTTACTACTTTAAAAGTACCAAAACCAATTAAGGTAACAGTGTCACCTTTTTTAAGAGCTTTTGTAGTAGCTTTTAAGAAAGCTTCTAGAGAAGCACCAGCATCTTTTTGAGATAGACCAGTTTGGTTAGCAATTTCTTTAATTAAGTCTGTTTTATGCATTGTTAGATCTTTTTAAAATTGATAAATAGAAAATTATAAACACAGCTCGAAATAGCTTGAAGGCTACATCTAAACAATGTTCGTGGAGATTCAAACTATATCTAAGAAATTTGAAAGCAACTATTAATTTATGATTTTTTAATCTGTGTCAGATTAACGCACAGTTGCGTTTAAGAAAATATGTTGGTTTCGGTGACAATAAAATCAAGCTTTTGATCTGTTTTTTCAATTGGAATAATGCTATCCGAGCCTTGAAAATCATAGGCTAAGCCAATAGTTATTATATTTTTTTCTTTTCTTAAAAATTCAATCGTGCGGTCAAAAAATCCACCACCCATGCCAAGTCTTGATAGTTTTGAATCAAAGGCTAAAAGCGGTAAAATGATAATATCAGGAGATATTGCTTGACCTTTATTTGGTTCAAGAATTTTAGGAAAATAATTATTTTTTGAAAATTCCTGATTTTTTTCAAATAAAATAAATTCTAAAGGAAAATTAAGTTTTATTATTTTTGGATAAGAAAAATTAATATCATTTGAAATAAAATATTGTGAGATTTCTTCTGTTGCAACCTCATTGCCAGAAGAAAGATAAATTGAAAAAATTGCTTTAGAATTTTTCTGATAAATTTTTGGTAAAAGATTTGTAATGAAATTATTATTTATTGCTGAGGATTTTATTTGGACTTCTTCTTTAGAAAGTGAATTTCTTTTATCTTTGAAAACTTGGCGTAGTTCTTGTTTGCTTGGCATCTTATTTCTGTGCTGATTGAATAACCGCTAAACGGATGAATGTGAATTCTATTTGATCCGAAGATAAAATAGTATTTGAGATGTGGAAGAACTATCGTCTTCGCGGTGATCTCAATATTTCAATAAAAGTTACGGGACAAAAGAAAATTAATTCTGTCCTATTTAGCAGTTATAACTACTCTTATTAGTAATTACGTATTTTATTTGCAAGATCATTTATTTGTTGTGTAGCATTTTCAATATCAATGTTCAAATTATTGAAAAGCTCTTCTTCCTTGCTGTTATAATCTTCCTCAGATAATTCATTATGATTTTTTTCGGCAAGTTCTGCTTTTAACATCAAGGCTAAAATTACTAAAATAGTTTTCTCATCAGCATTTTTAATTGATGAAGAAATGTCGTTGAATCTTTTATTTAAGTTTTCTGATAGTTTTAAAATTCTCTCTTTCTCAGAAAATTCGCATTCAATTTTATATTTTGATTTACCAATTTTAATTTCAACTATTGACATTTTTCCTCAATGATTTTTGAAATTTTTATTAGATCTGATTCAATGTCGTCAATCAAATCAGCGCTGTCAGAGCGCAATTGATTAATCTTTTTTAGAAGAGATTCATTTTGTGTGGTGAGATTTTCGTTTTCAGCGGTAATTGTTAAAATATTTTTTTGTAATTTATTTATTTCATCATTTAAGTTTTGAATAATTGCATTTTGTTCAACAATTCTACCCTTGATTGAATGTTCATCGCCGCTGATGCTCAACACGCTTGAGTGCAAAGAAGTTTCATGAAGCTTATCAATAGCTGTGTTTTCTAAATTCTCTAAAGCATCAGTAAGTTTTCTAAAAGCTATATCAAATTTTTTTTGAAAATTTTCATTAGACATTAGCTTCTGTAGTCTTTGTTAATTTTAATATACTCTTCATTTAGGTCGCAAGTCCAGATGGTGGCGTGAATAGATTCTTCACCTGACTTTATTCCTAAATCAACGGTGATTTTAACGAAAGAATTTTTTAAATATTCATGCACAGTTTTTTCAACATAATTTGGATGTTTTGCACCGTCTTTTGTAAGTTGATAATCGCCAATTTTAACTACTAATTTTTCTGGCGAAGTCTCAGAGCAAGATTTTCCAACAGCCATGACAATGCGTCCCCAGTTTGGGTCGCAACCTGCAATTGCGGTTTTTACTAATGGCGAATTACCAATAGAAAGCGCCACATCTTTTGCCTGTTTTTTATTTTCTGCACCACTAACGGTGATTTCGATTAATTTTTTTGCACCTTCGCCGTCAATAACAATCATCTGCGCTAATTCAAGCATCAGAGCATGTAAGGCTTTTTTAAAACTATCAAGATTTTGATCAAAAGGATTATCAATTAATTGATGTTTAGATTCTTTAGTTGCAAAAAGCAAAACCGTGTCGTTGGTTGATTGGTCTGAATCAACAGTAATTGAATTAAACGTATCTTCAGTAATTTCTTTTAAAATAATTGACAAAGCGTCAGAAGAAATATTAGCGTCACAAAAAATATAGCCAAGCATTGTTGCCATGTTTGGGGCAATCATTCCAGAGCCTTTAGCAAATCCGGTAATAGTAATTTTTTCATCAAGAATTTTACAAGTTTTTGAAACTAATTTTTCTTTAGTATCAGTTGTCATTATTGCCTTTGCAGCCTTATTCCATGAGTCTTGATCGCTTTTTAAATTCTTAACTAAATTAGGAATTGCTTGAGTAATTAAATTATAATTTAGAGTTTCACCAATTACGCCAGTTGAAGAAATAAAAACTTGTGAATTCTTGCATGGCAAGCATTTGGAAATTTCTTCAGCAGTTTTTGTAACCACTTCTTCACCATGTTTTCCAGTAAAAGCATTAGCATTTCCAGCGTTCACTATCAATGCTTTTGCTGATTTATTTTGAATATTTTTTTTGCACCAAGATACTGGAGCTGCAGGCATTGAAGAGCTTGTGAAAACACCAGCTACGCTTATTTCCTTGTCAAAAGTTACTAAAAGTAAATCATCACGATTTTTATATTTTATACCACAATTAGTAGTGGCAATTTTAACACCTTTTATTGCAATCATATTAAATTTATTTTAGAGCATTAGAGAATTCTGCGATCTTTTCTAAAACAGAATTACAAATTTCTGATTCTGATTTATTAGCAGAAAAATTTTCGTCAATATCTTTTACAAAAGCTGAACCAATTACAACTCCATCAACACCAATTTGAGAAAATTCTTTGGCTTGTTTTGGTTCTTTAATTCCAAAGCCTATGACGACAGGCAAGTTAGAATTGCGACGCAATTTCTCAAGATTAATTTTGTTATCCGTAACTGATGCAGCCTTTGTTCCAGTAATTCCAAGCATCGAAATTAAATATAAAAAACCGCTGGCATTTTTAGCAATTTTTCTAATGCGTTCTTCGTTAGTTGTTGGTGCAATTAATTGAATTAAATCAATATTAGAATTTTTAACTGCTGATAAAATCTCATCATCTTCTTCAAGAGGTAAATCAACAATTAAAACGCCGTCAATACCATTTTCTCTGGCTTCTTTAAAGAATTTATCAATACCAAATTTAAAAACTGGATTGTAATAAGTCATTAAAATAACGGGAGTTTTAGAATCATCTTTTCTAAAATCCTTAACCATTTCTAAAGTTTTTTTCAAAGAAGCACCGTTAGAAATAGCGCGTTTAGAGGCATTTTCAATAATTGGTCCATCTCCTGCAGGGTCAAGAAAAGGGATGCCAAGTTCAATAATATCAACGCCTTTTTTAGGAAGATTTTTTAAGATATTAAGTGAAATTTCGTGATTTGGATCACCGGCGCAAATATAGGAAACAAGCGCAGTTTTGCCTTTTAATTCTAAAAATTTTTGTGAAATTCTGCTCATAAATTTACCCCTAATGCCTTTGCAACAGTAAAAATATCCTTATCACCACGACCAGATAAATTAACAATGATGCTTTGATTCTTATTCATTTTAGCCGCTAATTTGCTGGCGAAAGCAATAGCGTGAGATGATTCAAGCGCAGGAATAATTCCTTCAGTTTTACATAAAAGCTGAAAAGCATTTAAAGCTTCTTCATCAGTGGCACTTTCATATTTCACACGTCCAATTTCGTGTAAATAAGAGTGTTCAGGGCCAATTCCCGGATAATCAAGACCAGCGGAAATTGAATGTGCATCTTGAATTTGACCGTCTCCGTCTTGTAAAAAATAAGTTTTATTGCCATGTAAAACTGCAACGGAACCTTTGGCAATTGAGGCGGAATGCTCTTTGCCCTCTAAGCCTTTTCCAGCAGCTTCAACGCCATAAATTTTTACATCCAAATCATCAATAAAAGGATGAAATAAGCCAATTGAATTTGAGCCGCCACCAATGCAGGCAACAAGTGCATCAGGCAATTTTCCCTCAGCTTCTAAATGTTGTATTTTAGCTTCTTTTCCAATTACAGAGTGAAAATCGCGTACCATCATAGGGTAAGGGTGAGGGCCAGCAACGGTTCCAAGCAAGTAATAAGTGTCATTGGCGTTACTAATCCAATCGCGCATTGCTTCATTAATAGCATTTTTAAGACTTTGCGAACCGCTTGTTACAGGCACAACTTCAGCACCCAAAAGCTTCATACGAAAGACGTTAGGTTTTTGTCTTTCAACATCTTTTGCACCCATGTAAATTGTGCATGGAAGTGAGAAGAGGGCGCATACTGTTGCAGTTGCAACACCATGTTGACCAGCACCGGTCTCAGCAATAATGCGTTTCTTGCCCATTTTTTTAGCAAGTAAAATTTGCCCGATGCAGTTATTTATTTTGTGCGAACCAGTATGATTTAACTCATCTCTTTTGAAATAAATTTTTGCTCCACCAACATGATCAGTAAGTCTTTGAGCTAAGTATAGAGGGCTTGGACGACCAACATAATGTTTTAAATAATAAGAAAATTCTTTTTGAAATTCTTTATCATTTTTAGATTTTTCATAGGAATTAGTAAGCTCTAAAACCGCTGGCATCAATGTTTCGGCAACAAATTGTCCGCCAAACTTTCCAAATTTTCCGTGCGAATCTGGTTTGTTATAAGTCATTATTTTTTGATTGAAAATTGTTAATTTGAAGCTCTAGAGCCTAAAGAAAGGTAAGAAAAATAGCAATGAATTTTAAAGTTCTAGTTATTGCATAGTATGACCAAAAAACATGTCATTGCGGAGATAGTATTTCTTAGAATTGCGAAGCTATTCTTAGAAATACTTCATCCGCAATTCAAAAAATGGATACCGGATCTACAGTTTCTAAGTTGGCAAAGCCAACTAAGAAACTGTTTGTCCGGCATGACGTTTATCTGGTGTTATAATTTTTGCAAATTTGTGATTGACATAGAAGTCATTTGCCCTAACTTTTCCATGAAATTCCAATTTTTTCCGTAAAATTCCATATTTTTCCGGAAGATTTTTAAGGAATATTTATAAATTATTAAGGGCAAGAAAGCAGTAATGGCGCTATTTCTTTCAACATTTACGAATAAAATTGACAGCAAGGGCAGGGTTTCTGTTCCAGCACAATTTCGCGCGTCCTTAGTTAATAATGATTTCTCAGGAGTGATTGTTTACGAATCATTCATCAATGACTGTATTGAAGGCTGTGACATAGAACGCATCAAACTCTTATCTGAATCAATCGACAAACTTGATCCATTTTCTGAAGAAAGAGATTCCTTTGCGACAGCAATTTTAGGGGGATCAATGCAGCTTTCGCTTGATTCTGATGGGCGAGTAATTTTGCCAGAAAATTTGCTTAAAAAAGCTAAGCTAAAAGATAAAGCAGTATTTGTTGGAAAAGGTCCAACCTTTGAAATTTGGCAGCCAGAAAAATTTGAAATTTATGTTTCAAAAGCCAAAGAAAATGCTAAAGCTCAACGCAGCTTGCTGCGTCTTAAATAAAGAGTAGAGCCTATGAAAATGGGTAACTCAGAGTTTCATAAATCGGTCTTGTTAAAGGAGATAATTATGAATTTAGCTCCAAAAGATGGCGAAGTTTATTTAGACGCAACCTTTGGTGCTGGTGGTTATTCCACAGCAATTTTGGAAAGTGCAAATTGCCATGTTTTTGGGGTTGATCGTGATGAATCGGTCAAAAAATTTGTTTTGGAATTACAAAAAAAATTTCCAGAAAATTTTACTTTTTTGTCAGGAAAATTTTCCGATTGCGAAACGCTTTTAGAAGAAAAGGGAGTTAAGCAAGTGGACGCCATGATCTTTGATCTTGGAGTTTCATCAATGCAGTTTGATGAGATGAAGCGCGGCTTCTCATTTGATTCCGACGCAAAACTTGATATGAGAATGGATCAAAAAAATTCACTTAGCGCTTTTGAAGTGGTTAATGAATTTAGCGAAGAAGAATTAGCAAAAATTATTAAAGAATTTGGTGAAGAACCAAAGGCAAGAGCAATTGCTAAAAAAATTGTTAAAGAGAGGAGAAGTAAAGCGATCACTAGTTGCAGAGATCTGGCGAGCATTGTTAGATCTTTTTATTTTGGTTATTCCAAAACAGATCCTGCAACTAGAACCTTTCAAGCCTTTCGTATTTTTGTGAATTCTGAATTAGAAGAGTTGAAAATGGCTCTCGCAAGCTCTCTCACTTTGTTAAAGCATGGTGGAAGGCTTATTGTGGTTTCATTTCATTCTTTGGAAGATTCGATAGTAAAGAATTTTTTGAAAGAAGAAGCAGGCTTAAATCAAGTGAAATCAAGGTATGAGCCGATTGGTATGGTGGAAGTGAAAAAGAATTTTCGTATTGTAAATAAATCAACAATTCAGGCAAGTCCTGAAGAGTTAAAAGAAAATAACCGTGCGCGATCAGCTAAAATGCGGGTTGCGATTAAATTATAAAATAGTAAATGAAAGAACTTTGGGACTCATTAGATAAATTTTATTTAGCAAATTGCAGCATGATTGCCGCTGTGTTTTTCAGCGTAATTTTCATGTTTACAGTGCAATTTAAAGTGGAAGCTTTGCAAGATGATATTAGCAGAGCGGAAAGTGATATTATTGCTTATGAAGATAAAATAAATTTACTTGAAGTTGAATGGGTTTATTTAACCAGACCAGAAAGGCTAAGAAACCTTGCAGCAATTTATTTGAAAGATAATGGCTATACTTTATCAAGCCAAATTAAAGAGACTGATAAGTTGGAAAAATATTATGCAGCCGTGTATCAGAAATCTGAAAATGAAGTGGTTGCTGATACTGATAATCAGGGTGCAAGTCAGGTTTCATTTTAGGTTTTGCTGATTATACATCTAGATGATTGTAGAAAATAGTTTTATCCGCTGGTTGAGCTTGTCGAAACCAAGGATAAAATTATTTTTGTCTTTTCTTTGGTTTCGACAAGCTCAACCAGCGAAAAGACAAAAATTGACCAGTCATTTAGTATACAATTGCCTAGGTTTTGTAAAGTTTATATCGATGATTTTTTGAAAATCTGTTACGGTATTAGCAGCTTTATTTTTCCAAAAATATGTAATAATTTATGACAAATCCATTTTCTGATTTAGATGGTAAGAGGAAATATCTTTTTACTCGCGGTGATGAAGATTTTTATCTAAAAGTTGTAACCAGTCAAGAAGAGGCAGCAAAGTGTAGAGATGCCATCACAGGTCTAAATTCTATTACAGTTGATTCTGAAGCTCAATTGCAAGAAACAATTTCTAAAAAAGGTGAAAGAATAAAGGATCCTCGTCAACCAACATCACCAGAAAAAATGAAAGATGCTGTAGATAATTTTCATCGTGAATTTGGTCATGATGACAATGCTACTATGTTCATCTTAGAAAATGAAGGTGGTGAATTTGTGAATGTGATATTGGTTACAATTAATGATCCTCAGAAGCGTGCTAATCTTAAAGTTCCTGATGATGTTGGAACATTTGTTTACGTATCAGATATTTCAACTAATAATAAATATCGTGTTCAGAATCTTTTTTCTACAGCTTTTGATAAAATGTTGACTATGATAAGCAATGAAAAAAGAGGGTTAGAAAAACCCATTGAATATTCAATTTCGGTGACTGCAACAACTGCAATACAAGAAAGTGGAGAAGAAGTTGAGTATGTGAGGAATTTGCCACGCTATGTTGATATGTGGGAAAAGCGTTTCTCAAATAATAAATTACAAGATAGAAGATATCTTACTACAGATGGTAAAACGAAACAGGTGGGTCTTGATAGGATGCCTTTGGATGATTTTTTAGATGTTGGTAAAAAACTTGATGAGGAAAAAATAAGTGGATTAATTAAAAGAAACAAAAGTGATAGAAGTGGTATGCCGGTGAGAGGGCTTTATTTAGAAGGTGATTCTGCTTCTTATGGTGAAATGAAAGACACAAGAAAAAGAATATTTGAAGAAAAAGCAAAACATGGTTTTGAAAGGCATAAAGAAACAAAACCAAGAGGTTGGAGTGCTACAAGTTTAAAAGATGATGGTGAAACAAAAGAGAGATAATTTGCTTAAAAACCCTCAGCTTTCTTCGCAATATCTCTTCTTACAAAGCCATCCGCCCAATCAATTAAATCAACGGTTTTATAGGCTTTTTTACGTGCTTCTTCAAAAGATTTTCCTTCAGCAATAATATTTAAAACTCTGCCACCATTTGCTAAAATTTTTCCATCTTTCTTTATTGTTCCAGCATGAAGAACTTTTACATCTTGAGTTTTTGCTGCATCTTTCAAACCCTTGATTTCAGTGCCTTTTTGATAGATTTCGGGATAACCTTTTGCGCACATGACCACGCAGACTAATTTTTTTTCTTCGTCAAATTCAACTTCCATTTTATCAAGCTTGCCATCAATTGCGGCTTCAATTAAATCAACAAAATTTGTTTTAATTCTTGGCAAAACAACCTGTGTTTCTGGATCGCCAAAGCGGGTGTTAAACTCAAGAAGTTTCGCACCTTTTTCATTGATCATTAAACCAGCAAATAAAATTCCTCTAAAAGGCGCATGAATTTTTTTCATACCCTGTAAAGTTGGTTCAATAATTGTTTTTATAATTTCATTTTCTAAAGCTTTGCTAATAAAAGGTGAGGGTGCGAAAGTGCCCATTCCACCAGTGTTTGGACCTGTTTCATTTTCACCAACTTTTTTATGATCGTGAGCAAAGCCAAGTGAAATAAAATTATCACCATCGCAAAGCACAAAATAGCTGGCTTCAAAGCCATTTAAAAATTCTTCAATAATTATTTTATTTCCCGCTAAACCAAATTTACCGCCAAAAATTTCTTTAATTGAAGTTTCAGCCTCATCTAAATTTTGGGCAATGATTACGCCTTTTCCTGCAGCAAGTCCATCGGCTTTTATTACACAAGGAAAACCAAGTTTTTTAGCAAATTCAATTGCTGGTTCTTCAGCAAAAAAAGTTTCATAAATTGCGGTTGGAACTTTATTATCAACGGCAATTTGCTTCATAAAAACTTTTGATCCTTCAAGCTCAGCAGCCTTTTTTGAAGGTCCAAAAGCACGAATTCCTGCATTTTCTAAATCATCAACCAAGCCTGCAACTAAAGGCTGCTCAGGTCCTACAAACACAAAATCAATTTGTGTATTTTTACAAAAATCAATTATTTTTTGATGTTCATCAATTTTGATATTATCAATTATCTCAGCGATTTCACTAATTCCGCCATTTCCTGGTAGAGCAAAGAGGCGTTCAATTTGTGACGATTTTTTAAATTGCTCGCAAATAGCGTGTTCTCTTCCTCCAGATCCTATTACTAAAACTTTCTTCATGTTTTTTTATAATTTATTTCTTTGGTATACTATTTTTAGCTTCTTGCTGATTGAGCTTGTCACAAACCAAGAGAAGCTAAATAAAATCTTATTCTTGGTTTCGACTTAGCGGGAACCAGCGAATAAGATTTTATTACTACAATTAATCAATTAACGAACAATCACCATTTTTTCCCTTGATTTTGCTTGTTTGGTAGAATTTAATGAGAATTATAAACATTAGCTTTCATAAATTCAATTTTTTAAAAAATGACTCTAAAAGAACATACAGTAAAATCATACGATAAGGATTTACAATCAATTGCTGGCACGGTTGATGAGATGATGCATTTAGTTCTTACTTCAATTGATATGGTTTCTGAAATAATTAAACATAGTGATGATTCTTTAGCAAAAGTTGATTTTTTAAATCAGATTATTTCTCACGATTATAAGATTAATACTCTTGATTTTTTGGTTGAAAGAAAAGTGACAACGATGCTTGCATTACGCCAGCCGATGGCAGTTGATTTACGTTACATTGTGTCAGCTCTAAAAGTTTCTTCAAATTTAGAAAGAGTTGGTGATCAGGCTAAAAGCATTATTAAAAAGATTGATCGTATTGGTGCAAAATCTTTTGATGAAAAAGTTAAATCATCAATGTTACAAATGGTTGAGCTATCAAAGAGAATGGTGCATGATTCAATCATTGCTTTTAATGACCAAGATTTTCGTTTAGCAGAAGATGTTCTAACCAGAGATGATCAGATTGATAAGATTTATAGCAGCTTATTCATGATTCTTGAAAATGATAATTTCAGCAAAAGTCAGGCAGAAAAAATCATTAATATTTTATTCATCGCTAAGAGTTTTGAACGCTTAGCAGATCATTCAACAAATATTGCTGATATTGCAAAATATGTTATAACTGGGGAATCTAAGTGACACGAAGGATCTCATTGGATTGCAAGAGATCCTTCACCAAGAATTTCTAAAAGAAATTCTAAGGTTCAGGATGACGTTTTAATAAGGTAAGAAAAGATAAAAAATGGAAACAAGAGAAGAAAAAAGAGAAAGTGGACAAATAGCAAAGCTTGATAATAAAGATTTGAAAGGTTTTGCAAAAACTTCTCCGAAAGAAACATTAGAGCGTAAACCTGATTGGATTCGTGTTAAAGCTCCACAATCAAAGGGTTATTACGAGACTAAAGAATTACTCAATTCTAAAAAATTACATACAGTTTGTGAAGAAGCAGCTTGTCCAAATATTGGTGAATGCTGGGCGCAAAAGCATGCAACAGTGATGATCCTTGGTTCAGTTTGCACCAGAGCTTGTTCATTTTGCAATATTGAAACTGGTAAGCCGGACATGGTAAATCCTCATGAACCAGAAAATGTTGGTGATGTGGCAAAGGTTTCTGGTTTGAAACATATTGTTATTACTTCGGTTGATCGCGATGATTTGCCTGATGGTGGTGCTGACCAATTTGTAAAATGTATTGAAAATGTTAGAAAAAAATCTCCGCAAACAACAATTGAAATTTTAACGCCTGATTTTTTAAGAAAAGATGGTGCATTAGAAAAAGTTGTAGCGTCAAAGCCTGATGTTTTTAATCACAATATTGAAACTGTTCCCGGTCTTTATGCCACAATTCGTCCTGGTGCGCGTTATTTTCATTCTTTGTGGCTTTTAAAAAGAGTTAAAGAAATTGATCCATCAATGTTTACCAAATCTGGTTTGATGGTTGGTCTTGGTGAAAATAAAGATCAAGTTTTACAAGTTATGGATGATATGAGATGTGCCGATATTGATTTCTTGACGATTGGACAATATTTGCGCCCAACAATGCGCCATGCGCCGGTTGATCGTTATGTTCATCCAGAAGAATTCGAATTTTATAAAAAAGCTGCTTATAATAAAGGTTTCTTGATGGTTTCATCAAGTCCACTGACACGCTCTTCATATCACGCTGGAGATGATTTTGCGAAGATGAGAGATGAGAGAAATAGAAGGTTGCAATCGGCTACTTAACTTCTTGATAAATATCTTTTCCTAAGAGAGATAAAACTTCCGCCAACTCTTGATTTTCAACATTCTTAAGCTGTGAATCTATTTTTTCTTGCTCTTCTTTTGAAAGTTTTATTTCTATTTCAGAATTGCTTTTAACTTGCTTTGGTTCTTGCTTTATAATGATTTTAGAAATTACTTTATAGCCATAAAGTTTGGTTATTTTTTCAAGTAAAAATTCTGAGTTGCTTTCAAGCTGGAAGCCTATTGAAGAGTTATGAGCGGCTATTGTTAGTTTTAGATTTTTTTCGCTTTTATCAGAAGTAATTGATTTTGGATAACAGAAGGGCGCATATTTTTTTCCAATTATTTCTTCCCAATTTTTTATTAAGTTATTGATGATGATAAATTCTTTTTTATTGCCGGTGAATTTATTTGAGGAGAGTAGGTTAGAAAGTTTTTGTTCAACAGTCTGCATTCCGTAAGATTTGCGTGGTCCTGATATTTTCATAAATATGAAAAAATAGCAGTTTTTTTAATAAAAAATTCAGGGAATTTTTTGACTAAATTTTTATAAGCATTTTCTAGCTTGTTTTCATCATTAAAAATTGCAAAACAAGTTGCCCCACTTCCTGACATTTTAGCAATTTCAGCATCTTCATTTTTCATTTCACTTAAAATTTCAGAAATTATTGGAAGCGTTGATATTGCTGGTTTTGTAAGATCATTTGGCAATGTTTTTATTAATTCTAAAACGGCTGTTTCTTGTAATGTAAGATCAGAAATTTTATGTGAAAAATTCTTATCATGATTCTTGAAAACATCTTTTGTTGAAAGATGAATTTTTGGATTAATTAATAAAATTGGAATTTCTTTAAATTTTGGAAAATTTGTAATTATTTCACCACGACCACGAATGATGGAAGCTTGATTTTCAAAGAAGAAAGCAATGTCAGAACCAAAATTAAGAGATATTTTTTGTAATTCTTCTTTTGATAAATTTAATTTAAAAATTTCATTTAACGCTTTCATGAAATAAGCAGCATCTGATGATCCCCCGCCAAGACCAGCTCCAATAGGAATATTTTTAGCTATTTTTATTTGAAGGTTTTTTGTAATGCCAAATTTATCAGAAAAGAAATCAAGAATTTTAGTGAAGAGATTATTTTGTGGATTAAGGATTTTAGAGAATTCTCCAGTTATTTCTATTTTTGGTGATTTTGAAATGCTTACTTCCAATTCATCATGTAAATCAAGAAAAGCAAATAGCGATTCAAGCTCATTAAAACCATCAGCTCTTTTAGAGATAAGTTTTAAAAATAAATTTATTTTGGCTGGGCATTTGCTTGTAAACATTAGATTATGTAATTAGGAACTATTTCCTCAACAGATTTAGGATTAATGTTAAAGTCTTTCTTAAATGAGTTATCGCTTAAAATATTATCAGTTTTCAGCAATTCAATCTGGTCGCGGGTAAGAATTTTTTTAGTAAAAATTTCAAGAAAAAATGCCAATATTTTTGCTTGATAAAGTGGCAAATTATTAAATCTAATTTCTTTGTCTAAGTAAGAGCCGACAAGCTCAAAAAGATGTTTTAAACTATAGATTTTATCACCACCAATTTCATAAATTTTTCCTTGATAAAAATTATTTGAAATTGCTTTGCAAATTATGTCAGTGAGATCTTCAACATAAATTGGTTGGAAATTTGTTTTTCCATTATCAATTAAAGGTACGAATTGTGAGAATTTTATCATATTTCTAAATTTATTGAAGAAATTATCATTTTCTCCAAAGATAACCGAAGGGCGTAAAATTGTTGCTTGTGGGAAATTTTTGATAATTAATTTTTCACCTTCTAATTTGCTTAGAGCGTATTTTGAAGTCTTTGATTTCTCTATTGCAAGGGCTGATAATTGAACAAAAAACTTAACATTAAATTCAGCACATTTTTTGGCAATTTTCTCTGCTAAATTTGTGTGATATTTTTTAAAATCTCCTTTTTTTTCTTCGGCTAGTAGACCAACTAAATTAATTACTATGGAATCTCTTGTGAATATTTCATCAAGCTTAGAAAAATCATGATAATTCCATGCCTGAATTGATAAGATATCAGGTCCGGCGAATGTTTTTAAGTAAGAGGATTTTTCATAATCTCTACTTATAATTTTAACACGAAAATTCTGTTTGAGTAATTTAGAAATTAAGCTACGACCCACAAAACCTGAGCCGCCAAATATTATTACTGTTTGCATAAAAGTTATTATTATTGTCATCTTGAGCTATAGAATTTCTTCTACAAATTCTTAGAGAAAGATCTCAGGAAGATCCTTCGCCAACAGCCGCTAAAAGCGGCTGTAGTTTCATGATAACGGATGTGTTAGAAATAAAATTAATTTGTTGATAACGCGATTCCGTAATTTGAATTATCCTTTTTGATAAAAAGAAAAATTTTCTTGGTTGATTTTTTACTATCATCAATAATTTTTTTGAAATCACGAATTGAGTTTAGGGGAATTTGATTTGCTGATAAAATTACATCTCCTGCAATCACTCCTTTTTTGGCTGCTTCTGATTTTGGTGAAACATCAACAACCATCAAACCTTTAAGATTATTATCATTTTTTTCTTTTCTAATTTTTTCATTAATTTCAGATAAGCCCATTTCAAGAGAGTATTCGCTTGCTTTAGGAAGCTTTCTATTATTTTTGGAGTTTGCTATTTTCTTGATTGCCACATCTTCGCTTTTCATTTTAGAAATTTTAACGTCAAGAATTTTAACCTTGCCACCACGAATTATTGTAACTTTTACGGTTTTACCAATCGGAGTTTTAGCAACAATTCTTGGCAAAACTTTCATATCAAGAACTTCCTGATTATCAAACTTTATTATAATGTCAGAAGGCACAATTCCAGCTTGCGAAGCTGGTCCATTTGGTGTTACATCTATAACGAAGGCACCTTTAGTTTTTTCCATTTTTACTGACTGAGCAATTTCGTCAGAAACATCTTGAACTGAGACACCAAGCCAACTGCGGCTTACTTCACCATTATCTTTTAATTGTTTAAAAATTTGTGATATTGTTGATGAAGGTGTGGCAAATCCAATACCAACGCTGCCGCCAGAAGGTGAGAATAGTGCGGTGCTAATTCCAATTACTTCACCATTAACGTTAAACATTGGACCGCCAGAATTACCTTTATTAATTGCGGCGTCAGTTTGAATAAAATCTTCTACTTGTCCGTTATTAACATCGCGTCCTCGTGCTGAAATAATACCAACTGAAACTGAGCCACCAAGCCCGTAAGGGTTACCAATTACAATAACAAAATCTCCAATCCTTGATTTATTTGAATCACCAAATTTAACTGCTGTTAGTTCTTTCGTAGTATCAATTTTTAATAATGCTAAATCTGTCTTTTGGTCTGATCCAACAACTCTAGCTTTATATTTTGACTTATCATTCAGGCTGATTGTAATTTCTTCGGCATCATCAACAACATGGTTATTAGTCAAAATTAAACCATCTTTTGACACGATAAAGCCTGAACCAACCATTGGAGATTTTTTTCTTTGATTATCAGTTTGGTTTCTAAAATTTTCAAATTGTTCATTTTGTGAAGGATCAGACGAATTGTTATTTTTTGAGTTGGTTGAAATATTTACAACGGAAGGAAGTAATTCTTCAACTATATCGGCAAAGCCTGAAGCAAGAACTTGTTTTGTTGCAGTGCTTTGAGCAAAGGCGTTAGCATTGAAGCTAATAATTAATATAAAAATGAAAATGCGCATTAGATTATTTGATATTTTTTTCATATTTTAATTAGCGCTTCTTGCATTGCCAAAATATTTGAAAAATTCACTGTCAGGTGAAATAACCATTTTAGTTTTTTCACTTTTTAGAGATGTAGAATATGCATTCATTGAACGGTAGAAATCAGCAAATTCAGGGTCTTTACCATAGGCTTCAGCATAAATTTTTGTTGATTCAGCTTCACCATTACCGCGCGTAAGATCAGCTAATTTCTTTGCTTCGGCAATAATAATGGTTTTTTCTTTATCAGCTTCTGCTCTGATTTTTTGTGCTTCTTCAGCACCATTTGCTCTAATTTCTTTGGCTTCTTTTTCACGCTCAGTTTGCATACGAGCAAAAATTGCATCAGAGTTTTCTTTTGGTAAATCAGCTCTCATTATACGAACGTCAATAATTTTAACGCCAAAAATTTCCGATTCTTTACTTACAACATCTTTGATTTTTGTCATAACATTAACGCGATCAGTTGTGAGAAGATCACTCAAGGTTACTTCACCAATAATTTGTCTAAGGCTTGAATCAAGAATTGCCGATAATTTGCTTTCAAGACCATAAAAATTATTTACAGTTGTGTAAAATTTTAGCGGATCAACAATTTTATATTTAGTGTAAGCATTTATGATTAAGCGTTTTTGATCTGAAGCAATAACTTCTTGTTCAGCAATCACCAAATCAATAATTCTCTTATCAAAGAAAACTGTATTTTGTAAGAAAGGTAATTTCATTTTAATACCTGGTTTATCAATGATGCGCTTTGGTTCGCCAAATTGTAAAACCAAAACTTGCTGTCTTTGATCAACTGTAAAAAATGTGCCGTTTATCAGAATTAAGGCAATTGATGCCGCAATTAAAATTTGAATAACTCTTTTCTCGTTCATATTATTGATTTTGTTTTGTAGGAGCTGGTTTAGTAATATCATTTAATGGAAAATAAGGAACTACTCCTGATTTAGCAGTATTTTTATCAATGAAAACCTTATCCATATCGCGATAAATTTTTTCCATAGTTTCAAGATACATTCTTTTCTTTGTAACTTGTTTTGCTTTGGTATATTGGTTATATATAGCAACAAATCTTCCAGCTTCACCTTTGGCATTAGCAACAACTTCCTGACTAAAAGCTTGTGCTTGTTGTTCCATTTCTGCAGCCATACCTCTTGCTCTTGGAATAATATCATTAGCGTAAGCTTGAGCTTGGTTAATTTCTTTTTCCTTATCAGCTTTCGCAGTTTGAACATCGCGGAAAGCATCAATTACTTTTAATGGTGGATCAACTCTTCTAAGTTGCACTAAGACAATTCTAACACCAGCACCATATTGATCCAAAACTTGTTGTAATAAATCCTTGGTTTGTGATTCAATATTTTTTTTGCCATCAGAAAGCGCATCAACAATTGGAGTTCTTGCAATGATCTCACGCATTGCGCTCTCAGCGGTTTTTCTTATTGCTTGATTTGGTTCAGCAATATTGAAAACGAAATTTTTTATATCAGAGATTTGCCATTGAACTTGAAATTCAATATCAACAATATTTTCATCTCCTGTAAGCATCAAGCTCTCAGCTTCAAGGTTTCTGCTATTATCTTTACTATTTGAAACGAAACCAAATTCTTCAGTATTTACGGTTGTTACTTTTTTCTTAATTACTTGACCAAAAGGAAAAGGAATATGGTAATTTAACCCCGGAGTTTCAACGCTGTAAAACTTCCCGAAATAAAGCACCACTGCGTTTTCGTCAGAATCAACTTTGTAAACTCCGCTTGAAAGCCATAAAAAAACCAAAGCTAAAACTATTAATCCGATGATCGATTTTGGAGTTTTATCTTTTGATCTGTCAAAAATATTTTTGCCGCCACCATTGCCACCAGATCCACCACCAAAATTATTTTTAAAGAATTTTTCAAATTTTTTAGAAAAACTCTCAGAATTTTTTGGTTTGAAATTAGGTCTTTGATTATTGGGCTGTTGATTTTTTGGTTTAAAAGAAGCTTCTTCATTTGGCTTGTTGCCTTGTCCCATATTACCTGAATCACCCCAAGGACTTTGAAAAGCAAAAGTTTTTATATCTTTTAAGCCGAAAAATTTTGTTGTCATGTTTGAATTTTATCTGGGTTATGTTCAAGAATTAAGAAAATAATAATAACTACACTTGTCCTTTTTACAATAAATTTTTGATTATAGCATATTAAGTTAAGATTGCCTATCGCTTAAGGTCTATTTTACTTTTATTTTGCTTTTTACTAACTTGAATATGTAACTATTCAGGTTAGTAAAAAGCAAAATAAAAGTAAAATAGACCTTAAGCGATAGGTAATGATTAATATGCAAGATTAACTTAATATGGTATACTTAGATGAGAGAAAGAATTTTAAAAACTTTAAGTGATATTTCATTACTTGAATTTGGAATTAAAAATAAAAAATTAAGCGATGATAATATTATTCAAGGCATAGTTGAAAAGCATGAAAATATTGGTTTTGCAATTAATATTGGAAGTTTAGGAATTGATAAGAAGCAGGGCGAGAAGTTAGCAAAATTATGTGAGGAGAATATAATAAGCACAATTGGAGTTAAAAAAGTTACTATTGTTCTTACTTCTCACGAAAATTCTAAAGAGAGACAAGAGCCAAATAAACCAGTAAATTCGGCGATTCCAAAAGTTTTAGGAGTTAAAAAAATTATTGCTGTTGCTTCAGCAAAAGGCGGAGTTGGTAAATCTACAATTGCTTGTAATTTGGCTGCAGCACTGCAAAAAAGCGGTTTAAATGTTGCTTTGCTTGATGCCGATATTTATGGACCATCAATTCCATATTTAATGAATTTGCAAAAACAGCCAGAAACTAAGGATAATTTGATGTTACCGCTTATTTCTCACGGTGTTAAATGCATTTCAATTGGATCTTTAATCGATGAGAATTCAGCAGGTGTCTGGCGTGGACCAATGGTAACAAAGATTTTATATCAATTAATTAATATGGTGAATTGGCAGTTTGATGGTAATGAAGTTGATGTGATGATAATTGATATGCCGCCTGGAACGGGAGATGTTTATTTAAGCCTCGCTGAAAAATTTCCTCTTGACTGGGCAATTATTGTTTCAACGCCACAAAGCCTTTCGGTAATTGATGTGGTTAAATCGATTGATTGTTTTAGAAAATTAAAAATTCCAATTTTAGGATTAATTCAGAACATGTCTTATTTACAAATGGGTGATGAGAAAAAATATATTTTTGGCAAGGATGGTGCAAAAAATTTAGCTAAAAAAATGCAAATTGATTTTCTTGGTGAAGTGCCAATTTTACAGGAAATATCGGATTCAGTTGAAAAGAAGAGTTTATTTGTAGAAAATATTTTTCATCATGATGTGTTACAGGTTTTTGAACATATCGCAAAATTAATAAAATAATTAGGTTATAGCATTGAAGAAAATTATTTTTTCATTAACAAGTCTGATAATTTTTTTTGTTACTCTTGATGCCTTTGCTGCTAGTGCTATTGATTCTGTGATGTGCAATGCAAGCAATATAGCTACGGGACCTGCTGGTAAAGCATTTGCTTGTTTTGCTATAATTTCTGTTGGGATAGGATTTTTTACTGGTAGAATGTCATTTGGTTTGATGATTGGTGTTTCAATGGGAATTGCAACAATTTATGGTGCTCCAACTGTTGTTTCAGCATTAACAGGAAAAGCATTATTTGAATGTGAAGATGCTGTTTACAACACGGTGTGTGAAGGTGATCACTGCTATTCTTGCCCTGTTGGATTTAGTGGTGAGAATTGTGATATATGTGCTACAGGGTTTTTTGGGGATAATTGTAGTCAATGTGAAGCTGGATATACTGGTACAAATTGTAGTGAATGTATTGCTGGATATTATAAGGTTGGTGGAGTGTGCAAAATGGACTGTGATGTAACTGGTCAGGGTGGTGTTGTTGATACCACTGTTCATTCTGGCAATGGTAGCTTATCTTGTACTCTAGGTAATTATTCTGGTTCATTAAGCTATAGTTGTAATAACGGAAGCTTATCAGTAACTACACCTTGTGGTTGTGCTGGCAACTATGATATTAGTTCTGGTTGTGCCACTTGTGTTGCTGGTTACAGCATATCATCTAACTGCGTTGATTGCGAAAGTGACTATACAAAGGTTGGTGGCATTTGTAAAAAAGATTGTCATGTTAATGGTTTTCCTGGAATAGACAATGGTACATTAGCAATTCCTGACTCTGGAACTTTATCCTGCTCTCTTGCTCTTGGTTATTCTGGTTATATAAATTATAGTTGTGAGAATGGTAATTTTCTACTGCCGATTCTTGCGCCTATAGTCTTAGTAAATGTTTTTTAGTTGCAGAAAATTCAACTCTTACCATGACTGCTCCAGCTGGTAAAACTTGGGGTTATGTTTATTTTGCAAGCTATGGCAGTCCTAATTCTTGTGTTATTGATTCATCATGTAATGCTGGATCAAGCGTTAGCATAGTTACAGCAGCTTGCATTGGAAAGTCAACTTGTTCTATTAATGCAAGAAATAGAGTATTTGCTCCAGATCCTTGCCCTGGTTCTCAGAAAAGGTTGCAAGTAAGATTAGTTTGGCACTAGAAATTGTTAGATAATAGCCGCTAATGCTTATGGTCGTGATGATGCTGATAAATACCAATTGCGGTTCTCTTGCCAAAAAGTGAAATATATTCTGGATGTTGATTGATTGATTCTGGTGAGCCGTGGCAGCATACATGTTGGTTAACACAAAAGACAGAATCAGTTTTTTGCATTACCATGTGAAGATCATGTGAAATCAGTAAAATAGCGCAGTTCTGCGCTTTTCTAATCTCATCAATTATTTGATAAAATTCTTCGGTGGCATTGATATCCATATATTGAGTTGGTTCGTCTAGAACCAACAAATCGGGCTTATTAATAATTGCTCGCAAAAACAAAACTTTTTGCATTTGCCCGCCAGAAATTTCATGAATTTGTTTATTTAAAAGACTATCTATTTTAAGGCGAGAAATCAGGCTTTTCACCTCATCATCAAATTTAATATTCTGAATTGAAAGTCTAAGAAAGCTTTCAACTGTAAGAGGAATGGTCTTATCAATATTGATTTTTTGTGGCATATAGCCAATTTTTAAATCAGAATTTCTGATAACTTTTCCAGAACTAGGTTCTAAAATTCCAAGAGCAATACGTGCAATTGAGGTCTTGCCGCCACCATTAGGACCAATCAAAGTGGTAATCTCACCTTTTTTTAAATTAAGTGAAATGTTGTTGATGATTTTCTGATCATTTATTTTGAAGCTAATATTTTCAAGACTTACTAAGCCCATTTAGTTTATATCTTTATTTAGTTAGTCTTCATCATCTTCGCTTTCAACTTCCTTGCGAACTTGTTCTTTATATTTTTCCATTTCGTCAAGAACGTCGTCTTTATCCTTATATTTTGCGATGGCAGATTTGCGTCTGCTTTTTAATTCAGCAACAATTCTTTCGCAGGCATAATCAGAAGTGATGTTGAAATGCTTGTATAAATCTTCAGCTTTTCCAGAAGCACCAAAAGTTTCCATGCCAATGAAGATACCGTCTTTGCCGATATAACGATACCAACCGTGGTCAATACCAGCTTCAATTGCAACACGTAAAACATTTTCAGGTCCTAAAACTTTATTACGATAAGATTGCTCTTGATTCTCAAACATTTCGTAGCAAGGCATTGAAACAACTCGAACCGCAAAACCGTTTTTATGTAACTTTTCTTTTGCTTCAACGGCAATAGTAACTTCTGAACCGCTGGCAATAATTACCACGTCAGGTTCAATTTCAAGTGCAGTGTCAGAAACGATATAAGCACCATAGCCGCAAAGACCAGCATCCTTAGTGTAAGAGCTGCGCAAGAAAGAAACATTCTGTCTGGTTAGAATCATTGCTGATGGAGTCTTCTTAGATTTCAACGCTTGTTCAAAACAGCCAATTGTTTCTTGTGCATCAGCAGGGCGGAAGACATTTAAATTTGGAATTGCGCGTAATGTAGCCAAATGTTCAACTGGTTGATGAGTTGGTCCATCTTCGCCAAGACCAATTGAATCATGAGTGAAAATATAAATTACTTGTAATTGCATCAAAGCTGCAAGTCTGATTGCAGGTTTCATATAATCAGAAAATACTAAGAATGTGCCGCCATATGGTATGAATCCACCATGAAGCGCGATACCGTTCATTATTGCTCCCATGGCATGTTCTCTAATTCCATAGTGAATATAACGGCCAGAAAAATCACTCTTATTAATTGATTTTGTGTGAGAAGTTTTGGTTAAAACTGAACCGCTTAAATCAGCAGATCCACCAATTAATTCAGGTAATTCAGCAGTTAATAATTCAAGCACATTTTGTGAAGATTTACGAGTTGCTTGTTTTGGTTTTTCAAGAAAGATTTTTTGTTTAAAGCTTTCCAAGTTTTTCTTAAAATCTTCTGGTAATTCATGTTTTAGAACTCTCTTTAAATCAGTAGATTTTTTAGCATCAAGTTTTTCAAATTTTTCTTCCCATTCTTTGAAGGTTTTATTTGATCTTTTTCCCGCTTCTAACCACTTCTCTTCAAGCTCTTCAGGAATTACAAAAGCGCCGTGTGACCAGCCAAGTTTTTCTCTGGTTTTTTTAACTTCATCTTCGCCAAGAGGAGAACCATGTGATTTTTCTGAACCAGCTTTATTTGGTGAGCCGTAAGCGATTACAGTTTTGCAATCAATCATCACAGGCTTATCAGAATTTTGTGCTTTAGTTAAAGCTGATCTGATTTCGTCAAAATTGTGACCATCAATTTCTATAACATGGAAGCCGCAAGCTTCAAAACGCATCTTCATATTTTCAGAAGTGGTTATAGAAGTGCTGCCATCAATTGAAATTGAGTTATTATCCCAAAGTAAAACTAATTTATTTAAATTTAAATGTCCGGCAAGTGAAATGGCTTCCTGACTGATTCCTTCCATTAAACAACCATCTCCAGCGATGCAGTAAGTTTTGTGATTTATTAAATCACTACCTAAACGTGCAGCCATCATTTTTTCAGAAATTGCCATACCAACGGCGTTAGCAATTCCTTGCCCTAAAGGACCAGTTGTGGTTTCAACACCATCAAGATGTCCGTATTCAGGGTGTCCAGCGCATTTAGCGCCAAGTTGACGGAAATTTTTAATATCATCAATTTCAATATCTTTGTAGCCTGTTAGATAAAGTAGTGAATATAAAAGCATTGAGCCATGTCCTGCTGATAAAACAAAGCGATCACGATCAAGCCACTCTGGTTTTTTAGCATTAAATTTCAAAAACTCGGTAAAGAGAATTGTTGCAACATCAGCCATTCCCATTGGCATTCCTGGATGTCCTGAAGCAGCACGCTCTATGGCATCAATTGATAAAAATCTAATACAATTAGCCATTTGTCTGGTTAATTCTTGATCAGTTTTTTTCATGTTTTTTTGAAATTTATTTTGAATTGAAAAACTTGCTTTTTTAAGTGATTGCTAAAAGATAAATACTATTCACGTTAAGTAAATAATTTTTTAATTTAATTTAAATTTACATGTCTAGTAAACATAATAAAAGCACTAAAAAAGCTCATCCAGTTTTAGCGATGATACCAAACATGGTAACTTTAGCGAGCATCTGTGTTGGCTTGTCAGCAATTCGCTATGCAATTCATGGGGAATATCAAATGGCAACAGCTTTTGTTTTACTATCTGGTTTTATGGATGGAATTGATGGCAGATTAGCAAGATTCTTTAACTCAAGCAGCGATTTTGGGGCACAGCTTGATTCTTTGGCAGATTTCGTAAATTTTGGCGTTGTCCCAGGTTTTGTTATTTATTGTTGGGTAAATACATTTTCTGATATTAAAGGTCTTGATTGGGCATTGGTTTTGTTCTTCGCAGTTTGTGGTGCGGTTCGCCTTGCTAGGTTTAACGTTGATTTAACTAAAGAAGTTACAAATCCAATTATAGAAAAATATTTTTTCAAAGGAATTCCTGCGCCATGCGGTGCTGCAATGTCAATGTTGCCGATGGTTTTATTTTATGAATTTGGTGAAGGATTTTACAGCAGACCATTAGTTGTTATAACTTATGTGGCAATTGTGGCGATATTGATGGCAAGCCGTGTTCCAACAATTTCAATTAAGAAAATTAAGATTGGAAAAATTTTTGCCTCAATTCTTGCTCTAATTTTATTTGGTTTGCTAACTAAGATTTGGTTTACTCTATCAATTGTTGGAACCATTTATGGTCTTTCAATTCCAGTGACAATTTTCTACTTTTTAAAACTCCAATATTTATCAAAAAATGCCTAAAATTCTAATTTTAAATGGTCCAAATTTAAATCTCTTACATAAAAGAGATAAAGAGATTTATGGTGAGAGTTCTCTTGCGGCAATTATGAGTGATTGTAAAAAGCTTGCCAAGGAACTTGAAATTGATGTGGCTTTTCAACAATCAAATAATGAGGGAGAAATTGTTTCTTTCATTCAAGATGCCATCGATAATTTTGATGGAATAATAATCAATGCTGCTGCTTATACTCACACTTCAGTTGCAATTAGAGATGCTCTTGAAATGTTTGATAAACCAAAAATTGAATTGCATATTTCTAATATTTTTAAAAGAGAAGAGTTTAGACAACATTCAATGTTGAGTGACGTGGTTACTGCTGTAATATCAGGGCTTGGTGTTGATGGTTATACTCTTTCTCTTCTTGCAATAAACAACTTAATTAATAGTAAATAATGCTTCCGTTAAAAATCTCAGAAATTTCTAAATCATTCGGTGATAGAGTTGTTCTAAATAAAGTTGAATTTTCAGTTAAGAAAAACGAAATATTTGGTTTTATTGGTTTGAATGGTATGGGAAAAACCACTTTGATCAAAATTATCTTAGACCTTTTAGATCAAGATCATGGTGAAGTTGAGATTTTTGGTGTTTCAAGAGTTTTGCCAGAAAGCAGAAAAAAACTTTGTTATTTACCAGAAAAGTTCCAACCTTCGCAGCACTTGAAAGGAGAAGAGTTTCTTAAGTTTGTTTTAGATTTTTACAAGAAAAAATATAATCCAAAAAAAGCTCAAAAGATTTGTGAAAATCTTGATTTAAGATTTGAAGTGTTGAAGCAAAAAGTTACTAAATATTCAAAAGGAATGACGCAAAAACTTGGTCTTTTGGCGGTGTTTTTATCAGAAGCTGATTTGGTAATTTTAGATGAGCCGATGAGCGGTCTTGATCCAAAGGCAAGAATTGCGCTAAAAAAAGAATTAATTGCTTATAAAAATTCTGGTAAAACTATATTTTTTAGCTCTCACATTTTATCAGATATGGATGAAATTTGTGATTCAATTGCAGTGTTAAATGATGCTAAAATTGTTTATGAAGGAACTCCGCAAGGTTTTAAAAACAAGCATAAGGAAGATAGTTTGGAGAAAGCATTTTTAAAAGAAATTAAAGCATTATAAATGGATAAAAAATCTAAAATCTACATTGCTGGTCATCTTGGAATGGTCGGTTCGGCAATTGTAAGAGAATTACAAAAACAAGGTTACAATAATATTATTACAAAAACTCGTCAGGAGCTTAACTTGCTTGATCAAAAGGCAGTTAGCGATTTTTTTGCTAAAGAAAAACCTGAATTTGTTTTTTTAGCAGCAGCAAAAGTTGGTGGCATTGAAGCTAATAGAAGTAAGCCAGCAGAATTCATTTATGAAAATTTACAAATTCAAAATAATATAATTCATAATTCATATTTAAATAAGGTTCAAAGGTTGGTTTTCTTGGGTAGTTCTTGTATTTATCCAAAATTTGCTAAGCAGCCAATTAAAGAAGAATATCTTTTAACAGGAGAGCTTGAGCCAACAAATTACGCTTATGCAATTGCTAAAATTTCTGGTGTAAAGATGTGCGAAGCCTATCAAAGTCAATATGGTTGTGACTTTGTGCCATTAATGCCAACAAATCTTTATGGTATTAATGATAATTTTGATTTAACCAGTTCGCATGTTTTGCCGGCTTTAATTCGTAAGTTTCATGAGGCAAAAGTTAATGATACAAAATTTGTTGAAGTTTGGGGAAGTGGCACGCCAATGCGTGAATTTCTTTATGTTGATGATTTGGCGGAAGCTTGCGTTTTTGTGATGAATAATAAAAACATTAAAGATCTTACTAATATTGGCAGTGGAGTTGATGTTACAATTCGCGAATTAGCAGAATTAATCAAAAAAATTATTGGTTTTAATGGTGAATTAAAATTTGATGCAACTAAGCCAGATGGCACTCCGCGTAAGTGTATGGATGTCTCAAAAATTAATAATTTAGGATGGCAGGCAACAACTTCTTTGGAAGAAGGAATTGCTAAGGTGTATGAATGGTATATAACAAATTATTTTAAAAATGAACAATCCAAATAAAGAGTTGGTTAGCATTGGTCTTTTGATCTATAATGCTGAGAAATATTTAAAATATGCAATTGAGTCTCTCTTAAAACAGGATTATGAGAATTTTGAAATTGTAATATCTGATAATTGTTCTACTGATAAGACAGAGGAAATATGCAGATATTATGCAAAACAAGATAGTAGAATAAGCTACCATAGAAATAAGGAGAATATTGGCGCGGCAAAAAATTATGACTTAGTATTTCGTTTATCTAAAGGTAAATATTTTGCCTGGGCTTCTTTTGATGATGTTTGGCATGAGAAGTTTATATCAAAATGTGTAGAATGTTTAGAAAGTCATCCTGATGCTGTGATGTGCGCTCCAGCAATAGAGTTCATGGATGAAGATGGTGTAATTATGGAAGGTGATTTTAGTATGTATGATAATTTTGATACCACCAACATGACATATTTGCAGAGATTCAAAGCTTTATTATTGAGGGAAGGTTGGTATTCAATATTTGGTATGGTCAGAAGAAATTATTTAGAAGATGTTAAAAGAGACCGCTTAAATTACGGTGCTGATGTTATAATATTGTCTGATTTGATAAGGCAAGGCGATTTTGTAAAACATCCTGATAAACTTTTCTATTATAGAAACTTTAGAAAAAAAACAGAATTAGATAGATACAAAACTCTCGATTCTCCTTCTGTGGAAAAGTCTTTCTTATATCCTAATTTTTCAATGTATTATGAAATAATGCTTGTAGCGCTAAAAGGTAAGAGAACGTTTTTTGAGAAGCTTGGTGTATATTTTTATTTGCAGTCAGTTATTTGGAGTTCAAAGCTTTGGAAACGAAAAACTAGAGATGAAATAAAACACTATTTTTATCATTCTTTAAATGAAAAAAGTTTATTGAAAATTGTGGTATCACTGCCATTTTTCTTGAAATTTTATCTTGTTAGAAAACTTCTTTCTGGGAAAAAGAAACATGTATAAGGTAGTTATCTATTGTAAATCTTACAAAAATGATTTGGAGAGAATAAAGATTCTTAACGAATCTGTAAAAAAATATAATGTTGATAAGATACCATTTTATGTTTCATGTCCAAAATTAGATTTTGATTTTTTCAAAAATGAACTTGATGGAATAAATTTGATATCTGATGAAGAAATAATGGGTGAAGATTTTGAACAAAGTTGGTATACTCAACAGTTAGTTAAGCTCAATTTTTACAAGACTGGAATTGCTGAAAATTATGTTATTGTAGACTCAGATTCTTATTTTATTAGAAACTTTCATTATTCTGATTTTATTGATGAAAAAGGAGATCCTTTTTTTGTTTGTTTTGAAGATAAATTATTTTTTGAGTTTTTGGTAAGAAGAAATTTGTCATTTGTCATTGATGATACAAAAAGCGCTTTTAGCAAAATTTCTAGTTTTTTTAATAGAGATAGTAAAATTTTATATACTTTCGGTAGTCCTTGTATCTGGAGTTCAAAGGTATTGGAGTCTTTGGAAAAAGAAATTAGTAAAGAAGGGCGTGATTTTAAAGAAATTATAAATCTTTCTCCATTTGAAATGAATTGCTATGGAGAATTTCTTTTATCAAGATTGGAGTTTAACTTTACAGCTATTGGTCCTTTGGCGAAGGTTTATCATTATCAGATTTTTTATGATGAAGAAAAGCTATTAGGGCAAAGTGAAAAGGCTTTGAGTGAAAATTATATGATGGTTATAATGCAGAATAAATGGGTTAGGGATTCTGTATTCAAATCAAGTTTTCTTGGTTCTTTGATAAATTGTTTGAGGAATCTTTCTTTTTCAAAAAATAGAAAAAGAATTAAAAAAATAAAAAATAAAAGTTTCTTTAAAAGATGAAGTTATGTGCTTTAGTGGAGTTTAATGTATGTCACGATGAATTATTTCCCTCAATTATTCAACTTCTTAATGAGAAAGGGTTTATTGTACATGTTTTTACCAAAAAACAAAATATTTCTAAGAATAGTTTATATTTTTCTAAAAGTTTGAAATATAAATTTTTTAAAGCAAAATATTGGAGTTTTGTTAAAAGATTTAGGATATATGATTATGTAATTTTTAATAGTTTTGAAGATTATAGACAGCCAGAGCAATCAACTATTTTAAAGGAAGTCTATTCCACTAAGCCAAGGAAACAACACAGAGTCATAATTCATAATCCTCAAAATTTAGTGGATGAGTTAAAAAATGGGATGATATTGAGCTTTAAACCAGTTGTCATATCTAATCATGGAAGCTCTTTTCTAAAAAATGATAAAATAGAAAACGAAATTTTATTTCCTTATTATTACGGAGATTTTGAGAATAAACTCTTGGACAAAAATAAAACTATATTTTCCGTTCAGGGTAATTTCTCTAATAGTAGAAGAAACTATAAGTCGTTGTTAAATGCAGTTTATGCTTTGTCAGAGATGAATGAGTTTAAGAACAAATTTGTGGTAAAGTTTGTTGGACGAAATGATACAGAAGATGCTGAAAAATTTAAATCTTTGCTAAATGAGAAAAATTTATCCTCATATTTTGATTTTTGTGATAATGTTTTATTCTATGAAAATTTTTTCTCAGAAGTAAACAAGTCAGATTATGTTATTCCTCTAGTTGATGATTCTTGTGACGAGTTATATAAATATTTTAAATCCGTTTCATCTTCTTCAATAAATATTGCTGTTGCAATGTCTAAGCCTTTAATAATCAATGAAGAATTTGCTAAAAATTATCCTGAGTTTAAGAGTTTTATGCTTGAATATAAAAATGATAATGTGCTTGATGGAATGGTTAAGGCAATGCGTCTAGATAATGAAAACTATCATATTTTTGTTGATAATATAACAAAGATAAGAATAGCTGAAATAAAAAAGAATTCTTTGTGTCAGAAATGAGAAAATTGATTGTTACAGGTGCCAGTGGAATTCTTGGCAGAAGAGTCATAGAGCTATTATCTGATAGTGATTTTGAGGTTTATGCTTTTTATCATAAAAATGACTCATCTATAAATTTTGTTCGAAATATTAATAAGATTTCTTGTGATATTTTTAATGAAAATCAGGTTGGAGCTTTCATGAAAGAAATTGCAGCAACTGATTTAATGCATTTGGCGTGGACAACAAAGCATGGTGAATATGCTAATTCTGTGAGTAATTTTGATTGGTTGAAAGCTAGTATAAATTTACTAAAATCTTTTGGTGATAATGGTGGTAAGAAATTTATAGGGGCAGGCACTTGCATGGAATATTTGTGGGGTGCAAATAACTTACTATTAGAAGAAAAATCTCCAAATAATCCAAATACAATTTATGGTAAATGTAAGATTCATTTTAGAGATGTTGCAAAAGATTATTGTGAGAATCTAGGAATTCAGTTTTGCTGGGGTAAAATATTCTTTCTTTTTGGAGAAGGTGAAAGTGATAAGAAATTTATATCGTCTGTTATACATTCTGCCTTAAATGGTGATAAAATTAATTGTAGAAATCCAAATGTTCTAAGAGATTATATTTCAACCAATTGTGCCTCTAAGATTTTTGTTAATATTTTAAAAGAAAATGTTGAAGGGGAGTTTAACATTTCTTGTGGAAATATTTATTCTTTGAGAGAGTTGGTTCATTTGATTTTAAAATTGCTAAATGTTAGCAGTAGTTTATTTAATGCGCCTGATAATAACCTTGATAAAGATCAAGTTGATTTGGTTGCAGCTGATTTGACAAAATTAAAAGAAAATAATCTTTTAGAAGGAATTAATAAGAATTTTGAGGATGAAATTAAAATAATTATAAAATCAATTTCTGATAATACTAATTCTCACCTTTAGAACATATCTAATATCTTTTTTAAGCATAATAATGGAATTTATAGAATCTAAAATCAAAGGATGCTACATAATTAAATGTAATGTTCATAGTGATAATAGGGGATCTTTTGCAAAAATTTATAATAAATCTATTTTTAAAAAAAATGGTATAGATATAAATTTTGATGAATCATTTTTTTCAGTTTCAAAGAAAGATTGTATTAGAGGGATGCATTTTCAGAATAATCCTAATCAAGTTAAAAAGTTGGTTTCTTGTTTTAGTGGGGAAGTATTGGATGTTTTTTTAGATATTAGAAAAGATTCACCAACTTATGGTTTATTTGAATCTGTAATTTTGTCCGAGAAAAATTCAAATATGGTTTTATTATGTGAAGGTATTGCACATGGTTTTCTAACATTAACTGAAAAATCAATAGTTAATTATTTGCAGTCTGGAGAATTTTGCAAAGATTCTGATAATGGAATATTATGGAATTCATTTGGTTTTGATTGGGGTGTGAAAAATCCAATTATCTCAGAACGCGATTCTAATTTGATTAAATTTTTGTAATTAAAAAATATTTATATGAGTTTTAATGATTTGCAAAAATTCTATAAAGGAAAAAAGATATTTTTAACCGGTCATACAGGTTTTAAAGGTTCTTGGCTTGCTTTGTGGCTTTCTCAGATGGGTGCAAAAGTTGTCGGTTATGCCTTGAAAGCCGATGAAGAAAGTTTGTTCAATTTAGGAAAAGTTGAAGATGGTTTAGAAAAATCAATTATCGCGGATATCAGAAATGAAATTGAACTTGGGAATGCGGTAAAAGAATTTCAGCCTGAAATAATTATTCATATGGCAGCACAGCCTTTGGTAAGAAGATCTTACGTCGATCCAAAGGAAACTTATGAAACTAATATTATTGGCACGCTTAATCTTTTTGAAGCGGCAAGAAAATCAGGGTCAGTTAAGGCAGTTTTAAATATAACAACTGATAAATGTTACGAAAATAAGGAAATTGATTATGCCTACAGAGAAGAGGATCCGATGGGTGGTTATGATCCTTATTCGTCAAGCAAGGCTTGCGCTGAAATTTTAACTTCATCTTATCGTCGTTCATTTTTTACTAAGGAAGGAATTCATCTTGCTTCAGCGCGTGCAGGAAACGTTATTGGTGGTGGAGATTTTTCTTGTGATAGAATTATTCCTGATATTGTTCGTAGCATTAAAGATAAGAAAGAAGTTCAGTTGCGTTCACCAAATGCGATTAGACCTTGGCAACATGTGTTAGAACCACTTCATGGTTATTTAATTTTGACAAAAAATCTTTATGAGAAAGGTGAATTTTTTGCTAAAGCCTATAATTTTGGACCAGATAAAGATGCAGAAGTTAATGTTGAGAATTTAACAAAGTCTTTAATAAAGAACTTACAATTAGGTTCTTATAAAATAAGTGAGAATTGTAATTTGCATGAGGCTGGTATTTTGAAACTTGATAATAGTAAGGCTAAAGAAGAATTGAATTTTTATCCAGTTTTAAATTTTGATAATGCTATTAAAATGACAGCAGAGTGGTATTTGAAATATTTGGAAAATAGAGATTTAGTGGGTGATTTTACCAAAAAACAGATAGAAGAATTTTGTAATTTGTGTAGACACTGTTATTATCTATAAGAACCAAAACCATCTTTTATAAATTGATTTAAGAAATTATAAATTTTTAATTATAAAAATAGAAAATTCTTGAATTACAAGATTATTTGTTACAAATCACAAATAATCATTTTATCAACTCAATATTATTTCAAATGATCTCAGTATCTTATGCTAAAACTGTTTACGGACAAAAAGAAATTGATGCCGTTGTCAAATGCTTAAATGAAGGCACGCAAATGGGTAAATATGCCCGTGAATTTGAAGCGAGAATTGCCCAACTTTTTGACAAAAAACATTGTCTTTACGTTAATTCTGGCTCTTCTGCGCTTTATATTGGTATGGAAGCTTTTGGTTTTAAAAAAGGAAGTGAAGTTATAACTCCAGCTCTTACATTTTCTACAACTGTTGGTTGTATTGTAAAAAGTGGTTTGGTTCCTGTTTTTGTTGATGTTGGGGTTTCTGACTATTGTATTGACGTAAGCAAAATTGAAGAAATGATTTCACCTAAAACTGTTGCAATTGTCGCTCCAAATCTGATTGGAAACATTTGTCAGTGGGACAAAATTGCTGAAATTGCTAAGAAACATAATTTGAAAATAATTGAAGATTCAGCGGATACTCTTGGTGCAACTTTGAATGGTAAGTCAAGTGGCGCATGGTCTGATATGTCAATTACCAGTTTTTATGGTTCGCATATTATCAATTGTGCGGGAAATGGTGGCGCACTTTGTATTAATGATGATGAGCATTTAAGAAGATCAAAATTACTGCGTTCTTGGGGCAGAAGCTCTTCAATTTTTGATGAAAAATCTGAAAGCATAGAAAACCGTTTTAATGTTGATGTTGATGGCATTAAATATGATGCGAAATTTGTTTTTGAAACAATTGGTTATAATCTTGAAGGTTCTGAAATTGGCGCAGCTTTTGGTTTGAAACAATTAGAAGATTTAGAAAATAATATTGTTACAAGACGTAAAAATTACCAAACTCAAACTAATTTCTTTAAGCAATATGAAGAATTTTTCACATTACCTGAAGAAACAACAAACGCCAGAACTGGTTGGTTAGCGTTCCCAATTATTATCAAAGAAACTGCACCATTTAAGCGTCATGAGTTTCAAATTTTCTTAGAAAAAAGAAATATTCAAACAAGAGTTGTATTCACTGGAAATATTACCAGACAACCAGGATTCAAAAATCTTGAAATGAGAAAAGCTAAGGATCTTAAAAATGCTGATAATATCATGCGTGGTGGAGTTTTACTTGCTTGTCATCATGGATTGAATGGGGAAATGATTGCTCACATGCATGGAACAATTACTGAGTTTTTGAAGAGTTATAAATAATATCATATTGCTTAAGAATTAACTCATGATAAATAAAATTATTGCAACAAATAATAATGTTAATCCTTATTACATTGTATCTCCATCTTACAATGAAAAGTCTGCTGGGCTTGTAGTCCTTCATAGATTGTGCCATCATTTGAATTTAAAGGGTTTTCCTGCATATTTGATTGGTATGGGTATTGATAATAGGCATCATTATCACAATCCAAATCTTATAACCTCATTTCTTACCGATGGCACTGCAGAAATTCATAGAAAACATAACAAAACACCTATAGTTGTGTATCCAGATATTATAATTGGAAATCCTCTAAATTCTAAATGTGTGGTAAGGTATCTATTAAACTATCCCGGATTGTTAGGTGGAGATAAAAATTTTCCAGAAAGTGATTTGGTGTTTTCTTATACAAGAAAAATAGCAGATCGTGCAAATGCTTCGCTAGATGATGTTTTATTTATGCCAATATCAGACTCTACAATATTTTATCCGCCAGAAAATAAAAATAGCAAAAGAAGTGGCAGTTGTTTTTATGCAAGTAAATATAGAGATTCCTTTGAAGGAGAATTATTTGATGTAACCAATAACTCTATTGAAATAACTTGTAATAAAGAAGATTCTCAAACAAAACAAGAAATTGCTGAATTATTAAGAAAAAGTGAATTTTTCTATTCATATGAGGACACATCTCTAATCAGCGAAGCAATTTTATGTGGTTGTCCTGCGATATTGATAAAAAATAAACATTTTAAGGATGACCCTTTGGCAACTTACGAGTTAGGAAGATATGGAATGGCTAATTATGACAATAAAGAAGAAATAGAAAGAGCAAAAGATACTGTAGAAAAAGCTCAAGAAACTTATTTTAAAGCAGTTGATAATTTTTTTGTTCAACTTGATAAATTCATTGATAAGACTCAGTCTAAAAGCATGTCCTGAATGTTTTTTTCAGATTTTAATATCAAAGTAAAATATAAAAAATAGTTTATATGAAAGCAGTAATTTTAGCTGGTGGTCTTGGCACCAGAATTAGTGAAGAAACTGGAACCAGACCAAAACCAATGGTTGAGGTTGGAGGTAAGCCAATTTTATGGCATATCATGAAAATTTATTCAGCTTATGGAATAAATCATTTTATAATTTGTCTTGGTTATAAGGGTTATTCAATTAAGGAATATTTTGTGAATTATTATCGTCATATGTCAGATATGACAATCAACTTGGTCGATAATAGCGTTGAAGTGCATAATAATTATGCGGAAGATTGGAAGATTACATTGATTGACACTGGTGAGACATCAATGACTGGTGGTAGAATTAAACGTATTTATGATTATGTAAAAGACGATGAGAATTTTTGTTTAACTTATGGTGATGGCGTTTCTGATGTTAATATTGCAGAGCTTATTAAGTTTCATAAAAATCATAAAAAATTAGCTACTCTCACGGCAACTCAACCTCCGGGAAGATTTGGTGCGCTGAATATTGATCAGCAAAGTTTAATTACTGAATTTCAGGAAAAACCTGATGGCGATGGTAGTTTTATTAATGGTGGATTTTTTGTTTTATCTCCTAAAGTAATAAATTATATTGAAGGTGATAAAACATTATGGGAACAAGAGCCTTTAAAAAATTTAGCTAAAGACAATCAATTAATGGCTTATAAGCATAAAGGATTTTGGCAGCCAATGGATACTTTGCGTGATAAAAATCACCTTGAAGAATTATGGCAATCTGGAAATGCTCCGTGGAAGGTCTGGAAGTAGATTGTATTTTATTTAAAGATGAAAATATTATCACAATTGTTAAATAATTTTTTCTTTAAACTGCCTCAGGAAGTAAGGTATATATTGGTTGGAGGTTGGAATACACTTTTTAGTTTAAGTCTCTTTATAGTTGTTTATACATTACTAAAAGATCTATGGCATTATATGGTTGTGGCTGTGATTTGTCACATTTTTTCTGTAATGCAATCATTTATAACTCTTAAATATTTTGTTTTTCGCACTAAAGGAAATTTGTTGCATGAATATATAAGAATTAACATTACATATCTTGGTTCTTTATTTGGTAATTTATTATTACTTTATATATTTTGCACTATATTTAGAATTGATCCACGCTATGCGAGCTTTATGAATGCTGCGATAATAGCTTTTTTTAGCTATCTCTTACATAAATATTTCACATTTAAAACCATATGAAAAGAATTCTTCTTACTGGTGGTTCAGGCTTTGTAGGAAAAAATATTCTTGAATCTGATCTATCAAAAAAATATCAAATTTTTGCCCCAAAACGTTTAGAGCTTGATTTATCAGATGAAGAAAGTGTGAAGAATTTTTTTTCTAATAAGAGTTTCGATGTTGTAATTCATTCTGCTTGTAGACCTGGACATCGCAATGCTTCTGATGTTAATGGTTTGTTTTATAGTAATAATCGTATGTTTTTTAACTTAGAAAAATATTCTGCTTCTTTTGGTAAGATGCTAAATATTGGTTCTGGTGCAATATATGATATGAGAAATTATAAACCAAAAATGAAGGAAGAATATTTTGGTGAATATATACCTGCGGATGATCATGGGTTTTGTAAATATGTAACTGGAAAATATATTGAAAATTCAGAAAAAGTTATTGATTTAAGGGTGTTTGGAATATTTGGTAAATATGAAGATTATGCAATTAGATTCATTTCTAACGCAATATGTAAAACATTATTTGATTTGCCAATTACTATAAAACAAAATCGTAAATTTGATTATATTGATGTTGATGATTTAATGCCAATTTTGGAGTTTTTTATTGAAAATGAAGTTAAGCATAAATCTTATAATATTACACCAGATTATTCGATAGAACTTCTAGAAATTGTTAAAATTGTTAAATTGATTTCTCAAAAAAACTTGCCAGTTACAGTTGCTAAAGATGGTTTGGAACTAGAATACAGTGGAGATAACACCAGATTAAAAAAAGAGTTTAATTTTGAGTTTAAAAAAATTGAGAATTCAATTAGAGATCTTTATGGTTGGTATTCAAACAATAAGAGTGATATTGATAAACAAGTCCTACTAACCGATAAATAAAATAATAGAATCATGAATAATTTAGAGAAAAAGATGGTTTCAGTTTTGCAAGATTTGAGGCAAAATCATAATGTTGTTGGTGTTAAAGCTGAATTTGAAGCTGAAGGAACCAGATTAGAAGAAGCTATGAGATTAAAAGAAGTTGTGTCAAAAGCGGGTCTTGATTTGACTATAAAAATTGGTGGTTGTGAAGCTATAAAAGATATGTATGAAGCAAGAGTAATTGGGGTTAATAAGATAGTTGCTCCTATGGTTGAAACTGCTTATGCATTAAAAAAATATTTAGCTGCAACAAAATTAGTTTTCTCACCTGAAGAAAGAGATGAAGTATCATTCTTAGTAAATATTGAAACGATTACTGGATATAACAATCTTGATTCAATGCTTGCACTACCAGAAGCGAAAGAGTTGTTAGATGGTATTGTGCTTGGAAGGGTTGATATGAGTGGTTCTATGAATCTTTCGCGAGATGAAGTTAATTCAGATAAAATTTTTAAAATAGCAAATGAAATTGCGCTTAAGGCTAAAGAACACAATCTTGATCTTATAATTGGTGGTGGGGTTTCTGCTGAATCTTTGCCATTTTTTAGAAAATTACCGGCGGGAACAATTAGCCGTTATGAAACTAGAAAAGTAATTTTTAAGTGCCCAGAGGCTTTAGATGAGAATGCTGATAAAGCAATTTTAAAAGCTGTTGGTTTTGAATTGATGTGGTTGAAAAATAAAAGAGATTTTTATGGTTCAATTCACAAAGAAGATGAGCAAAGACTTGATATGCTTGAAGCGCGTTATAAAAAATTGATTGCTCAAGCTGGAGGGTCTGTTGAATAAAAAAAAAGATACTAAAAAGGCTCTTATAACTGGTGCTTCCAGAGGAATAGGTTTTTCTATCGCTGAATTATTTAGTAAGAATAATATTGAGGTCATAGCACCAACCAGAGAGCAGCTTGATTTGTCATCAGAAAAATCAATTCACTCATTTTTAGAAAAAAATTCCGCTCTTAATGTTGACATACTTGTTAACAATGCAGGAATCAATGTCATAGAAAATATTTCTGCTATAACAGAAGATAATTTAAAACAATCATTACAAATTAATTTAATTGCTCCAATTGCCTTAATTAAAGCTTTTGCGCCAAAGATGGCACAAAATAATTATGGTAGAATTGTTAATATTAGTTCAATTTGGAGCCAGTTATCAAAACCAGGTAGATCAGTTTATTCTTCTGCTAAATCAGCAATTAATGCTTTTACAAGATCGTCTGCGGTTGAATTTGCAGCAAATAATGTTCTTGTAAATTCAGTGGCTCCGGGTTTTGTTGATACTGATCTAACCAGAAAAAATAATTCCCCTGAACAAATAAAAGCAATTGAATCAAATCTTCCAATTAAGAGATTAGCTAAAACATCTGAAATTGCTGAATTGGTTTATTTTTTATCTTCAGAGAAAAATACTTACATAACTGGGCAAACGGTTTTTATTGATGGAGGATTTTCGTGCCAGTAGTGCAAGATCAAATTGAAATAAAATCGAGGCTTGGAAATTATAAAGTATTTTTTGAATCAGACCCTTCTTTTTTTGATAAGTTATTAAAGGTTCAAAATTCACTTTTTGTAATTGATAAAAACTTGTGGGAATTGCATAAAGATTCATCTCTTAGCAAAATAAAAGATGCTAATAAAATTATTTTGGAAATTGATGAAGATAGAAAAAATCTTGATACAGTGCAGTTTCTTTATGATGAAATAATAAAATTATCGCCAAAAAAAAATTTAGTTCTTATTTCAATTGGTGGTGGAATTTTGCAAGACATTAGCGGATTTGTGGCTTCAACATTATATCGCGGTGTAAAATGGATTTTTATTCCTTCAACTTTACTTGCTCAAGATGATAGTTGTATTGGTGCTAAAACATCTTTGAATTATAAAAAATATAAAAATTTGATTGGAACTTTTTTTTCGCCGATTGAAATTTATATTTATTCTGAATTTCTTAAAACTCAAAAAATTGAAGATTTTGCCAGCGGTGTTGGTGAAATGGCAAAGCTACATTTAATTGGCGGCGAAGATGATTCTAAGGCTTTCGTAAAGTCTATTGATGGAGTTTTTAATTTTGACAATGAAATTTTGTTAAAATCAGTAAAAAGATGTTTGGCTATAAAAAAATCATTCATTGAAGAAGATGAGTTTGATGAGGGAAGAAGAAATTTGTTGAATTATGGTCATTGTTTTGGTCACGCTATTGAATCTTCAACTAACTTTGCCGTTCCGCACGGTCAGGCAGTTGTTCTTGGTATGATAATTGCTAATTTAGTTGCTAGATCAAAATCTTTGCTTTCTTTGGAAGTGGAAGAATTTGTGCGCAATAAAATTTTAAAACCAATTATCAAAATTAATTTGGCAAATATCAAATTTGATCAGGATAAGATTATTGAAGCGATGACAAAAGATAAGAAGAACACAGGCTCTGGCCTTGCTTTAATAATGATGAAAAGCAATTATGAATTTATCAAAATAACTGACTTATCAAAAGAAGAAGCTCTTGAAGCTTTGAAGATGTTTAGCTCGATTATCTAATTATTAGAATATGTCAAAAATAAAACTTTCTGATTATATAGCTAAAGAACTTGTAAAATATGGTGTTGAGCACGTATTTATGATTTCAGGTGGCGGGGCAATGCATTTAAATGATTCTCTTGGTAAACATGAGAAATTACAATATGTTTGTAATCATCATGAGCAGGCTTCAGCCATTGCTGCAGAAGGTTATGCTAGGTTTGCAGGAAAATTGCCTGTAATAAATGTTACAACTGGCCCTGGTGGAGTTAATGCTTTAAATGGCGTTTTTGGGCAATGGACTGACTCGGTGCCAGCGCTTTATATTTCTGGTCAGGTGAAGCATGAAACAACTCTTGATTCTGTGCCTAATTTAAATTTGCGCCAGCTTGGTGATCAGGAAGTTGATATAATTGCAATGGTGAAGCCTATTACTAAATATGCTGAGATGGTTAGAGATCCTAAGGATATTAAAAGAATTTTACATAAGGCAATTTACCTTGCAACAAGTGGTAGACCTGGTCCAACTTGGATTGATATTCCTATCAATATTCAAGGTGCAATGATTGATGAGAATGATTTAAATGATGCAGAAATAATTGTAGAAGAAAATTTTTCTGATTTAGAAAAACAAGTTGATGAAATAATCGCTAATTTAAAATCAGCAAAAAGACCAGTTATTGTGGCGGGAAATGGTATTAGAGTTTCAGGAACAATTGCTGATTTAGAGCAGTTAATGACAAAAGTAAAAATACCTTTTGTTAATACATTTAACGGTGTTGATAATATTGTTTCCAATCATCCGCTTTATATGGGAAGAATCGGTACAATAGGGCAGAGGGCGGGTAATTTTACTTTACAAAATGCTGATTTAGTGCTGTTTCTTGGCACCAGAAATAATATTCGTCAGGTGAGTTATAATTGGGAAATGTTCGCGAGAAACGCTAAAAAAATTATTGTTGATATTGATAAGGCAGAATTGAACAAACCAACAATTAAGGCAGATATTGCTATAAATGCTGATCTCAAAAATCTTTTGCCGCTTTTAAATAAAAAAATAAATGGTGAAATTTCAAAACAAGAATGGGTTGAATGGTGCGCTTTCAGAAGAGACAAATATCATCCGTCAAAAAATCCGGAATATAAAAAATCATCAGGTTTAATAAATCCTTATAATTTTATTCAAGTTCTAACTTCAGCAACAAAAGAAGGCGTAACAACTATTGCTGGTAATGGCACGGCTTGTGTGGCTTTATTTCAAGCGGGAATTGTTAAGAAAGATCAAAGAATTTTCTGGAATTCGGGAGATGCTTCAATGGGTTATGATTTGCCGGCGGCAATTGGAGCTTGCTTTGCTAATGGTAAAAAAGATGTGATTTGTTTGGCTGGAGATGGCAGTATTATGATGAATTTGCAAGAACTACAAACGGTGAAACATTATAATTTACCGATCAAAATTTTTGTTTTGAATAATGCTGGATATTCTTCAATTCGCCAAACACAAAGAAATTTCTTTGGTGAAAAGCTGGTTGCTTGTAGCACTAATTCGGGGGTTTCAACTCCTGATTTTGCTAAAATTGCTGCTGCTTTTGAATTGCCTTCAATGACAATAAAAAGTAATGATAATTTGGAAAATGAAGTAAAGGCTGCTCTTGCAAAAGATGGTCCTTTAGTTTGTGAAGTGATGCTTGATCATGATTATATTTTTCAGCCAAAATTATCATCAGAAAAACTTCCTGATGGACGTATAATTTCTAAGCCTTTGGAGGATATGTATCCGTTTTTACCACGTGATGAATTTGAATCGAATATGATAAAATAAAAATGTGGAATTAATTGCTTAGATGGTTTAAACTCCCGAAATCGGTAAATAGCAATCTTTGAAAATCTTAAAATGACAGCGCAAATAATTAACGGCAAAGAAATTGCTGCTTCAATAAAAGCAGAAATTGCCAAACAAGTTGATAAAATAAAGAAAGAGCATCACGTTACGCCAAGTCTTGCAGTCATTTTAGTTGGAAATGATCCGGCAAGTGAAGTTTATGTGAGCAATAAAGAACGTGCTGCGCATTTGGTGGGAATGAACTCTCTGCAATATAAATTAGCAGCTGATATTTCTGAAGAAGCTTTAGTTTCACAGATTGAAGAGTTAAATAATGACAGAAAAATTCACGGCATTCTGGTGCAATTGCCGCTTCCTAAACATATTGATACTAAAAAAGTTATTCGCACCATTGATCATCGCAAAGATGTTGATGGATTCCATGTAATCAATGTTGGTAAGCTTTCAGTTGGAGAAGTTGAAGGGCATGAAAAGGCTGTTGTTCCATGCACGCCGCTTGGTTGTGTATATTTAATAAAATCAGTTTTAGGTTATGATTTATCTGGCCTAAAAGCAGTTATTGTTGGAGCTTCAAATATTGTTGGAAGACCTTTGGCAAGATTATTAATGCTTGAAAGATGCACCGTTACAATTGCTAATAGTTCAACTAAAGATTTGAGAGCAGAATGCTTACAAGCTGATATTTTAATTTCTGCAGCAGGCGTTCCTAACTTAATTAAAGCCGATATGGTGAAGAAAGATGCGGTTGTGATTGATGTTGGAATTAACCGTATTAATTTAGATAATGGAAAAACCAAATTAGTTGGAGATGTTGATTTTGAAAATGTTAAGAATGTTGTGAAGGCAATTACTCCAGTTCCTGGAGGAGTTGGTCCCATGACTATCACTTACTTACTTAGAAATACGCTAGATTGTTGTCTAAGATTGATTGAGGATAGTAAAAATTGACACATCGTGTCATTCTGAACGAAGTAAAGAATCTCGTGCGCTTCATGAGATTCTTCGCTCAGGATGACAAGACATATAAAATTAATAATTTAAATTTTTTTAAAAAACATGTCAGAAAATAATGAAATGAATAGTATAATTCATCAGGCTAAATCAGAAGCTAGAGCAGATAGCATTAAGCAATTTTTTACACTTAATCGTAAAATTATTACTGTGGCTGCAATTTTATCTTTGGTTGTGGTGGTTGGTTTTGTTGTGTTTGACGCATTTCAAACTTCACAAGAAAAGAAATTCTCAGCAGTTTTACAACAATCAACTATTGATCAACAAGAAGGTAATTTAGATAAGGCTAAAAATAGTTTGCAAGAAGTTGTTGATAGTGGTCTTACACCAAGAAATATCAAGGCTTTAGCAACACTTCGTTTAGCGGCTTTATTATTAGATGAAAATAAAAAACCAGAAGCAGTTGCCTTGTATCAACAGGTAAATCAATGTAGAACTTGCGATGCTTATCTTAAAGATTTAGCTGGATTATTGACAGTTAGAGTTTGGTTATCTGACGAAAATGAAATTCAAAAAGATGATCTTTTAGCAAGAATTGAAAAGATTGAATCAAACAGCAAAGAATTGAGATATCAAATTACTGAACAAAAAGGTTGGTTTGAATTAATAAAAAACAATTTAGATAAATCCTATGCTATTTTTGAATCTTTAGCAAAAAATCCTGAAGCAGATGAAGCTCTTAAGAAGAGAGCAGGTGAGGCCATGAAAATAGTGGTTTCTAATGGTTATGAAGTTAAAGCAAAAGAAGCATCTAATTAATGAAAAATTCTAAGCTACTTTCCATTATTATTTTATCACTTTTTTTATCATCATGTGCTGATAAAAAAGATGATTATGATAAGAAGAAAGCAATTTCTGCCTTTGCAATTATTGATACTCTAAAAGTTGATAAGACACTAAAAGATGTGCCAGTTATTTTGCCAAAACAGCAGAAAAATAATATTTGGAATGGCGCTGGAAGTAATGCCAATCAAAGAATAGAGAATCTCTCTAAAAACTTTTTAAAGAAAAGTGGTTTTTTCAGTAATGTTGAGAAAATTTCACTAAAAGAAACTTCGCAAATTTGGTCGAATTTTTCTTATACTGAAAGCGATGATTTTGTTTTTTCACCGATCATAAAAGATAATAAAATATTTCTTCTAAACTCTTCTGGCGTGCTTTCATGCTATGACATTAACTCAAAAAAGAGATTATGGAAAAGCAGAATTTTTGCTTATAAATTTTTAAAGAATTATCAAAGCCCAAAGATTTTCTACGCTGATAATAAAATTTTTGCTGTTGCCGGAGTTAATAAAATTGCCGCTGCAAGTGCGGTTAATGGAAATTTATTGTGGTCAAAAGATATTTCTTCAATTCCAGTTTCAACCCCAATTTCTGATGGTAAATCAGTTTTTGTAACAACTAATGATAATAAGCTTTATGCTTTGAATGCCTCAAATGGCGAGTTACAATGGGTGTCTTCAGCAATTTTGCGCACTACGGCAATTTTTGGTGCGGCTGATCCTGTTCTTTATAATGATCAAATAATTGCTTCATTTTCTTCGGGAGAAATTTATGCAATTAAGAAAAATGATGGTGAAGTTTTATGGTCGCAAGACTTGAATTTAAACAAAGCAAACAGTTCTGACTTTTATTTAAATGATATTGATGCAACACCTTTAATTAAAGATGATGTTATTTATTCAATTGGTAATGGTGGTTTGATGATGGCAATTAATGCTAAAAATAGTAATATTTTATGGAAAAGAGAAATTGCCGGAATTACTGATTTCTGGCTTGCGGGAGATTTTCTCTTTGTAATAAATAATGATAATAGATTAATTGCAGTTCACAGAAAAACTGGTGGCATTAAATGGATTTCGCAATTGCCAAATTTGAAGAAAAAAGATAAGCCACAAACAAAAATTATTTATGATGGTGTGATTATGGCGGGTGATAAATTAGTGATTTCTAATAATGAGGGTGAGTTATTAATTGTTTCTCCTCTTGATGGCAGGCTTGAAAAAACTTATGACACTGATGAAAGAACTTATCATGCACCAGTGGTTGTTGGCGATAGAATTTATTTACATAGGCTTGGTAGATTTACTATTGATCTTCTAGAAGTGAAGTAAATTTTGAATTTTTTTAAATCACCCGTCAGCGCACTACGTGCGCTGCTACCCTCTTTTTACTTAGAATTTATTTTTTCTAAGTAAGAAGTTGCAATCGCTAAAGCGATTGTCAAAGAGGGTTTTCCCTTAACAACCTCCTTTGAAAAAGGAGGTGTCATGCCGTTAGGCATGACGGAGGATTTATCTTTAAAATATGACAGAAAAAAAATCTTTACCTGAGAAATACGACGCTAAAACGCGTGAGAAATTTTGGCAAAACAATTGGAAAGAGCAGGGTATTTTTGCTTTTAAAAATGATAAAGAAAAATCAGAAACTTTTGTAATTGATACGCCTCCACCTACAGTTTCAGGGCTTTTACACATGGGTCACGTTTTTTCTTACACGCAAGCTGATTTCGTTGCGCGTTTTCAAAGAATGAGTGGCAAGGATGTATTTTACCCGATGGGATTTGATGATAATGGACTTCCTACAGAACGTTTAGTTGAAAAAATTATTGGCAAAAAGGCGGGAGTTTATGAGCATGAAAATGGTCATGGATCTTTCGTAAAAAAATGCCGTGAAGAGGTTGCTGCAGCTGAAGAAGAATTTGAAGCATTATTTAATTCAATTGCTTTATCAGTTGATTGGAAACAGAAATATCAAACTATCTCACCTGAATCACAAAAAATTTCACAAGCATCTTTTCTTGATTTATATAAGAAAGGTTTAGTTGAAAAAAAATTCGAACCAGTTTTTTGGGACATTTCTGATCGCACCGCTTTAGCGCAAGCCGACCTTATTGATAAGGAAGTTGAAGGAATGATGAATTATATTGAATTTGAAGTTGATGAGGGAGTTGGAAAGAAAATAGAAATAATGACAACTCGTCCAGAACTACTTCCTGCTTGTGTTGCGGTAATGGTGCATCCAGAAGACGAGCGTTATAAAAAATTCCATGGTCAGCATGCAATAACACCAATTTTTGGAATTAGAGTTCCGATTATTTGTGATGAATTGGTTCAGTTAGATAAAGGAACTGGTGCAGTGATGTGTTGTACTTTTGGTGATGAGACGGACATAAAGTGGTGGAAAACTCATAGTTTAGGAGAGCCTAATGTTATTATTACAGAATCTGGTAGAACTAATTGGGCAGCTCTTTCTAAGATAGCCGCTGGTAATACGATTCATTTACATTTAGACCAATCAAAAACGAAAAGTGCGATTGAGGGTTATCATGGCGGTGAAAAAGGTCGCTCGATAAAGGAAGCTAAAGAATGGGTAATTAATGCTTTTAAAGAGCAAAATCTTACTATCAGACAAGAGCCAATCAAGCGTGCTGTAAAATGTGCGGAACGTTCTGGTGTGCCAATTGAAATTCTTGTTGTTCCGCAATGGTTCATCAAAGTTCTAGATAAAAAAGAATTACTAAAAGAAAAAGCTGCTGAGTGTAATTGGTATCCTGATTACATGAAAGTGCGAATTGACCAATGGATTGACGGACTTCAATGGGATTGGTGTATCAGCCGCCAAAGATTTTTTGGTGTAAAATTTCCAGTATGGAGAGTTAGAGAAAATAATGATCCAGAAACTGAACAGTTGGTGATTGCTGATGTTGATCAACTTCCTGTAGATCCATTACAAACTGCGCCAAAAGGTTATGAGAATTACGTTGCAGTTCAGCATAATGATGAAAAAGGTGTGCCTTATTACTATACTGCTACTAAAGGTGGTAAAAAGTATACTATTTTTCCTGAAACAGACATCATGGATACTTGGGCAACTTCGTCAATCAGCCCGCAGCTTTCAAGCAAAGGAATCTCAAATGAAATTTCTTTTGATAAAGCACGTCATGAAAAATTATTTCCTGCTGACTTACGTCCACAAGCCCATGAAATTATTAGAACTTGGGCATTTTATACAATTGTAAAAGCGGCACTTCATCAAAATTCAATTCCATGGAAAAACTTGATGATATCAGGCTGGTGCTTGGCTGCCGACAAAACTAAGATGAGTAAATCAAAAGGAAATGTTGTTACGCCAACTGCATTAATTGAAGAAAAAGGTTCGGATATTGTGCGCTATTGGGCTTCAACTTCGCATCTTGGAGCTGACACCGCTTACTCTGAGGAAGTTTTTAAAATTGGACAAAAACTTGTGACCAAGCTTTTCAATGCGGCAAAATTTGCCTCGATGAATTTTGAATTATTAAATTGTCATTCTGAGCGTAGCGAAGAATCTCAGAATGTTGCACGAGATCTTTCGCTAACAATCGCTAAAAGCGATTGTAAAGCTCAAGATGACAAGTTAATCACCGAAACATCTGATCTATGGATTTTATCACGCTTACAGCAAACAGTATCTAAAGCAACTGCAGAATTTGAGCAATTTGAATATGCCAGAGCTCGCGAAGCAATTGAAGAATTTTTCTGGCGTGATTTTTGTGATAATTATTTAGAAATTTGCAAAGTGCGTTCTTATGGAATTGCGGCGGAAAAGCTTGCGGGAGCTGAGTTAAATGAAATTCAGAAAAAAGAAATTGAAGCAAAACAACAAAGCGCAATTGTAACTTTAAAAATTTGCTTAAACACTTTACTAAAACTCTTCGCACCATTCATTCCGCATGTTTGTGATGAAATTTATTCAACAATTTTTGTTGAAGAATTTGCACAAACTAAATCAATTAATGCTCGCGGTAATTGGCCAAAATTATCAGAAAAATTATTTAATCAAAAAGCTTTTGAAATAGGGCAGGAAGCATTAGCGGTGATTTTTGAAGTTAGAAAATTTAAGTCAGAAAAAAATATTTCGATGAAAACAACGGTGAAGAAATTAATTGTAAGTTCTAAAGTTGATTTATCTGAAATTTCTGAAGATTTAAAAAATGTTTGCAATGCTGAGAATCTGGAGTTTGTGAATTCTGAGAAATTGGTTGAAGTTGTTTTGTAGTTTTATTTTATACAACTCATGAGATCTTTCGCTAATAATTTCTAGAAGAAATTCTATAGCTCAAGATGACAAAAACGTATCATCCTGAGGCGAAGCCGAATGATCTCATGAGTTTAAAGTATAGAAATTATCGAAATTCCTCTTGCAATTTGCTCTTAAAAAAATTATCTTAACGCGCTCTTTTGAGTCTTTGCCTGCGTGATGGAATGGTAGACATAACGGACTTAAAATCCGTGGGGCCTTAACGCCCTTGCCGGTTCAAGTCCGGCCGCAGGTACCATTTGCTGTAGATTTATCTCCTTAATTTTTCTTATCTAATGATGAATTTGGCAGAAAAAATTGCTAAGATTTTTGCTGTGATTTTTTTTGCTTTCCTTGTCGCCTCTTGTGATTCTGGGTGCGTCGAAGCCGACCAATTCGATGGAAATTATTCTAGTATTAGCTCAAATCCTGGTGCATCTGCCATTACTGGGGATTATTTAGATACTCCTGATAGTGGTGGTCAACAAGTTACCTGGACTGACACTGGTTTTAGATCAAATGGTGATAAATTTGTAATTCAAATTACCGGTTCTTGGCTTCCTTGGTTTGGTAGTTCTACTACTGGAGCAGCATTTAATAATCTAGAAAGATGTAATTTTTGCGCTAAGAAAGATAGTATTGTTGATGGCAATTGTTTGTGCTATAAAAATCAAATTTCAGAACCAGAAATATCTGCTGATGGATATACACCAGTTACTGGTGTAGATTGTAGCGGTGCTGATCAAAACGATCCTAAGAAATGCACATGTACCAAGACTTATGGAGTTGCGACAGCCTACACAGCATATCATGTTCCGCTAAATTATGAAGATAAATATGGACATGTGCTAACTCCAAATGATCAGAGCATTTGTAAATATGATGGTGGAATGGGTTTATATTTAGGTCTTTTTGGTAGAAATGGTGTTACAACCCCAATTCGGGTTTATCATTTATTTACTGAAAGTTCTGTATGTGATATTGCTCTTGATAGTAATGGTGAGTGTAAGGATGAGGATGGTAAGGATGTTACAAAATACATGTTTAAAAGTGCTCATGATAAAATATTTGTTAAGGATGATAATAAACCGTCGCCATACAATAATAACACTGATGATGATGGATATGATAATGGAACAGCCACTTTTCACACTGCAAATGAGCATGTAAAATTAGTAATTTATGATAGCTATTATTTAGACAATAATGGCAGCTATAATGTTAATTTTTTTAAAGGGGTTGGTAAGGCTGATGATACTGGATTATTGGAATATTTAGTTGGTTTAGTTGAGGATACTGTTCTTGGAAAAATAGATTCTAGTACCTGTGTAGAAATAGATAGTGTGACACATAAGAGGCATTGCCAGAGGGAAGGTGGAATTATCAGATACATGTATTTATCTATAGTTCAAGATTCTTTATTTATCACTGTTTTACAGATTCTTCTTTCAATGTATATTGCCTTTTATGGCCTTGCCACTTTGCTTGGTCTTGCTGCAATTACTAAAAAAGAATTAACAACCAGAGTTTTAAAAATTGGGTTGATTATATTTTTTACCAGTCCAACTAGTTGGTCTTTTTATAATGATATCATAGTGTCATTTTTTAAAGATAGTATGGATTACGTGATTGGCTTATTCATGGATCTATCAGATGGTAATTTGAATGATGAAAACACATCAATAATTATTGCACAAATGGAGCGTGCCACTGATGTAAGCAATGCAACTCGCTTCTCATTTATTGATCTTACTATAAAAAAATTGATGTCTTTAGCTGCTGCCAAAAAAATATTTGGTTTGTTTTTTGGTAGTTATTTTGGCATTTTATATATTTTAGCTATTTACGCATCAATAGCATATTTCATCTATGTAGTCTTGCTTTCTGCAACATTCTACATAATTAATGTGATTAAGATTGCCTTTGTTTTATCTTTAGGCCCAGTATTCATGTGTTTCAGCCTTTTTGCACAAACCAATCCTATTTTTAAAAGATGGATTTCATATGTTGGTTCAAGATCTCTTGAAATACTTTTCCTCTTCATATTTCTATATAATTTTATTGTCATAATTGATAGAGAATTTGTTTCTATGCTATCTTACAGGGCTTGCGTTGAGATGTGGGGAATACCTTTTATGAAAATTCCTGTTCTTAAATCATATATCGATCGTTCTTTGGTTGATTGGTGTATTTCAATAGTTACTGTTGGCGGTTTGATATTTATTATGCAGATGGTGGTAAATCAGATTCCTATGATTTCTGGTAACTTGATTACTATTGGTGGTGATGCTAACAAGGATCGTGATGGTGTTGGCAGAGGTCAGTCTGGTATGAATTTAGCGAATAAGATTATGGGTGGTAGTAAGGAGGAATATGGTGTGTATGATGTTGCTAGAATTGCTCGTCAGAGTACTATTGGAGGTCTTAAATTTGGTGCTGGTGCTGCAGTTCAAGGAGGAACGCAGGCGTATCGTGCTGTAGCGAATAGTGCTTTAGGACAAGCTGTTGCATCTTCACCTATTGGTAAAGCATTTGATGCACTTCCGAACAGTCCAATAACAAGGTATCGTAATAGCATTATAGATACTGCAATTAATGAAGCTAGAAGTGCAGCTAATAGTAAGGGATTAACTGGTGTTAAGGCTGATGCTTTTATAAGAACTACAGCTCTTTCAAAGTTACAGCAACAGATGCATCGTAATTATGCTGCTAATAAACCTGATGGTCCTAAAACCTATGATCCTACAGGAATGAAGCTTGCTGGTGTTAATATGACATCAATAGTAAAAAGATTTGATGAGGTATTAGTAAAAGAACCACTTAAGAATTTTATTAAAAAGGAAAGTGAGAAGATGAATAAATCTTCTGATCCAATATTTGGAAAAGAGAGACAAGAAAGGTTAAAAGAAAAGGCTTTGCAGTTTGCTGAGAGCAGCTTTTCGGGTGGTAGAGCTGCAGCGCAAGAGCATTTGGGAAATTTAAATAGTTTTATCAAAAAACAATCAGTAGCTGAAACTAGTGATGCTGCCAAATCTGTTCTTAATAATGAGGATGCGAAGAGCAGGTATTTACAACATTTAAAAGATAATGAAATATCACTAAATCAAAAAATTGAAGAAAATAAATACACCTCTTCTGGTAGAGTTAATGTTTCTGGTAGAATTAGTAATGCTTATAGGGTAGTACAAGGTGTATTCAATAGAAACGATAAAAATAATCCGGTAAAAGAAAGAGAGATATTTTTGCGTAAGTTAGAGAAACTTGAGAGAATGGATAAAAACTCTAATAAAGGAGGTTTAAAAGGGTTGAAAGGTATAGATCGTATCACTAAGCCAGTAGGTCACGCTAGAGACAAACTAACAGGAAACTTAGTTTTTGGTAGGTTGTTGGGGTCTTCTACTGCTGTTCAAAGTGACATAGATGCTCAATTAAAAAGTTTAAGAGAGTCTGTTAGAGATAGGAATAATATAATTGAGAGGGATAAAAAATCTGTGGAAATAGCACATCTTAGAAAAACATACGAATTAGATAAATCTATAAAAAGTGTTAATGAAAGGATAGCAGAGTGCAATTACAAGATGGAGAAGAACGAAGAATCTAAGCAAAATTTGATAAAAGATAAAGAAGAACGTGAGAAAATGTTTAAAGAATCGCGACTTGGTGAAAGAAACAGTCATCTTAAAGATATAAATATTTTACAAAAGAAGATTGATGAAATATCAAAAAATCAAAAATCTTTAGAAAAAGAAAAAGAAGCTTTGGAGGCAAAGTCTAAGAGATTATTAGACTCTAAAAAACTTATTGATGAAGGAATCAAGAGAGAAAAAGATGCAATTGATGAAAGAGAAAAACTAATAAATAGTAGAAGAAAAGAATATGAAGATCATATGAAGCAAATTGTAGAGAAAGATATTGATGATGCATTAAAATCAGGACAAGATCGAAAAGTCTTGTTAGCGGAAGCGGAAAATAGATTATATGATGTTAAAAATGCTTTAATAATGAGGAGAAAAGAAGATGTTAAAAAATCAGAAAAAGAATTAGAAAAGGCTAAAGAAGAATTAGAAAAGAAAAAATTAGAAGCTGAAAAGTTAAAAGATGAAGATGCTAAAAAAGCACAAAAGGAAGTGGAAGATCTTGAAAGAATTGTAAAAGAAAAAAGATTGGAAGTTAAAGAAAGAGAAAGAATAGTGATGGATATCAAAAAAAGAGGTTCTGATGCAATGAATAGGGTAGAATATGAAGTGGAGACGGTAAATCTATCTAATGGTAAAGAAGTTACAATGCTTGAAGAAATTGCAAGAATTGATTACTTAAATAAAATGATTGAAGAGTCTAATAAAGGTCGTCAGGCAAATATTGTAATTAGTAGCAAGAAAGGTTCTGCACAGGGTGCTAATAGTCAAACTGAGGAAGAAATAGTAATAGAGGAAGAAGCAATTAATTCTCAGGATGAAGAGATATTACGTGATGATTTAATTTCTGAATCAAATAAGAAAGAGATGAATGAAAAAGAATTAGAACAAGAGGAAGAATTGCAATTGGAAGAAGTTCTGAATGAAAGAGAAGAAAAAGATATTGAGAATGTTTTAAAAGAATCAGAATTAAAGTTACAAAAAATTATTGTAGAAAAGATTAATTTAAGAGTTGGTTTAAATAAAATAACTAAAGTAGAAGTTGGTGACGTGCTTAAGGAAATTGAAATAATTTCTGAAATTGTAGCTGAGAAAAATGGTCAAGGTGCGGTTGATCGTAATAATTCAGATTATGCAAAATATTTAGAAATGTCTTCTGAGGATCTGAAAAAATCTTTTGATATTGCAGCAAAGATTATTGAAGTTGAAAATAGAGAGCTTACGGCAAATAAGATTTATGAAGTACAAAAGGCAAAAATGGCGCTAATTCAGGTTGAAAAAAAATATATAAATTTCCATAAAAATTCAAAAAATAATGATACGGATGAAGATGAAGAATCTATTAGAGATGAGATTTTAATTGCTAAAGAAAATCTTTCAGTTGCAAGAATGAATTTGATTATTGATCAACAACAATATTTAGAAATTGTTGATAATAAAATTACTGTTATTGAAGCAACTATAAATGGAGATATAGCGAAAGGAAATAATCTTGAAGAGGTTAAAAAGAAATTGGAAGAAATGAATAATACTCTTGAAGAAATTAAAAAAGATAAAGACGTTGCTGATGATTATACTGATTCTGAAAAAGCTGATAATACTAAAAAAGATGATAAATTAGATAAAACTTCTTCTGATAAGAGGGTTTTAAAAGATAGCTATAGCATGGATAAAGAACTTACATTATCAAAAGCTAAATTAGCTAAATTGAAAATAAGTGTTAAAAAAGAGGAGCTTAAAATACTACAAGCGAAAGATGCAGCAACTCTTACTGCTGAAGAAAGAGTTAAAGTTAGTACATTAGAAAATGATATTACAAGTTTACAAAGTGAGGTTGAAAGCCATACTTCTGAAGCTCGTAACATTGACGCTAAGATAACAAGTTTAGATAGTTAATATTATAGGTCATCTTGAGTTGTATAGCCACTTTTAGTGGCTGTGAGCGAAAGATCTCAGAAAATGCACGAGATCCTTGTAAAACAAATTCTATACCAAAGTAAAAATGTATTGATCGCGGTAGCGAAGTATTTTTGAGATAAAAATTAAGAAAAATGAAAGGAGGCTTTTCTTAATTTTTAGCCAAAAAAACAAATCTAATGCAATTAATATCAATTCAATATCAATAGATTTTTACTTTGTTGTAAGGCTTAGGATGACACTTTTGTGTAACAAGGAATAATTCTCTATTACAGTATTTTTAATAACTTGACATTAAAGCCTTTCGAATTTTAAATGGATGTCTCTTAATTTAATGGCAGGCGTAGCTCAGTTGGTTAGAGCATCAGGTTGTGGTTCTGAGGGTCGCGGGTTCGAAACCCGTCGCTTGCCCCACTTTACAAATAGAGTTTTCAGATTTCCTAATTTTATTCAAAATGGACATAATATTCTTTGCTGCAGTTGCATTTTATGTTGTTTTTAAGCTTAGAGAGCAGCTTGGTAAGGTTGATGAAGATGATAAAAAACGTATTGAAGAAAAAATCCAAAAAAGAAAAAAACTGATAGAAGAAATTCAAAGTCAAATGGCTGCAGGGCAAGCAGTTGTCGGTCAGCATAGCACTCAAGAAAAAGAAAATAAAGAAAAAGCAGTAAAAAGTCAGGTTGAAGAATCCATTGTTGCAAGTCTTGATGAAAAATCAAAATCACAATTTTTAGATGCTATAAAAGCTTGCAATATTTCTGCCGAATTTTTCTTAAATGGTGCAAAATCGGCTTTTGAAATGGTAGTTAAAGCTTTTGCTGTTGCTGATTTAGAAACTCTTAAATTTTTACTGGCGGATAAAATATATTCAGGTTTTGATCAAGCAATTAGCACTAGAAGATCAATGGGGCAAAATTTAGTTACAAACCTTATTGCAATTGATAAGGCGGAAATCATAGCGGCATCAATGATTGGTAATGATGCTTTAGTAACAGTAAAATTTTTTTCAAGACAAATAAATTATGTTACAGACCAGAAAGGTGATATTATTGAAGGTAAAAAAGATGAAATTTTTGAACTAAGTGATGTTTGGAAATTCAAGAGAGATGTTACTGTAAACAGTCCAAATTGGCTTGTAATTGCAACTAATTCTAATTAAAACATGACTAAAGAATTTGTTAAAAAATCTTCGCTAAAATTAACTAAAAAAGAATATAAGTTTTTTTCAATTGAAGAAGCAGCAAAGAAACTAGGAAAAGATATATCAAAATTACCTTTCAGTTTGAAGGTTTTGCTTGAGAATTTGGTAAGAAATTTTGATGGTGATGTAATAAATGAAAGTCATATCGCAAACCTAATTGATTCAGTAAAAAATCCTGAAAAAAGAGTTGAAATTTCTTATATTCCAGCGCGTGTCTTGATGCAAGACTTTACAGGAGTGCCTGCGGTTGTTGATTTGGCGGCAATGCGTGATGCAGTTAAAAAAATGAATAAAGATCCAAAAAAAATCAATCCTTTAGTTCCTGTTGATTTAGTTATTGATCACTCGGTGCAAGTTGATTTTTCTGCTTCGAAAAACGCTTTTGAGCAAAATGTTAATCTTGAAATGAAGCGTAATATTGAACGTTATGAATTTCTAAAATGGGCACAAAAATCATTTAATAATTTTCGTGTTGTTCCACCGGGAACTGGTATTTGCCATCAGGTGAATTTAGAAAATTTAGCAAGAGTTGTATGGAGCAAAGAAGTTGATGGTGAAACTATGGTTTATCCAGATACTGTTGTTGGAACGGACAGCCACACTACAATGATTAATGGTTTGGCAGTGCTTGGATGGGGTGTTGGTGGAATTGAAGCAGAAGCAGCAATGCTTGGTCAACCAGTTTCAATGCTTATTCCAGAAGTGATCGGTTTTAAATTAGTTGGTAAATTAAAAGAAGGAATTACCGCAACTGACTTAGTTCTTACTGTTACTAATATTTTGCGTAAAAAAGGTGTAGTTGGAAAATTTGTTGAATTCTTCGGTCCAGCCCTAGATAACCTTGCTTTGGCTGATCGCGCAACAATTGCTAATATGGCGCCAGAATATGGTGCAACCTGCGGTATTTTTCCAATAGATAATGAAACTATAAATTATCTTAAATTAACAGGCAGAAGCCATGAAACTATTGAGTTAGTTGAGGCTTATGCTAAAGCACAAAATATGTTTTGTGAAAATCATAATTCTGCTCCTGAATTTAGTGAAATAATAGAACTTGATATTTCAACGGTTAATCCAAATATGGCTGGTCCAAAAAGACCGCAAGATAGAATTGACGTTTCGCATGTTGATGAATCATTTGAACAATTATTAGCTGAAGTTGGTGGATCGCAAGATAAAAAACGCACCTTAATTCCTGAAATAAATGCTGATTTAGGTGATGGTGATGTTGCAATTGCGGCAATAACTTCTTGTACAAACACTTCAAATCCTTCTGTCTTAATTGCGGCAGGATTAGTTGCTAAAAAAGCAGTTGAGAAAGGTTTAAAAGTTAAAAATTTTGTTAAAACTTCTTTTGCTCCTGGATCGCAAGTTGTTACAGAATATTTAGAAAAAGCTGGTTTGCAAACTTACCTTGATAAGCTTGGATTTAACTTGGTTGGATATGGTTGCACAACTTGTATTGGTAATTCAGGGCCTTTGCACGAAAAAATTTCTGAAACAATAAAATCAAAAAATATTTTAGTTGCTTCAGTAATCTCAGGAAACCGTAATTTTGAAGGGCGCGTTCATCCTTTAGTTAAAGCGAATTATTTAGCATCACCACCATTAGTTGTTGCTTATGCTTTACTTGGAAATATCAGACCTGATATCACAAATGATACAATTGGTCTTGATAATCAAGGTAAGAAAGTATTTCTAAAAGATATTTGGCCAACTAAGCAGGAAATTAATGAAGTAATAAATTCAACAATTACTAGAGAATTATTTGAAAGAAAATATTCAAATTTATTTGATGGTGATAAATCTTGGCAGGAAATTTCAGTAGAAAAATCTGATACTTATGTTTGGAACAAAGAAAGCACCTATATCCGTTTGCCTAATTTCTTTGATAATTTGCACAGAGAAAATGCTGCTGAAATCAAATCAGCAAAGATCTTAGGAATATTTGGTGACTCAATTACTACAGATCATATTTCTCCAGCTGGAGACATTGCAATTGCTTCGCCGGCAGCAAAATATCTTGAAGAAAAATCAGTTAGTAAAGTTGATTTCAATTCTTATGGTGCAAGACGCGGTAATCATGAAGTTATGATGCGCGGCACTTTTGCTAATATCAGAATTAAAAATGAAATGCTTGCTGGTAAGGAAGGTGGTTTTACCAAAATTAACGGTAAGGATGATGTAGTATCAATCTATGATGCGGCAATGTTTTATAAGGAAAAAAACACTCCTTTAGTTATTTTTGCTGGTAAAGAATATGGTACAGGATCTTCTCGTGATTGGGCAGCAAAAGGTACTTTCTTACTTGGAGTAAAAGCAGTTGTTGCTGAAAGTTTTGAAAGAATTCATCGTTCGAATTTAATTGGAATGGGTGTTATGCCTTTGATTTTCAAGCCTTTACAAGATCGTAAAACTTTAAAATTAAAAGGAGACGAAACTATTGATATTTTAGGAATTAGCCCTAACATTAAGCCAAAGCAAGATTTAAAATGTGTTATCACTAGATCTGACAGTTCAAAAGAAGAAATTACTCTTACTTGCGGTCTTGATACCAGCAACGAAGTAGAATATTTCAACTTCGGTGGAATTTTGCAATTTGTTATGAATCAAATTATTAATTAATATGGATATTAGAGTTCTTGGCTCAAACATGGATATTGGGCAATCTTTAACTGATTATGTTGAAGAAAATCTTTCAAAATCAGTAAAGAAATATTTTGAAAAAGCAGTTGGTGCAACTGTGCATTTTTCAAAAAACAACCAAATGTTTAAGGTTGTAATTACTGTAAATGAAGGAGTTAAAGGCGGCATCAATGTTAAGAGTGATGCTGAAGCTGGAGATGTTTATGGTTGTTTCAATGAAGCTTCTGAAAAATGCGCTAAGCAATTAAGAAGATATAAAAGAAGAATTAAAAATTATCGTCGTAATGGTGGCGGTATTAAAAGTTCCGATGATTACAAAGCTCTGAACGCTATGAAATATGTTGTTCCACCTCTTGCTTATAATGTATTTGAGGAAATGGAAAATGAAGAATCTGATAATTTTGATGATTCAGTAAAAATTGTTGATGAAAAAAATACTGATATTGAAGAGCTTAGTGTTGAAGAAGCGATCATGAAAATGGATTTGCAAAATCTTCCTGCTTTGGTTTTCATCAATGGTAAGAATAAAAGATTGAATGTTGTTTATCACAGAAAGGATGGCAACATTTCATGGATAGATCCGCAAAAATAAAATTTTTTTTAAAACCCTAATTTTCGCTGCGACTTTTTAGGTTATTTTCTTTTATTAGCTCGGTGATGTATGTTTAATACACTTCACTCGCTAAAAAAAGAAAATAACCTAAAAATTCTTTGTAAAAGCGGGTTTTGAAAGAAATTTAGTATAAAAAATTAAATAGGCGTAAAAGGGGGTAAAGTTGAATGCAGGTTGCAATTAATGGTAGAGCGAATCTTGAAATGGCTATCAGGGTTTTTAGAAAAAAAACTCAGAAAGAAGGCATTATCAAAGAAGCTAGAAGAAGAAAAGCTTATGAAAAGCCTTCTGAAGCTAAAAAAAGAAGAATCGAGGAAAATATTACTCGTAAAAAAAGAAGCAGAAAAGGCGAATACGTGATGTAATTCGTGTTTTTGGTCCACCACGATTTATCGTGGTGGACATGCTCTCAATCAAATTTTCCACCATCATCAAATAAATGAATCTTAGTAAGAAAGACCAATCTTTCATTTTACTCATTGTTGCTGTTGTTGTAATCTTTTACAGCTTATATTCCTTATTTTCTTACCTGTTTTTTTCTGCTACATTTAACAAATCAGCAGTAAGTAATTTATTCCAAAACAGTTCTAAGTCGCAAGAGTGGTTTAATACGTCTCGTCCTCTTGAAATTTCTGATTTAAAAGATCGTGTAATTCTGCTTAATTTTTGGAATTATGATTGTGTTGATTGTGATTATATTTCGCTAAAAATAAAAAAATTAGAACAAATACACGGTAACCGTTTAACTGTTATTGGAGTGCATTCCAATAAGTCTGAAGATGGCGATAGCAAATCACAAATTATAAAATCTATTGTAAAAAATAATATAATATATCCTGTAGTTAATGATGATGATCTTAAAATAAGCAATAGCTTTGATGTTAAGAAAGCTCCGGCCTTAATTTTGATGGATATTCATGGTAAGATAAGAAAAACATATGATAGTGAGAAAGAAATTGCTAAGCTTGAGAATGATGTCAAAAAATTAATTACAAAATTTAAATATCGTATTAGCTACGAATCATTGCCTCTTTTCTTTGAAAAAAATTCTGTTGCAGGCAATGTTCTGAATTTCCCAAGCAAAATTCTTTATGTAAAATATTTTAAATATAAAACGCGTGAAGAGCCCGCTCTCATTGTTGCGAACAGCGGTGACAATAATATCATCGTAAGTAATTTATCGGGAGAAGTAATTGTAAAAATAGGAAGTGAAGCGGGAGGATTTACCGATGGATCATTTGAAGAATCTGCTTTCAATTCTCCACGAGGAATTTTATATGATAATGGAAAATTATATGTTTCAGATACTGGAAATAATGCTTTAAGACAGGTTGATTTTGGAACGGAAAAAGTTACAACGTTACTTGGAATCCTTGGTAATAAAGGAGAGAAATTAGGTAAAGATTCAGTGGATGCTGAAGATTTTGATTTATCAACTCCAGGAGATATAGAATTTTTTCCAAATCATGAAACTATAGCAATTGCTAATTTAGGGACTAATCAGATTTTATCTTACAATATTAGAAAACAAAAAATTTCTGTTTTAGTTGGCAATGGTTCAGAGGGTAAGGATGATGGGAAATATCCTAATAATTCTACGTCTCTAATTTCTGATATTTCTTCTCATGAAGGAAAGCTTTATTTCACTGATGCTAAAGCGGCATCATTGCGAGTTGTTGATGAATCTTTAGTTGTGAAAACATTAGTTAATGGTCAGGAAGTTGGTAATTTAACTTTACCAACAGGCCTTACTGTTGATGGCACGGGAGCTTATATTTCTGATGCTTCTAATAATGTAGTAAAAAAATATGATTTTAATTCAGGAAAATTAACTAATTTTATTGGTAGTAAAAAGAAAGGTGACAATATTGGTTCAGCGTCAACAACAGAGCTTGATGAGCCAAATGGAATTATTGCTACTTTAAATGATTTCTACATTGCGGATAGTGGTAATAATCGTATTTTATCGGTGGTTCGTGGCAATATGAAGGTTGATTTGCTTGATGTTTTACCACCTTTAAAATTTTCTAAAGAAGGCTTTTTGGAATATTTACCAAATATGCAAAAAGCTGAAGGTGTAAAAGTTGCTGCAGACAAGGAAATCAAGGTTGAAATTGAAATAGAAGAAGGTTGGAAAATAAATGAAAAAGGTCCAAGTTTTATTAATTTACTTGAAATAAAAGGTGAAAAACAGGCTAATTTATTGGCTAGTTTTGATTGGAATGCCGTAAAAGCTGGAAATATCAAATTATCGAAATTACCTTCAGGAAAGAATTATGCTCTACAAGGTGTAATATATTATTGCGAAGACAAGCAAAACGCACTTTGCTATGTTAAAAGCTATGAGCAGAATGTTGCTGTAGAAAGTGATGAAAAAAATGACAAAATAACTGTGAAATTGGATTATTAATTAGTGTGTTTTTTAAAAAAGCAAAAAAAACAGGTAAGAAAAGAAAAATAGCTTTCAGTTTCATAGAGCTTTCAATGGTATTGCTTATTATTGCAATATTAATAGTGGCAATATTTGCTGGCAGAAATTTAGTAAAAAAATCTTATATTTTATCTGCTCAGTCATTAACTAAGGCATCGGCGGTTAATAGTATAAAGGATCTATCTTTTTGGTTAGAAACCAGTCTTGAAGATGGTTTTAGCGATGATGAAATTTAAGATGGTTCTACTATAAGCAATTGGAGAAGTATAAGACCTTATGGTTATAAGATTTTAGCTTCTGCACCAAGTGAGTTAAATAAGCCAACTTATTCTAATACAATAAATAATATTCCCGGAATTGCTTTTGATGGCACTAATAGTTATTTAGAATTTAATGCTGATTTCTTAAATAACTCTAATTATACAATTTTTATTTTAGAAAAAAGACAAAGTAATAAATCAAATAATTATTTCTTTGGTGATAGCGCTGTAACAACTGAAAATCAGAATATTATTCTTGGTTATGATCTTGATGGAAGAATAATTCATAGCCAAGGTGGAAGTAATAGCTACAACTCTTTAGTGAGTACTTATGCAAATAGTGTTGATGTTCCAAGAGTTTTTTCTTTTGTATTTGATTCTTCTATTGGTAAAACAACTTACATTAACGGATATCTGGCAGGGCAAGATAGCAACAACAGTAGATTGAGCAATATTTCTACGTTAAAGATTGGTAAGGGTTATCAAGGAGAAATAGGTGAAATTATTATTTTTAGCAGAGCTCTTAGATCCAGCGAAAGACATGATGTAGAAAAATATTTAGGAAAGAAATGGTCTGTTGAAGTTGTTACTGGTGCTTCATGTGAAGGAACTGTTGGTTCTGGAGGGTGTATTGAAGGAGATTGTAGTGGTTCAATTACTGGTGTTACTGGCACAATTGAGGCATCTGATGGCTCAAGTGATACAGCTACTTGTAATGCTGCTGGTTATACAGGTACAGCTTCCTATTCATGTTCTAGCACAATTCTTAATGTTACAACTCCTTGTGGTTGTGCTTTAGGATATACCTCTTCTGGAGGAGCATGTGTGCAAGATTGTTCAGTTTCTGTAACTGGAGTTAGCACAACTTCGGTTGCTGTTGGAAATGGAACTCTAACTTGTGACGTTGATGGTTACACTGGATCTGTAAGCTATGACTGTTCTTCAGGAGGTCCTGCATCAATTACCGGATCTTGTGGTTTAGATGCTTGTACGGGAGGAACTGTTACATCTTCTGGAGGTATAACAATTCACAAATTTACTTCATCTGGTACTTTGATTTGTGTTATTGGTAGATCTGCTAAAGTTTTGGTGGTTGCTGGTGGAGGTGGTAGTGGTGGTGTTGGACACGGTTTTACAAGTGGTGGTGGTGGCGGTGGTGGTGTGATATATAATCCTTCTTATTCAATTCCTAATGGTGGTGCTTCGGTTACTGTTGGAGCTGGAGGAGCTTCTGGGGCTCAAGGAGGAAATTCTGTTTTTGGATCTCTTACTGCTATTGGTGGAGGACGTTCAGTAATTTATGGCACTACTGCTAGTTTTGCTGGTGGATCAGGTGGTGGTGGTGTTGATACTGGTGGTGGTGGTACAGGTGGTGCTGGTACTTCTGGGCAGGGTAACAATGGTGGTAATTATTTAAACTTTGATTGCGGAGGTGGAGTTTATAAGAGATCTCTGGGTGGTGGTGGTGGTGCTGGAGCAGCTGGTCAAAATGCACAAGAGGGTGTTGGTGGTGATGGTGGTAATGGTGTAGCCTATGATATTAGTGGCACTATGACTTATTACGGTGGTGGTGGTGGTGGAGCTTCAAGGAACACAACTTGTAGTGGCACTGCTGGAAGAGGTGGTTCTGGTGGTCTTGGTGGCGGCGGTGCAGGTGGTAACCTTAGTCGCAATGGTACAAGTGGTACAGCTAATACAGGAGGAGGAGGAGGAATGAGTTCTTCTGGTGGTTCTGGAGTGGTTATTGTTTCTTATTAGGTGTTAATTTAGTAAAAAAACGGGAATTATTTTTTAGTATTGTTATTCTTGAAAGGATGAGGTAAGTTCGAGGATTTCGTCCCTTTAGCTCATGAGATCCTCGAAATGCTTCACATTTCAAGAATGACGTAAACTCTTAGTGACGATTCTAAGGGATAATTGCTCCAAAAAACAAAAATTTACCAGTCATTTAGTGTACAATCACCAAAAAAAAGGTAATTATCCCTTAACACACAAGCTGTCATCTTGAGTCATAGAATTTGTTTTACAAATTCTTGACGAAAGATCTTGTGCTTCTTTAAGAGATC
>JAGWYT010000055.1 GCA_018969185.1 Rickettsiales bacterium | reverse complement strand
GAATAATCTTCTTCATCTTAGTGTCATTCTGAGCGAAGCGAAGAATCTCAGGAGTTACGGGAAATGTTGCCTGAGATCCTTCGCTCACAGTCGCTAGAAGCGACTGTAGAGCTCAGGATGACAACCGCTTCACTGTCATTCTGAGCGAAGCGAAGAATCTTCTTCATCTTAGTGTCATTCTGAGCGAAGCGAAGAATCTCAGGAGTTACGGGAAATGTTGCCTGAGATCCTTCGCTCACAGTCGCTAGAAGCGACTGTAGAGCTCAGGATGACACTTATATAGGTTGAATTTTTTCAATTCATTACTACATGTCTTAATGTTGAAGTTTAACTAAAACATTAAGACATATGAATATTGAACGTTATACAGAAAAATCTCGTCAAATCTTGCAAAATGCGCAAACTCTTGCTTTGGCCTCTTCCAATCAAAAATTACTCCCTGAACATTTACTTGCTGCTTTGCTTGATGATTCAGATCATTTAGCTCAAAAATTAATTACTAATTGCAATGGCAATGTTGAATTAGTTATTGCCGAAAATAATCGCGCTTTGAAAAAAATTCCTGTTGTTGAAGGAAATGGAGCGGGAAATATCAGCGCTTCGCAGGAATTGGCTCGTGTGCTTTTATTAGCGGAAAAATTAGCTGATCAAAATAAAGATCAATTCGTCACTTTAGAAAGATTACTTCAAGCAATTTTAGAAGATGATAAAAACGAAGCGGCGAAAGCTTTGAAAATGGGTGGTCTTTCAGTTGCTTCATTAAGAGCTTCAATTGATAAAATTCGTGCTGGAAAAAAAGCTGATTCTGCTAATGCGGAAAATACTTATCAGGCTTTAGAAAAATATTCACAGGATTTAACTAAAAAAGCTAAGGAAGGAAAAATTGATCCTGTAATTGGCAGAGATGATGAAATTCGCCGTGCGATGCAAGTTTTGTCACGTCGCACAAAAAATAATCCTGTGTTAATTGGTGAACCTGGTGTGGGTAAAACCGCAATTGTTGAAGGTTTAGCGCAAAGAATAATTAATGGCGATGTGCCAGATAGTTTAAAAGGAAAAAGCTTAAGAGCGCTTGATATGGGCGCGTTAATTGCTGGTGCAAAATTTCGTGGTGAGTTTGAAGAAAGATTAAAAGCGGTGTTAAATGAAGTTGAAGGAAATGATGAAATTATTTTATTCATCGATGAACTTCATTTATTAGTTGGCGCAGGAAAAACTGATGGCGCAATGGATGCTTCAAACTTGTTAAAACCAGCGTTGGCGCGTGGAACTTTGCACTGCATTGGTGCCACAACTCTTGATGAATATCGTCTCTATATTGAAAAAGATCAAGCTTTAGCAAGACGTTTTCAACCAATATACACAGAAGAGCCAACAGTTGAAGATACAATTTCAATTTTGCGTGGTATCAAAGAAAAATATGAAGTGCATCATGGAATTAAAATTAAAGATTCGGCTTTAGTTGCGGCGGCAACATTGTCGCATCGTTATATTACTGATCGCTTTTTACCAGATAAAGCAATTGATTTAATTGATGAAGCGGCAAGCAGTTTGAAGATTGAAGTTGAAAGCAAACCAAATGACTTAGATGAGCTTGATCGCAAAATTATTCAATTAAAAATTGAAGCGGAAGCCTTGAAAAAAGAGGATGATAAGGCTTCAAAAGATCGTTTAGAAAAATTAAATAAAGAATTAAAAGAGGCTGAAAAAAAATCTGCTGAAATCACTTCTTTATGGAAAGCTGAAAAAAATAAATTGAGTAAAATCAATGAATTGAAAGGAAAAATTGAGCAAGCAAAACATGAATTAGAAGTTGCACAGCGTGAAGGAAATTTGGCAAAAGCTGGTGAAATCAGCTATGGTAGAATTCCAACTTTACAAAAAGAATTAGCAGCTCTTGAAGAACAAACTTCACAAAAGATGATGCGTGAAGCAGTTGGTGAAGATGACATTGCGGCAATTATTGCAAAATCAACAGGCATTCCAGTTGATAAAATTCTTTCTGGTGAAAAAGAAAAATTATTGAAGATGGAAGATTTTTTGCGCAATCGTGTGGTTGGTCAACAAGAGGCTTTAAAAGCGGTTTCTAACGCGGTGAGAAGATCAAGAGCTGGTTTGCAAGATGCAAACAGACCAATAGGTTCATTTTTATTTTTGGGCCCAACTGGAGTTGGTAAAACTGAACTCTCAAAAGCTTTGGCTGAATTTATTTTTGATGATGAAACTGCAATGTTGCGTGTTGATATGAGTGAATTCATGGAGAAGCATTCAGTTGCAAGGTTAATTGGCGCGCCTCCCGGCTATGTTGGTTTTGAACAAGGTGGAGTTTTAACTGAGGCTGTAAGAAGAAGACCTTATCAAGTGATTTTATTTGATGAAGTTGAAAAAGCACATAGCGATGTTTTCAATATTCTATTACAAGTGCTTGATGATGGAAGATTGACTGATGGGCAGGGAAGAGTTGTAAATTTTGCTAATACCATAATTATTCTTACTTCAAATTTAGGTTCACATATTTTGAATCAAGTTGAAGATGAGGATTCTACTAGTGGTTTCGACTCCGCTCAACCGACTAGTAGCAAAGAAAAACTCTCTACTCGTCGGTTGAGCGAAGTCGAAACCACTAGTAAGAAAGAGGAAATATTTGCTAAAGTGATGGATGTGGTGCGTGGACATTTTCGTCCTGAATTTTTAAATCGTCTTGATGAAATAATTTTGTTCAACAAATTAAGCCGCAAAAATATGGAAAATATTGTGGTGGTGCAATTTGATAGACTTTCTAAAAGATTATTGTCACGAAATATAAAATTAGAACTTGATCAAACTGCAAAAAATTATTTGGCGGCGAAAGGTTATGATTCGCTTTACGGTGCAAGACCACTTAAGAGATTAATTCAGCGTGAAATTGAAAATGTTTTAGCAGAGAAAATTTTACGCGGAGAAATTCTTGATGGACAAAATCTGATGGTAAAGGAAGAGGAAGGTGTTTTGAAAATATCATAGTTTAAACTTAAAGCGGGAACTAGCTTTTAGCCACTACTGTCCGGTTAAGCTTTTATTATAATTCTGCTATTTGTTGATAATAAAGGGTTGAAGAGGGTAAGAAAGTTTTTTCGATCTAGAATTGT
>JAGWYT010000031.1 GCA_018969185.1 Rickettsiales bacterium | reverse complement strand
CGCAGCCACTGCCACAAGTCCATTGCCAGCCGCCAACATTACTTGCTAAATCATAATCAAGAAGCTTTTGTGCAAAATATTTTTCGCCCCATCTCCAATCAATTAACAAATGTTTGCATAAAAAACTTGCAACAACCATGCGCACACGGTTATGCATAAAACCTGTTTCGTTGAGCTCACGCATGCCGGCGTCAACAATTTTGTAGCCAGTTTTTCCATTACACCAAGCTTCAAAATCGCTTTTGTCATTACACCATTCTATTTTATCGTAAGCTGGTTTAAAGGATTGCTCAGCAGAATTTGGAAAGTGATAAATTATCATTTGGTAAAAATCACGCCATATTAATTCATCAAGCCATTTCTCGCTTTCTAAAACTGCCACAGAGCAAATTTGTCTAATGCTTATTGTGCCAAATCTTAGATGTAAACTTAAGCGGCTTGTGCCTTCAAGAGCGGGAAAATCACGGTTTTGGGCATATTCCTTTATTACTTTTAAATTAATTTTTTTCTGAGGAAAAAATTTAAAATCAAAATTTTCAAAACCAATATCTTTTAAAGACAGTAATTTAAAGGGTTGGCACTTTAAAAAATTACTAAAATATTTTTCATTTGGATATGATTTTAGAAAAAAACTGTTAAGAGTATTTTTCCATTTTTTACTATATGGAGTGAACACTGTGTAAGGCTTGCCATCATCTTTAACAATTTCATTTTTTTCAAAAATAACGTGATCTTTATAGGCTTTAAAATCTATATTTTGCTCTTTTAAAAAATCATAAATTTCTTTATCACGCTTTCTGGCATAAGGCTCATAATCACGGTTAGCATAGACATTTTTTATTTGATATTTTTTTACCAACTCTTGAAATACCTGCTTTGGAGTGCCATAAAATGTGGCCAATGAAGAGCCAAGTTTTTCTAATTCTATTTTGATTTTTGTAATTTCCTGATGAATAAAAAGAAGACGTGCGTCTTTTTTATCTTGTAATTGATCAAGAATATTTCGATCAAAAATAAAAATTGGCAAGATTGAAGAATCTGATTTTAAGGCTGCAAATAGGGCGGCGTTGTCAAATGTTCTTAAGTCACGACGAAACCAAAAAATTGAAATTGGGGTTTTTAAATTTATTGCCATTTTAATCTTTGTATGTTGAAAGCAAAAGAAGCTGGGTTTTTTTAACCTCCTTTGACAATTGCTTTAGCAATTGCAACTTCTTACTTAGAAAAAATAAATTTTAAGTAAAAAGGAGGTGTCTAATTTCTCTTAAGCGAAATTAGACGGAGGATTTAAGTTATTATATAGTATAATTCTTCTAAAATAATAAAAGCTATACTTGCAATTAAAAATAATTTTACTAAGTTGTCCGCCTCTTTTTTAAAACTATTGGTTTAGAAAAGGGTTATTTGACAGCGATTTTAGCTTGTTGACTAATTTCATTTATGGACAGGTGTCCTCTAGTGTAAAGGCAGAAATGTTTTTGTATTTAGTTGAGCATTTGTTTTTATTTTTGTTATGGACAGGTGGCCGAGCGGTTTAAGGCAGCAGTCTTGAAAACTGCCGTGCGTTCATGCGTACCGTGAGTTCGAATCTCACCCTGTCCGCCATCACTTTTTTTAACTTAATCTGTATCACCATGCCAGAAATAAGTCGCTTCTTGGGAATCATTGTTAAAATGTATTTTCAAGATCATAACCCACCTCATTTTCATGTTACTTACGAGAAATATGAAGCAAGTATCAATATGGATAATTTTACCATTATAGAAGGAAATTTACCGCCAAGAATATACTCATTAATAATAGAATGGGCAGCTTTGCATAGAGATGAACTTCTTGATAATTGGATTAAAACTAAAAATTTACAATCTCCAAAAAAGATAAAACCTTTAGTATAACATATGCATAAATTCAATGTTATAAAAGCGGAATACCAAGATGATTATAAAATTTCTCTAACTTTTGATGATGGAATAAAGGGAGTGGTTGATTTAAAAAATTTCCTTTTTGATCAAGATTGCGGGGTGTTTACAAGATTACGCGATAAAGAGCAATTTAAAAACTTTACCCTAACTTCACACACACTCACTTGGCAAGATGATCTAGATTTAGCTCCTGAATTTTTACGTGATTTGTTGAAGTTGAAATAGAAATCTGGTGACAGTATATCAACTAATGATCGATAAATTAGTAACATCTTAATTAGTATACATGTCCCCAGATTTTGCTTATCCTCAGATTATTTGGAAAACTGATCCTTTATTAAAAAAATAATTGAAGAAGGTTTAAATGAATCCTGACATAAAAAAATATGAGAAGTCCTACCTTTCCTTTGCGAGTGGACTAAAGGTTTTATTTGACAAGAGTGACAAAGATTCGGCTGTAGAAAAATTAGCTCAAGTAATTAACTTGAAAGAATTTAGAAGTTTATCAAGTACCCGAGCTTTCATAACATTACTTTTGGAAGACGGAATAATTAAGAGACCAGAATTTTCTGATAATTCTGGCAAAAAAATAAATAGTCCTTCTGAAGATAGTGTAATACAAGCCACTATATTCAGTTATCTATATCTTCCCCTTTTGCAATCTGTAGAGAAGGATGGAAAGCTAAAAATCAGCACTGTTAAAAAAAATTTTAGGAGAAATTTTCTTATATGGATTGGCAAAAAAATAGGGCAAGAATTCTATATTTTCTTACCAGGATTAAACTCTGAAATTAATAAACTAAAAATTGACAAATTGATTTTTCGCCAAATTTCTGATCAAGAGAAGAAATCCCTGTTTTTTTAAGGTTGATGGTTTGGTTGGATACAGTAGTATAGAAAAGGCGTTAACTAGTTTTGTTATAACGAACGCTAAAATAGTAAATCGACAAGATTTTGAAATTACAGCTAGAAGATTAATCACTGCTTTAAGGCTTCTAAAATCTGATACTATTTCCCATTCATATCTAATACATATAGGAAACGGAACATCGCTAATTGGTTGCGGAGCATCTGATATAAAAAATCTTCTATCTAGTGACGGAATTTTTTCTCGAGGAAATTATACTTTATCAAAAAAAGATTTACCTAGGTTAAGAAAAAATTATAAACTTTTGGCAAAGTTCGAAAACGAAAGCTCTTTTGAGGTAGTCCTGAGAAGATATAACTTTGCTTGCTCGAGAACAAATAGCGAAGACAAAATAATTGATTATACGACAGCTCTAGAAAGCCTCTTACTAAAAGATCAAAATGAATTAAGTAATCAATTTTCTTTAAGAGCTGCCTTCTTACTTAGAAAAAGAAATGGCTTCAAAAATACTTACGACACAATGAAGAATCTATATAATGCAAGAAGCAAAATCGTTCATATGGGGGTGTCTTTCTCGGAAAAAGAGCATAAGTTTAAACTGAAAGAAGTGGAAAATCTGGTAAACCTTATAATTGTTTCCGCTATTAAAATGGTGTCAAAGCCCGACACTCAGACATTGAATAAATTTTATTAAGTGTCGTAGTGTTGGGCTTTGACCCTTTTTTCTTTTTTTATGAAATAACCTGACCCCTTTTGCCCCTATACTCAAATTTTAGATGCTGGAAGTTTTGTTTCTAAATAAAATTTGGAAAGATTAATTAGTCTCTCTATTGCGGGAGAGTCTTTTCTAAATAGGTTTATAGCGGCTTTTGTGATAAATTGTTCAGAGTCTTTCTTGTTTATCGCAACTTGATAAATTGATTTATTTAGTTGTTCTATGATCTTTTCCATCTGATTAAAAGTTGCAGCATTTCTGAGATCATCTGGATGTAAACTGTCCAAAAAATCAATTTTTTGTTTTTCGTAGGTTAAGTTTGATTTTTGCATTAAATTATGATCAAATTGAAAATGTTAAGAAATCTTGGATAGCGTTAGAGAGGTCAGGTTCTTTGTATCAATTACATATTTTTGTACTTGATACAAACCTGACCCCTTTATTTTTAATTACTTCCGTAACTTCATTTTATTTCAAAAATTATTTCATTTCTTCTATTCCAAGGAAAAGTGAAAGGATCGTCGTAATAAGCGATTGTGGGAGTTGCTTTGGTTTTTAATTTATTTTCTGCGATAAATTTTTCTAATTTTGCTTTTTCTTCATTGAATTTTTTATCTAACCAAGAGCCTGCAAACTTAATTGCGACGACTTTTTTTGGTTTTTGGATTTTAAATTTTATCCTTTCATCTTTTGGCCTTGGTAAGCTCTCAATGTTGTATTTAGAAGGCATAGAAAATTGAATAAGCCATTTTTTCGAATCTTTTTTAATTTGAGAAACTGGCGAGGTCATCGCAATTTTTTCTGAATTATTTTGAAGAGATTCTTTTTGCTGTACAGGAGAAGTCATCGCCACCTTCTCTTTACTAACATTCTTGCCAAAAATATATTTAGCTAAAATCAAAAAACCTTTTTTCGCCGCTTCTTCTCTAGTTCCTTCAGACTCAACTTCAGCAACTAAAACAGATTTATATTGGCGAATTTCGATATTTTCAGAGCTCTTAAGAATCTTATATGATGGAGTTTCGTAGCCTTTATAATAGCCATCTTTTGTTGTCTTCACACAAGATTGAAGAAAGAAAAACGAAAAAAACAAAACCACTAATTTTTGCATAAAACTCCTTATTATTTTTCTAAAATTTTTTAATATTCGATATAATCAAAAACCGCTAACTGATAATCGGCTTTTGTATTATTGAATTCTTTAAAAACCTCAATCACTGCTGCTTTTGAAGCCGCTAAATCTTGCTCGCGCAAATTAACTAAAAAGAAGTTGCTGGCACCGTGTTTGAATTTTTCTAATTCAGAATTTTGCAACACTTCCGCCAATTTTGCCTCTTCAACTAATAAAGAATAAGTTTCTGAAATAGTTGAGATTTTAATCATAATTTGATCAATCTCTACATTTATTTGATCTTCCAAAAGAGATTTTTCATATTTTATGGCGCTAATTTTTGACTCTGCCGCCGCAACTTTTCCTTTACCTTCGCGCTGTTGCAGGGGAAGTGAAAAATTGAAATTAGCGTAATTATTTGCCTGAGCTCTTGAAGCTGAACCAGATCCTTCATCTTTTGAGGCTCCAAATTCAACATCAAGCTGTGGCTGCATCAAATTTTTTGCATATTTAAGCTCTTCTGATTGTTGATTTGATTTAATGTTAATCAACCTAATTTCTGGACGCTTAAAAATGGCCCGATTTTTTGCATTCTTAATCTCGTTGTCATTTGGAATATCTGATAATTTTGTAGCAATTTCAGGGAGATTAATTTTTTCAGGCTTGGTTGGATTACCGCTATTATCGCGCCAAAACAGCGATAGGTAAACTGAGCTAGCATCAAATTCCTGACGAATTTTTGCTAAAGATGTTTTGCGTTTGAGAAGATTTTTTTTGTTTTCTACAACCACAATTTGTGCTATATCGCCTTTTTGAGCTTTAACTTCTAATTGATTTTGGCGATTAAGAGAAAGTTGGTAAAGATCTTCGTAAATTTGCAAAATCTTTCCTGCACAAACCCATGACCAATAAGCTTTTGAAGCATCTCGTGTGATTTCCATTTTAATATTTTCTAACTCAATTTTTGCTTCTTCAATACCAAGATTCCCCAAAATTAGAGAGAGTCGATTTTGATCAATATCGCGATCTTTTAGTAAGGAAAATTTTGCACCAGCTCTGAATTCACCACCTGAATTAGTTATTGATCCAGCTTCGTAATCAGCGAATTTGCCATAAGATTTACGATATCCGCCATAAACTTTGCTGCCCAAAATTCCCAAATGTTTTTCAATTTCTGCATCGTAAGTTTTGCCATCATAATATCCTCTTGTTCTATTTGAATAATTTTGTTTTAAGCGAATATCGAAGAAGCCTTTTGCGGCAAGTAAATTAGATTCTGCGGCACGAATTTTATCATAATGAGAAAAAATGATTGGATAATTTTTAACTGCCGATCTCACAACTTCATCAAGTGTTAGTGCATCTTGTTTCTGATCTTTAGCGAAAGATTTCGCTGGCAAAAGCAATATTGCCACTCCAACAAAAATAGTAATGATTTTCTTCATTTTATTGTTGTTTGTGATTAATATTTTGTTGATCAAATTCTGGCGGAAAGCTGTTAATTTGGCGCCAAATTTCATAACCTAACTGTACGTTGTTTAGTAAAACCCAGCCATAAGCTTTGGTTCCATGGCGAAGAAATTTTTGATCTGGCCAATTTTCTCCTTCAGCTTTTTTTATTATCACGCGGAATTTACCATTTTCAGAAATGGCTGAATCAACTGCGGTTACAACGCCACCAAACGTTCCAATTGCAAGCGAGGGCCAGCCACTAAATTGAATTGCCGGCCAGCCTTCAAATTGCAGGCGAACTTTTCTTCCTTCATAAACCAGTGGGATGTCGTTGCTGTTGACATATAATTCAATTGCTGGGTCACCAAGATTGGGAGCGAAAGTTGCAATCTTATCTCCCGCTTTAACAACAGTTGCGCTATTTCCAGAAAGCACGCGTAAAACCACGCCATTTTTTGGCGCATAAATAATTTGATTTTCTTGCCTTGAAAGCTTGGTTTCACTTTCTGCTAATTCTGATGCTGCAGATTCAGCACTTGCTAGAAGTTTTTTATATTCAATTTTTGCCTCTTCAAAATCACGACGCGAGCTTAAGCCTTTTTGGAAAAGATCGTTTTGTCTTTCGTAATTAATTTTAGATGTTTCTGAAGCGATTCTTGCCACTTCAAGCCTTCGTTTTTTTGCATCTCTTTCAGCGCGAATTCTCTCTAAAATTTGCGGATCATTATCAACTATTTCAGCGATTATATCATTTTGCTTTACTTGTGAACCATCACGAACGTGCCATTTTTTAATTCTACCGCTAATTGGACTGCTAATTTCTTGCGCACGATCATTTGGATCATTGGCGATGATATAACCAAATCCTTTTGAGGTTTGTTGCCATGGAGTTAAAATTAAAATTAAAGCAACCAGAATTAATGAAGCGGTAAAAATTCTACTTAAAACCTGAATGTAATTTGGTATTTCAATTTTATTTAGATTAGTAAAAGACTTTAAATCTTGGTTAGTTTTTTTCTCCATTTTTAACCTCTTTGAAATTCTTTAATATCAGCAATTTTATTAGCTTGAAAACTAGAGGTTTTTTCAAGCAAAATAGTTTGATCGAAATTTTCTAAACTATCACCACGATGAGAAAAATAAAGAAAAGTTGCCTGATGTTCTTTGGTTAAATAATGCATAACTTTTGTACGAGTTTCTGGTTCAAGCATATCTAAAACTTCGTCAGCAATTATGATTTGCGGCTTATTAATGAGAGCTCGCGCCACTTTAATAAGTATTTTTTCAGATTCAGAAAATGGCCAGCCAGAAGGTAATATTCTGCTATTTAGACCATCTTCTAAAGAAAGGACTGACTTAGAAATTCCAATTTTTTCCAAAATCATTATCACCTGATTTTCAGAAATATCTTTGCGATTAAATGTTAAATATTCTTTTAAAGTTGCTTCAATCAAAGGTGAATTGTCAATTAATACTATTTTTGATCTCAGATCATATTTATTAAATTTGTTAAGCTCGGTTTCGTTAAGGAGTAACGTGCCAGAAATTGGAAATCTGAATCCCAAAAGCATTTCAATTATTATTTTTTTTGTTGAATAGCCATTAGTAAAAAGTAGATAATTTTTTCCTTTCAAGAAGTGTAAATTGAATTGGTATTCATGATTAGAATAGCGATACAGAGCGTTCTTAAATTTTATTTCTTCTATTTGTTTTGGAGCTTCTTCTCCTTTTGCTTCTTCTGATGGAATATTTTGGAATTGTGATAGTTTTTCAGATGAAGCGATTAGATCATAAAAACTTTCAAAATCCCTGCCAAGATTTCCAATGTTGTAAACTATTGCCGAAATCACCAATTCAGAAGCAACAAGTTGTCCTAAACTTAACTGACCTTTTAAAACAAGCCATCCACCTAAGATAAGAAGTAATGCAGTTGTAAAAGCGTAAAGAATAAACAACAAAACAACTTGCAAGAAAAGATTGCTAAAATGTAGTGAGCGTTCTTGCAAATAAAGCCCAGTGAGAAAATCAATTTTTGATTTTGCATATTCTCTTCCATCTTTTGATTTAAAAATTAGATGATTGCGCGCCAGATCTTCCAGCCATCCAACCATGTCGTATTTTCTTCGACTCTCAAGAAATGAGTGAGTTATTGCCTTTGGAGAAAATATTTTCCAGATCAAGAATATCGCCAGCGGAATTCCGAAAGTAAAAATTAGAAAAAACGGATGATAACAGGCAATTAGAACTAAGCCCATCAGAGCTTGTAAAATTGTGGTAAATGTTTTGCTAAAAAGTTTTGGAATTGTTTTTTGAATTGTCACTGTTTCAAAGAAACGATTTACCATTTCCGCCTGATTGGCTTCTTCAAAAGTTTTATATTCGGCATTTAAAAGAGACATCCCAACTTCACAAGACATTCTGGCAAAAAATCTTCTTTGAAAAATCTCGGTAATTTTAAATTGTAAAATGCTAGCTAGTCCGTAAAGAAAAACCAATATTAGCAAAATGAAACCAAGAACCAATATTGGCTGCAACATTGCAGTAAAAGAAACCGAATTTATCAACAATTGTACGGAAACAGGAGCTGCAAGGCTGAGCAAACTTATCACAACCCCATAAATCATTAGGGTAATAAAAATTGGTTTATCATCAGATAAAATTCTTTTTAAAAAAGTTTTAAATTCAGAATTGGCAATATTGTTACTGAAAGGTTTATAAAGTTTTTTTTCTGAAAAATTATACATAATTTCTACTTTTTATAAATCATGAATTACAACCAATAAAGCAATGTTTTTGATGCTTTTGCGCTTTTTTTAATGAAGTTAATTTTCTAAGTTTAGAACCACAAAATTAACAGGCTTTTGATAAAAAGCTATTATTTAGGCAAAAATTAGATAGTCTAAGAAATCATAATATCCCTAGATTTTCATTCCATAATAATTCCTGATTAAGCTTATATATTTTGTTATTTCTTGGATCTAAGCAGAACAGGTAAATCCAACCATTTACGAACAATTGTTGTAGCTTTGGACTTTTCAAAATCACTTCGTCAATTTTATTTGAAGGAGCATAAACCAAAGTTACCAATCTTGCTGGTTTATGATATTTGGTTGCATCATTCGAATAAACAGATTGCAAAGGAAGACCATTCATTAAATCACTGCTATTTCCTTGCATCACACCAATTTTACCAACAATATTTTGCGTAATTTTGCTACCAGATCCAAAAGCCACATTATCAATTGTTGAGAAAAGATATTGGCTGTTAATCCATTGTGCCACAACCATCGGTGCGTTTAGAATTAGATTCAATATGCTATTATCTTCATCAATTTGGAAGTCATAAGAGTGAAGAAACGATCTACCGTAAAGATCAATATTTTTTGTTAAAGCACGTGGTGCAACTATGAAAGAAGCATTCTTTGATAAACCCCATTCTGGCTGTGTTTCTGACCAAGAATGGCTTCGATTGAAGAAAAATTCTTGTATATCATTTTTCTTTCCAGTGAAACCCATTTGCTTTGCACGCTTCAAGTTATTTAGCTCTTTAGCTTTGAGTAAATCTTGCTTTAGTTGATTTAGCTTTTGCGAATCATTTTCTTCTTCAAAATAAATTTCTATTTCATCATTTGTAGTATTATGTTTAGCGGCGACAAATTTTGTTGAACTTGGAATTTTTATTCCACTTTTTACAACTTACTCTCTAACTGAATTTTGATTAAGAATTCTTGCCAATATTTTAGCATTACTATCACCATGTCTTCCACCGCAGGCTCCACAATCAAGAGCAGTTGCGTAAGTGTTATTCTCAGTTTGACTTCCATGTCCACAAAATATTACAATTTCAGAAAAATTATTGGTTAGACCAATTGCTTTTAAAGCTCCTAAAGCGTAACTACATTGATCTTCAAACGGTATTGATTCAATTTCTGGATAATAATTATTATTCTGTTTTAAGGATTTTTGTAATTTTTTATGCAGAAATTTTTTTGTTTTTGGTGAAAAACTTTTAATCATCATCCAACCTCCGCTCCATATTCCTATTCCTTCTGCTAAAGGTAATGGAGTTGTGAAGTTATATTTTAGAGATTGATAAAATTTTTTGATTTCAAGCAAAGTTGAATAGCCTTTTATCTGTTTTTGCTCTTCCTTGTGAGAGCATATTGGCTTTTCGATAACACTGTGCTTTGGAGTAAGTAAAACAGGACAAGAAGCATAAGATTCTTTGGTTAAATCATTTGTTATTTCAGTTGGGATTCCAAAAAATCCAGCAAATCCAAAAGTTTCATAATTACCAAGGGATTCAAGGTTTTTACGCATTGGTTCTGATCTAACATCAATGCAAAAGACCAACTGCGCATCAGCTTTCTTACGATCTTCTTTAACAGAGATTTGATTTTGATTGATTTCTTTAAACAAAATTTTTTGGTGATCATTTTCGTTTACAATAATCTCAAGAGATCTCTTGTCTTATGAGATCTTTTGCCCAGATTTTCTAAAAGAAAATCTAGGGCTCAAGATAACAATTTCTGTTTAAAGGGATAATCACAAAAAAATTATATAATTTAATCCTTGCATTTTTGATAATGATAATCAATATACATTTAAATAATAGAAGTTCAAAAATAATATTAATTAATTGAATAACAAAATGCTCCGCAACTCAAGTTTCGCTAAGATATTTCGCCGTAATAGTATTCTTCTATCTGCAGCAATTTCTGCGATTGCATCTGTTGATGCTAATGCAAAAGAAGCAACTTCAAGTAAAGTTGTAGAATTACCTAAAGTTATAGTTGAAGCAACTGAATCAAAAGACGGGGAGGTTGATGGTTATAAAACTGGAACCACTCGTAGTTCAACAAGAACTGAAACTTTGCTTCTTGATGTTCCTCAATCAATTTCAGTTGTTACGCAAGATCAAATTCGTGATCAAAATGTTAGTAGTATCGGTGAAGCAATTCGTTATGTTCCTGGTGTACAACTTCATCAAGGTGAAAATAATCGCGATCAAGTAATTATTCGCGGTAACAGTTCAAGTGCAGATTTCTTCGTTGATGGTGCGCGTGATGACGTTCAATATTTCCGTGATCTTTATAACATAGATCGTGTTGAAGTTTTAAAAGGTCCTAATGCGATGGCCTTCGGACGTGGTGGTAGCGGTGGTTTAGTTAATCGTGTTTTGAAATTTGCTGATGGAAAAAGAACTCGTCAGGTTATTTTATCTGGCGGTTCTTTTGACAATAGACGTTTACAGGCTGATGTTGGAGATAAGATAAATGATAAGGTTTCACTTCGTATAAATACTATGTATGAGAAATCAGGAACGTTTCGTCAATTTGGCGATCTTGAGCGTTATGGTTTCAACCCAAATGCAACTTTCAATTTAGGAAAAAATACTAATTTAAAAGTTGGATATGAGTATTTTCATGATAGCCGTTTTAATGATCGTGGTATTCCTTCACAAGATGGCGTTGCTTTTAAAACTAATCCAGCATCATTTTTTGGAAATCCTGATTTAAATCAATCAGATGCCACAATTAATTCAGGATATACAATTCTTTCACATGAATTTAATTCAACATTAAAACTTCGCAACTACACACGCTACACTGATAATGATAAATTTTATCAAAACGTTTATGCGGGAAGTGCTGTGAACTCTTCTGGTAACTTGACTCTTTCGGCTTATAATAACGCAATAAAGCGTCAGAATTTTACCAATCAAACTGATTTGACTAAAAAGTTTTCAATTGGTTCTGTTGATCATACTGCTTTAGTTGGTATGGAAATTGCCAGACAAAATTCTAAAGCATATCGTAATACTGGTTATTTTAATAATAGTTCAACTTCTCTAACAGTATCTTCTTCAAGTCCAATTAGCTATACTCCTGTAGCTTTCCGTCAATCATCAACTGATGCGGATAATCATTCAGAAGTAGATATTTATGCTGGTTATGCGCAGGATCAAATTGAGCTAACAAAGAAGTTACAATTAACTGCTGGATTGCGTTATGAAGTTTTCAAAATGACTTTTCATGATAATCGCACAGGAGCTAATTTTGGTCAAACTAATGGAATGGTATCTCCTCGTGCTGGTGTTGTTTATAAACCAGAAGAGAATGTATCGCTTTATGGAAGTTATAGCGTGAGTTATTTACCAAGTTCTGGTGATCAATTTTCAACTTTGGCAGCAAATACTCAAGGTTTGAGACCTGAGCATTTGCAAAATCGTGAAGTTGGTGTTAAGTGGGACGTAAATCCAAGACTTAACGTAACTGCTGCGCTTTATCAATTAGACCGCACTAATACACGTGCAACTGATCCAAATAATTCAACATTGTTTGTTCTTACTGGAGCAACTCGTACTCGTGGTTTTGAACTTGGTACAACTGGAAAAATTACTAATAAATGGCAAGTAATTGGTGGTTATGCATATCAAAATGCAGAAATTGCCAAAACAACATCATCCGCTGCTGCTGGACAAAAGGTTGCACTTGTTCCGCATAATGTAGGATCACTTTGGAATAAATATGATTTTACAAGAGAATGGGCTGGAGCAATTGGTGTTATTAGCCAATCGCATCAATTTGCTTCTGTAGATAACACTGTTAAGCTAAAAGGTTTTACAAGGTTTGATGGTGCTGCTTATTATAAAATTAATACAGATTATCGTTTGCAATTGAATGTGGAAAATCTTTTTGGTAGAAGATATATCGCAACTGCTGATGGTAATAACAACCTACAACCTGGTTCACCAAGAGCATTCAAACTGTCTTTGATAGCAAATTTCTAGACACTGTTAGCTAATTTTTTGCATCAATTTTTTAGGAAATTTTTAGCGATTTTTCTAGAAATTTTTGACAAATATAGGCATATTTTAAAAAACATTTCTAGAAAAAAGAGCAAAAATTTACAAAAAAGTGATGCAAAAATTCCAACAATATAAAATTAGCTAACAGTGTCTAATTTGTTAGGTTATTTTCTATAAACCACTATTTATGGTTTATAGAAATGACCGGACTTCTTTTCTGTTAAGACAATTCCATAACTAAGATAAGTCAGGAAATGAAAGTGTTGGTATTCCTGTAACTAATCTTGAACTAGAAGATTTTTTTGAAGAAACGCTTGGTTTTTCTGTATCTCTAATTTCTTTTTGTTGTAACTTGGACAAAATTTCTTGCCAAGCGTCACTTGTTAAGCCTTCATGCTTATCAAGATCATCGGCTTTTCTTTTTAATGGATTGTCTGACACTTCAATCTTTTGTAAAACATTTGGCACTATTATTACCTTATCGCCATAAGATCTTTCTTCATAATTATCATCAAGATATAATGCTTTTGTAACGCTTGTTTGTGCGGCAATTCTTGAGATTGTTTCTGTTTTGTTTCTCAAGCGATCAAATATGCGATCTTCGAAGAATCGCTTCAAATCAGAGCATTCTAAAATGGCATTTATAACATCAGCACCTTGTTTGGAAGCTATATGAAAGGTCATGCCTTTTTCTGAACCTTTTTCCAAAATATTTTGCAATAAATCCTTGTCAGCAAACCAAGAATTTGCACGGTCATAATATTCTTTAATGCTACAAATATTTTCTGCGGTATGAGATCTGGTAATGGTTCCATCAAAATCAAAAATTATTGTGTTAAATCCTTGTGAGAATAAACCATCAACAATTTTTGTTGATAAAGTTTCAGTAGCTTCGCGTTGAAAAGCGCTAATTGTTACGGTAGTGGAGTTTCCATATTCTGGTGTTGAAATAGATTTTGTTTGAGATGATGGAAGTGGAGATTCTATACCTGAATTATCTAAATGTGAAGGTGAGGGGGTTTTTCTATCACTTGAATTATCTTGATTTGTAGAGGTTTTTGATTTCTTTAAATCTTTTGACATGTTGTAAATTTATAGGAAGTTATAGCTAAAAATGAGAATTAAGAAAGAGTGTTTTTTAACCAATTTGATTTTTTAATTTCATACATTTTGGTTTCTTTGCCATTGCCAAGAAAAATTTTATTTTCAGTATAGTGAAATCCTAACTTAGTTAAAATCTTACTTGAGGCGTCATGGCCATCAAGCCTTACAGCTGAGGTAACAGTATCAATATTTATTTCTGGATTATTGAAAATATAATCAAGATAAGAGGAAAACATTTCAGTTCCAATTCCAAGTCCCCAGAAAGAATGGTTAATGGCATATCTTATTTCATGGCTATAATCATGATCATTTGAAAATGCTCGGTAAATAATTCCACAACGTCCAACAAAATTTTCATGATGATCAAAAAACGCCATTTGAGCAAATCCATATTTAGAATTATGGGCAATTATGGCTGATAGTTCTGCTTTTGTTTCTTCAATGCTTTGCACATCTCCGCTGGTTGTTGCAACCACAATCTTATAGCTATGTAATTTACTTAAATTAGAAAAGTCGTCGAGAGTGAAATGTCGGGCTTTTAATCTTTGCGATTCAAATAGAAACTGTTGTTGCATAGCTTTGTACCAATAAACTTTTTTTCTTAGGCAGGAAAGGCTAGATCAAGTTTATAAATTGTCGATGGTTAATTTCTGGAAATCAAAGGACAGTTAGCAACTTCTGAGGAGATCCATCAAACACAAATTGTCATACTGAGACTTACAATCGCTTTTAGCGATTGTTGGCGAATGATCTCTTAAAGAAGCACAAGATCTTTCGTCAAGAATTTGTAAAACAAATTCTATGACTCAAGATGACAGCTTGTGTGTTAAGGGATAATTACCGCTTCTGAAGACTAACTAGCTTTTTTTACAAATTCTGACTTTAATTTCATGGCACCAATTCCTGGAATTTTGCAATCAATGTCATGATCTCCGCCAACAAGACGAATTCCCTTAACTTTAGTTCCAACTTTTACAACAAGCGATGAACCCTTTACTTTCAAGTCTTTAATAACAACAACAGTGTCACCATCATTTAAAACAACGCCATTAGCATCTTTAATCACATCATCTTGATCATCATTATCATCCAGTTTTTCTTCTTCATTTACTGACCATTCATGAAGACATTCTGAACAATTAAACATGTCTTGAATTTGATAAGTATATTCAAATCCGCATTTCGGGCATTTAGGAGAGTCGTTCATAATTTTTGTTTAATAAGATTGTTTACGGTTCTTATTAAAAGGTTTTCTGTGAGAAGAAGATGATCTTGATTTTCCATTTCTATCTTTAGAAAAATTTCCGCTCTGATTTCTTGATCTTGGTTTTGAAAAATCATTACCTTGAGTTGAATCATCAGAGCTAATATTTTGTTTACCAAATTTCTTAAAACCAAATTTGTGCAAAACCTTTTTAGCTAATGATTTAGAGCCTTCTGATAAAATATTATCGCTAAAGAATCTAATTCCATTTGATCTTTTATCTTTTGAGAAACGTTTGTTTTTCTCGTTACGATCTGATGAGTAAGGTGATGAAGAGCTTGAATAATCTCTTTCTGATTTTGAAAATTTAGAGTGATTTCTATCTGATCTTGAGAATCTTGAATTTGATGAAGAAGGTTTTGAATAATCTCTTTCTTCTTTTGAAGATCTAGAGTGATTTCTATCTGTTTTTGAAAATCTTGAATCTGACGATGAAGATCTTGAATAATCTCTTTCTTCTTTTGAAGATCTAGATTGATTTCTATCTGATCTTGAAAATCTTGAATTTGATGAAGAAGGTTTTGAATAATCTCTTTCTTCTTTTGAAAATCTAGATTGATTTCTATCTGATCTTGAAAATCTTGAATTGGATGAAGAAGATCTTGAATAATCTCTTTCTGGGCGATTATCAGGTTTTCTTCTATCTGAATTTTCACCAGTTTCTGTTTTTTTGTGAAATCTATTACCAGCAGTTCCTCTTGATAAAAGCTTGCCTTCAGAAGGATCATGAGTTGCTGCCTTGCCATGGAAAGGATGAGAATCATCAACTGGAATTTTCATGCGAATAGCTTTTTCAACAGCGCGTAATAGTAAGTTTTCAGAAAAATCACAAAAAGAAATTGCAATACCTTCGCGACCAGCACGTGCTGTGCGTCCAATACGATGCACATAGCTTTCTGGATCAACAGGAATATCATAATTTACAACGTGGCTGATATTAGGAACATCAATTCCGCGTGCCGCTATGTCAGTTGCAATTAAGACTTTAATTTTTCCACTACGAAAATCATTCAAAGCTTTTTCTCTGGCGGTTTGTGATTTGTTGCCATGAATTGCTGATACTTGTACGCCATATTTTTCTAAGTGTGTAACAACTTTATTAGCACCATGTTTGGTTTTAGAAAATACTAAAGCTGCCACCACGTCAGGCTTAGTTAAAACATCAAGTAATAAGGCTGGTTTGTTAGATTTATCAACTAAATAAACTTTTTGATTTATGCGTTCCACGGTTGTTGATTGCGGAGTAATCTCAACTTTTACTGGTTGATGAAGAATTGAATGTGCAAGTCCAGAAATTGCGTCTGGCATGGTTGCGGAGAATAATAGATTTTGTCTTTTTGGTGGAAGTTTTGAAATAATTTTTTTAACATCATTGATAAAACCCATATCAAGCATGCGGTCAGCCTCATCAAGCACAAACACTTCAATTTGTGAGAAACGAACATGTCCTTGATTCGCCAAATCAAGAAAACGGCCGGGAGTTGCAATTACAATATCAAGCCCAGTTTTTAAGGCTTTTATTTGATGAAATTCATTTACTCCACCAAAAATTACAGCATGTTTTAACCCTAAGCCTTTGCCATAAACTTCTATATTTTCACCAATTTGTAATGCAAGTTCACGGGTTGGTGTAAGAATTAAAGCGCGAATTTGGTTAGAATTGACTTGATGCTTATTTTCAAAAAGTCGATGAAGAATTGGTAAAGAGAAAGCTGCTGTTTTTCCAGTTCCAGTTTGAGCAATTCCAAGTAAGTCCTTTCCTTCAAGTAAGTGAGGAATAGATTGCGCTTGAATTGGCGTTGGAGTTGTATATCCCTTTTTTTCAAGGGTGGTAAGTATATTTTGGTGTAAATTTAGCGTTTGAAAATTAGACATTTTTAAATTTATTTTGATTACATACCAAACTAAGTATTTATAGTCTCAGTTTTATAATTCGAACTAACTTCATCTTTTTGGCTAAAAATTGTAAAAAGCCTCAAGCTGTATGGTTATAAGGCTTTCATTTTTTACGAGATAAATCATAGATTTATGCTCATAAAACCTAAAAACAACTATAAGTTGTTTTTTTAACGGTTTTATTTATCTCAAAATATTTTGTTAGTTCGGACTATAAATTCTTAGTTTGGTATAATTATTCGCCATTTTCATCTTGATAAAGCCTTTATTTTTGTGAGCTTAATTAATATACCAAAGCAAAATCTATTTTAGTCTCTGGCAAGAAATTAATTTGAATTTATTTATTCTTTCGTGAACTTCTTCTTTCTAATCTTAAATCTGATCTTAATTATGGACACTGTTAGCTAATTTTTTACATCAATTTTTTAGGAAATTTTTAGCGATTTTTTTAGAAATTTTTGATAAATATAGGCATATTTTAAAAAAATTTCTGGAAAAAAGAGCAAAAATTTACAAAAAAGTGATGTAAAAATCTTAAAATATAAAATTAGCTAATAGTGTCCAAGGCAGCCAGTGGTTACAAGTGAGTTAACCGAGATTTACGAATGCAATTAATAAATTAAATAGCGAATCTGCGTTGATTCTATTATGTAATTACTCAATAGTAAACCTATTGTTTAGAAAAATTAGGTGATTGTACACTAAATGACTGGTAGATTTTTATCTTTTCGCTGGTTGAGCCTGTCGAAAACAAGAAAAGATAAAAATAATCTCATCCTTGGTTTCGACAGCCTCAACCAGCGGATGAAATTATTTTTTCATAGTCTTCTAGTGTACAATTTCCTTTATTTGGGGAATTATCCCTTCAAACACAATTTAAAGATCCTGAACTTGTTTCAGGATCTGATTTTGTGTTTAAGGTGATACTTACCAAAGTTATTTTATTATAAAAAATTAACTCTTATGTCAAATCCAGTAAAAATAAATCTTGAGCAGAAATTTTCTCTTTTTAAGGATCATTGGTCGCCAAAAATAATAGGAGAGTTAAATGAGAATTTTATTAAGCTGGTGAAGTTTCAAGGTGATTTTGTGTGGCATAGTCACAAAGATGAAGATGAGCTTTTTATCATTATCAAAGGTAAATTAGTAATTAAATTTCGTGATCGTGAATTAACCGCAATTCCCGGAGAAATAATTTTAATTCCAAAAGGAGTTGAGCATTGTCCTTGTGTAAAAGAAGAAGTGTGGGCGATGGTTATTGAGCCAAAAACTGTGGTTAATACTGGAGATGTTGTTGATAAGAAAACAGTGAAGGATTTGGAGAAAATTTAAAAACCGCTGGAATTGTTCTCCTGACCCATTACATATGTTCATTTAAAATAATGATAGGACATGAATGTTAGGACGGGGTCAGAGACCTAGTTCTGCCTCAGAACACTTCCTTCTTATAAAAAAAATCTAGCTTCAGAAATTACTTCTTAAAAAAATTGCGATATTCATTTTCATCAAAACCAATTATTTGATTTTTTCCTAAATCAATTATTGGACGTTTGATTATTGAAGGCTTCTCAAGCATTAATTTAATTGCTGATTCTTCATCTGTGATGTTTTTTTGTTCTTCTCCAAGCAATCTCCAAGTGGTGCCTTTACGATTTAAAATTTTTTCCCAGCCAAACTTCTTCACAAACTCTTTTATCTTAGTTGAATCAACTCCTTCTTTTTTATAATCGTGAAATTGATATTTAACATTGTGATTTTCAAGCCAGAGAAGAGCCTTTTTTACTGTATCACAATTTCTAATTCCGTAAATTTTGATCATTTTAAAGTTTAAATTTTTTTACCATCTAAAAGTTGATTTTCCTATAAAAGCACCAATTGCAGAGAAAATTATTACTGGTAAATAATGCCAGAATAATAAATGTGATAAAAGATCATTTTGTTCAGAAATTCTAAGAGCAATGCAAGCTATAGTGCTTGCTGCAATTATAGCAAGTGCGCCAGATTTTAATGGATGAATATTTGCTCCTTTGCGTAAAATATAGAAAAAATAAAAAGATGGAATGATGGCAAAAGCAGCAATGCAAATCGAACATTTAATATTATGAGTTGAATTAACAACCAGATCAGCTTCATTTTGTAAGAATATTTCAAAGCCAAATAGAGAAAAAATAAATAACAAAATTATGTAAGGAAGTTTTGTTAAATTGAATTTTTGATAATTATCAGGATAAAGCATCAGAGCCATAGAAAGCATGCAAGACAAGAGCAGTGCTATCATCAAAAAAACTTCTGTTGCAAAAAATGCTTGAGATAATTTTTCGGTAATATCACTTCGAACTCCTAAAGAATATTGAGTGATAAGATAATAAATTACAGAAAAAATTATGAATTGTAGCATCCAGCAAGACGGCTTTTTTAAAGGCTTGACCGGCTTTGTTTCATTTACTAAATTGTTAATTAAGTCTTCAGTGTTCATTATTTTGGAAATTTTTGCTTAATTTTCTTTACTGCGCGATGTGCCGCAACTTTAACGGCTGATTCATTCATGCCAATTTCTTTGCCAACTTCCTTGGCAGTATATCCTT
>JAGWYT010000030.1 GCA_018969185.1 Rickettsiales bacterium | reverse complement strand
ACATACATGACTGAGCTAAAAAACAAACTAACGACAAAATTCAAAGCAAAAGTTAGGGTTAAACAATGGTTTCATTATCAATTAATCTAACACCATCTACATATCCAGCAAAGAATATTCGTGACGGTTTTGTCTCATCAAATTTCGTAACCAATTCTAAATCATCTTCTGTACGAATTTCAAGATAATCAATTTTCTTAAAACCTTTTTCTAATAATTCTTGCTGTTTATTTTGCAAAATATTTTCAACTTCTAAAGGTGATTTTTGTACTTCATTTTTAATTGCAACTAAAGTTTTATAAATCTCTGAAGCCTTTATTTTAGAATCTTCATCAAGTCTTTGATTTCTTGAAGACATTGCAAGACCAGTTTCTTCTCGCAAAGTTTCATGAGCAAAAATTTCAACATCAAAATTTAAATCTCTAACAAGTCTTTTTATAACTGCTAATTGTTGAAAATCCTTTTGTCCAAAAATTGCAATATCAGGTTTTACAATGTTAAATAATTTAGATACAATTAAAGCAACTCCATCAAAATGCCCAGCTCTACTGCTTCCGCATAAACAATTAACTAAACTTGTTGGAATAATCTTAAAAGAAAAATTATCAAGAAACATTTCTTTTTCGTCAGGCAAAAAAACCAAATCAACATCACAATTTTTTAACTTCTCTAAATCACTATTTTCCTGACGTGGATATTTTTGATAATCATTTGTATCATTAAACTGCGCCTTATTAACGAAGATGCTCACAACCACAATATCCGCCACTTCGCGCGCTTTTTTTACCAATGCTAAATGTCCATCATGCAAAGCACCCATCGTTGGCACGAAAGCAATTTTCTTACCTTGATGTTTTTTTAGCTCTAATTTTATTTCGGTAATTTTTTTAGCTACGATCATTATTTTTCTTGTCCTTGTTGTGCCTCAGTTGGCGCAAGTTGGGCCACCTCAGCCACCCCAATTCTTGGTAATGGCGTTGTCGCCTCAAACCTTTTTTTATCAGTATCGGCAATTTTTTTGAAAGATTCCTCAGTAACCGGAATTGTCAAAATAACTTTTTCTCTGCTGCGTAAAATAGGATTAATATGACTAAATTGAAACCCCTTTTCATCAAAATTTTCAGTTTGCACATCCATATCAAAAGCATTTTCTCTTGCCCAAACTTCTAACCTTTGCTTTAACCTATCACTAACATAAATCACAGCCTGACATTTATTAGTAGCCTCATCATAAGAAGCTGAAGTAATTTTAGTTGGAAAGGGAATAAGGTCATTAAGACCAATAATATCTTGCATTCCCTGACGTTTCTCCTCTTCACTTGCTTTATAACCCTTTATCAACCTTCTCGCCTTCTCATTATCTGGTATTTCGGAAGCGATAAAATCAGGAAAATAAGCTGAATTAGAAAAAGCTGGGACTGCTGGAATTTCTGCCAAACTCGCAATTTGCGCCATTTGTAAAAATTCTGGGCTGGTAACAATCTCAAATAAATGACCATATTTTTGTCGTAACATTTTTTGATCAATTAAAGAATTCGGTATTTTGTTACCCTCCGCATCTTTTGCGTATCTATCATATCTTTCTTTAACTGTTTCTTCCTCTCCACTCTTAAGTTTATGAGTAACTAAATCCATTCTACCATCATCATAATAGCTTTTAACATTACTGCTAAATTGCGACTTTGCCATATATTGCGGTGGCATATTCAATCTTGGTTCATGGACTTTACCATCTTCACTTGCATGCACTGCTGTAAGATCAATGTCAATTTCACCCTTACCACCAAAAGGGCTATCAAATCTGTAATGATCTGTTAATAACTTTTCATGTTCTTCTCTACTTAAACTTGCAGTTGTATAAGCTTTTTCGTAAGAAAATATACTACAATTAGCACTTCCTCTCATTTGGAATGGTTCGCAATTATTAAAATATTTTCCAGAATCAAATTGTAATCCTTGTTCTCTAAAAACTTTAGTTAAAGTGGCATCCACCATAATTTGCCCTGCAAAACCAACTGCAATTGAGTTTTGGAAAGTTTCAATATTTCCGCGAAGCAATCCGGGAGATGGATCAAAGAAATCAACTAATGGCGCATCCTCACCAACTTTTTTCCTAACTGTAACTGCAACAAAATGGTTTCCACCTGTTGAGCTAAAAGTTTCAACTAAATAAGTTTTGTTTAAATCTTCATTATTTTCTTTTGCCCTTGATAAATCTTCACTAAGTGCTTTAGCCCAGGCACTGTGAATTCCTTTTTTGTCCATCATAATATTAGCTGTTTTGCTGGAGCCAGTTTCATCAGTATAAAAATCACTATTTCTCACCACCATAACTTCATGAGCAGCAGAATTACTCGGCTTAGTTGCCAAATATTCATTAATTAATGATACACCTTCTGCACCTATAACATAAGCCTCGCGAGATACTTTATTTATTGCGGTTAACGTTCCAATCAATCTACAATCCTTTAAGAACTCTCCAATTAAATCTATATTTTCATTGATAAATTCTTTACTAATTTCTTTTCTATTTCCTGACTCATCTTTTGTTGCTTCTGCTAATATTTTATATTTTTCTTTAGCTAGCACTTCTTCTGTTTTAACAGCAATTGGAACCAGCCACTCCTTAATTGGCTTTGCTTTTGACCTTTCAATTATTTCTGTGATTCTTTCATTACTTAGAGGAGAAAATTTATCTAACTGCCTATCTTTTGCCATATGAGGAATTTTTAATTTCTTAAAAAAAGCACAACTCTTCCATGATAGCAAAATTTTTGAATTTAGGCAAAAGGTTTTTTAAGATTAATTAGGCAATTAATACTTGGAAAAGGAAATAGTCTTATCCTTGGTTTCGACAAGCTCAACCAGCGGATAAGACTTTACTAGAACCAATTAAAGTAATTCAACTACGTCATCCTTGAAATGCGAAGCATTTCAAGGATCTCAGGAGGTAGAATGATAGAGATTAGTAAATTCAAGGATGACAAATATTAGAAAGTGTTAAAACACAATGCCCTTTCAACACCACTTAAATCAAATTTTGATTCAATAAATTCAAAATCATTATCCGCAAAAATCTTTTTTATTTCATCCGCCTGACCAAAGCCAATTTCAATAATTACTTTACCATTTTCATTTAGAAAATTCTTCGCCTCAAAAGCAATTTCACGATAAAAATCAAGACCATCCAACCCACCATCAAGGGCCATTCGTGGCTCAAAAATTCTCACTTCAGGTTGCAATTCTTCAATTTCTGCTGATTCAATATAAGGAGGATTTGATATGATGAGATCGAATTTTTCCCTACATTCCATCACTCCCCCCATGAGGGGGAGTCGACGAGCAAAGCGAGTCGGTGGGGGGTTAAATATATTATCATTACCCCTCCCCGACTCACAAGCAAAGCTTGTTCGTCGCCCCTCCCTCAAGGGGAAGGTAATAGATAAAACATTATCAAAAACATCGGATTTTAAAAACTGTAATCTATCCTGAACTTCATGAAAATTAGCATTTTTTTTACACACTTCTAAAGCCGCTTCACTTATATCAACAGCCACTCCATAGGCATTTTGCAATTCTTTTAACAAAGTAATAATCAAGCAGCCAGAGCCACAGCCAATTTCTAAAATATTTAATTTTTGATTCTTGTCGGAGAAATTTTTTAGAACTAATTCAATTAAGCTTTCTGAATCAGGACGCGGATCTAAAACATCTTTGCTAACAATGAAATCTCTACCATAGAACTCTCTTTTACCAAGAATATGAGATACGGGCTCAAAAGAAGCGCGACGCTCAATAAAGCTTAAAAACAGCTGTTGCTGTTTTTCATCCAGAACAAAATCAGGATTGAAAATTATTTGTTCCCTAGAAAAAGAAAGGGCGTAAGATAGTAAAATTAGAGAATCTAACTTACCATTACTTACGCCCGCCTTTTCTAACTGATTTTTGCCTAACGCCAAAGCGTCAGATATCTTCATTACAATTTACCTAAAACTTCGCGAATCGGAGTTTCATTAACTAAAATCTCAAGATTCTTTTCTCTTCTAACTTCAAATGTTGAAGCTTCAGGAGTGCTCAATTGGCTCTTTTGTGCAACTTCCTTAGTAACTGCAGACATATTAGCAGAAAGTCTCTTTAAGAAATTTTGATAAGGATCTATAGCAGCAGCACTAGAAGCATTATCACCAGCTTGCGCATCAATAGTAGCAGGAGCAGCAGCGGCCACAGCAGTTGTATCAGTAGTAGCTGCAACTGTTTCAGGAGCAACTGGTGCTAAAGCAGCTTGGCTTAGAACATTAGATTTATTTAAACCTTCAATAAGTTTAGTAACTAAACCATCTAATTTTTCTACTTTCACAGTTACAGCACCAGAAGGCATAGTATCATCTTGGAATATCTCTAACTGGCCATTAACCGTAACTTTATAAGAACTGTTAGAAAATTCAAAATTATTGATTTTTACCACTTTGTTATAGTGACCAGAATTTTCTTGAACTTGAGTTGGATCCATAGCAGCTTGAGATTGCTGATCAGGAGAGCTTGGAACTAATTCATATTCCATATCAAGAACTAAACTAGCCTTGATTGGTTGATTTTCTACTGGCGCAGCATTTTCTGTAACTGCATTTGGATCCGCAGCCACGGCAACGCCATCAGCAGTAACAGCTGGAACAACAGCAGCACTATCAGTAGGTGCAGCAGCAGCTGGATTTTGAGCAACAGGTGCATTATTAACAACCGGAGCAACAACATTATTTTGTGCTGTTGCAGCTGCTGGATTAGCTGCAGATGCTGACGCATCAGCATTAGCTACAACTGCTACCGGTGATGCACTTGCAGAAGCTGCAGCATCAGTATTAGCTGCCACAACTTGAGTAGCTGGAACTTGGCTTGAGTCAGTTGCAACAAGTCCTGAAGCAGAATTTCCTATCGCAATTTCGCCAGTTTTAATACCATCAATAATCTTACCTTCCACAGCATTTTTATAAATGCTCACAACATCAAACCCTTCAATATCAGTAACATTTATCATCAATTTGTTTTTGATTTTATCCCCTTCTTCTTTCATAGATTCAAAAGAAACTGAAGATGATGCCGCAACATAAGTAACGACCTTGTCTGCATCAAGAATTCTGTAGCCTGAATCCTTATAGGTGAATTTAGCAACCATATCACTAGAAAGTGTGATCTGCACTTCCGGTGATTTAACAAATTCTACATTGCTAACATTAGTTCCTTCCAAATCTTGAACCGTAACTTGATCAACTGTTGTAACAGTAAAATCACTGCTAAAAATACTTGCGTGAGCTTCAAGAGTTTTAACTGTAGTTTGATATTTATTAAAAGCTGCATTTGGAATAACAAATTTTAGATCTTGAATCTTAACCGTCTGCGATAAAGGAAAACCAGAAACCGCAACTTCTCCAGCTGAAATATAAGAACTATTCTCGCTAATAAAATTTTGTATTTGTTTTTCAACCTGACCAGCTTTAAAAAACCAGAAAACACTGTGAGCTGAGGCTATAATAGCTAATAAAACTACTAATTTTACTACAATCCCTTTATTCATAATTTTACTTATGTTTGGTTATTAATTTATAAAAAAATATGATATTATTACGACATTGAAACATTACGAGTTTCATCAGGAACAGTTAGAGTGAGACCGTCTAACTCCTTACTCATTACAATTTGACATCCAAGTCTTGACGTTTGCGTAAGACCAAATGCCAAGTCAAGCATGTCTTCTTCATCTTCTGTTGGTTCTTGCAATTTATCATAGAAACTTTTTTCAACAATAACGTGACAAGTAGAGCAAGCAAGAGAACCTTCGCAAGCCCCTTCCAAATTAATGTCATTATTGTGAGCAGCTTCTAAAACTGTAGTTCCAACTGGAACTTGAAATTCTTTTTTCTCACCTTTATGGATAAAAATGATTTTAACTGTCTCTGTCATTTTTCTTTTACAACATTTAAATTTTGATAAACATGAGAAGTTACTTTATTAATAGCAAATTTAATAATAAAGAATTTTTCATCTTGAACTTATTTTTCGAATCTAATTTTACGAACTAGGAAATAAATGACAAAAATAGCTTTATTTCAACCAGATATTGCCGGTAATGTTGGCACTATAATTCGCACTTGCGTTGGTTTTGATGCCCCACTACATATCATTGAGCCCTGCGGTTTCCCATTTGACCCAGAGAGAGTAAAAAGAACAGCTCTTGATTATATTTCAAAAGCAAAAATTATTCGTCATAATAATTTTGAAGAATTTTTTCACAGTGAAATTGAATCAAAAAAACAAAGATTAATTTTAGCCTCAACTAAAGGAAGTATGGATTATCGTAAATTTGAATTTCTTGAAAATGATGTTTTGATGTTTGGCAGAGAAAGTGCTGGAGTACCTGAAGAAGTTTTTAATAAGTCAGATCATAGAATTTTTATTCCAATGAAAAATAATATGCGTTCTTTAAATGTTGCAATTTCTTGTGGAATTATTTTAGCTGCCGCTTCAAATTCAAACTGCGTTTGAATTTGAGAAAATATAGAGTTGCTTCGCACGACATGAAGTCATGCATCCGCAACAAATTTTTATTTTTAATATTATGGACATAGTTGAATCTTATTTTTTTCTTTTTTGTGATAGCTTTTTCGCAAGCATAATTTTAACACCAAAAGATGAAATGGTTGTTAAATTAATGACTGTTTTTTCTGGTTATAACATTTACTTAGTCTTTGCTTTCTCCTTACTTGGAAGCATCTCCGGATCATGCGCTAATTTTTTAATTGGCCGATATTTTTTATTTCTTCATAAAACTGAATTCTTCAAAAATCACATAAAAGAAATCACCAAAGCTGAAGAAAAATGGCACAAATTTTTAGTTTACATTTTGCTATTATCACCATTAAGTGCAGTTGGAAATCCATTTACCACGCTTGCTGGTTTCTTCAAAACAAAAATAACAAAATTTTTATTATTGGTAGGGATGAGTAAATGCTTATATTATTATTTGCTGGTATTTCAGAACATCGATTTGACTAGATTATAGTCATGCAAGGATCCTAAAACAAGTTCAGGATGACTATTAAGGCTACATTTTCCAACAACGTCATCCTTGTTTCAGGATCTCAATTTGATTAACTCAAGATTATAAAATAGATTTGTGCAACAAAGTTTTGAGCCTATCAAGATTTTGCTTCACTCTCATCAAAGACTTATCTAATTCAATTATTGTTTTTTTATCAAAACTTGAACTTGCTTGATTTACCTTCACCGGCAAGCTTGGATCAATAAAATTATCAAGCGTTGCTTTATCATTATTTTCTTCAGAGCTAATAATTATATCAAGATCCTCTTCCTTATAATTATCTTGTTTTCTTTGTTTTAAAAGCTTCTGCAAACCGCTCACCGTATAGCCATCTTCATATAGAAACTTCTTAATTCTTTTTAGAATTTTTAATTGTTTATTATAATAATACCTTCTTTTTCCTTCGCCAATTTCTGGTTTAATTTGAGGAAATTTTTCTTCCCAAAATCTGATGATATGAGTTTCAACTTTTAATTCTTTGGCAACTTCACCAATTGACCTTTTTCTATCAATTCCAAGATCATCAGCCAACTTCTCTATTTCTTTAGCAATGTCATGTATCATGAGATGAATCTTTTCCTATATTCAACTGCCAATTGCTTAACCACAACCGCACAAATTGCAGTTAATGGTACTGCAACCAAAACTCCAATGAAACCAAGTAAATCACCGAAGAAAAATAGGCCAAAAATCATCCATACTGGATGAACACCAATTCTTGAACCGATTAAATTAGGAGTAAGAAAATTAGCTTCAACTGCCTGTCCAAAAACAAAAACAGAAATAACTAACAATATGCTATAAATGTCAAAACCCCATTGGAATAGGCTCACAACAACTGCGGTAACAAAACCAGTCAACATTCCAACATAAGGAATAAAAGCCAACATTCCAGTAAAAAAACCAATAACAAAACCAAAATTAAGACCAGTGCAACTTAGTAAAACTGAATAAATAGCGCCTAAAATTAAACAAACATTAATCTGCCCTCTAACATAACCTGACAAGGTTTCATCAATATCTCTAAATATTTTTCTTACCACTGAAGAGCTGCTATTTGGCAAATATGAATTTACTTTTGCAACCACTAGATCCCAATCTCTTAAGAGATAAAAAATTATAAATGGTGTAATAAAAAATAATGATAAAACGTTCACTATCACAATTGTAGAACTGATGGTGTTATTTATTATTTCAGTTGAAAAATTGAAAACCTTAGTGGCTATGCCTTGATCAGTTGCAAGAGCTGCAAGATCGCGATTCATCTTGAATCCAGCATTAGTAACCAACTCAGAAATTTTTGGATAAAAGCTAGTAGTAAAAATTTTAACATATTCCGGCAAAGCATTAACCAAAGACATTATTTGCGCATAAATTGTTGGCAGTAAAATCATTGATAAACTAATTATAATTGCAAAGAAAGAAGCCAATATTAACAAGGTTGCACGCAGACGTGAACTTTTATTTTTTTTACAAAAACTATTAACTACAGGATTCAAAAAATAAGCTATTACTATTGAAAAAATAAAAGGAGTAAGAATTGCTTTAGACAGATAAAGCAACCAAATAAAAGCAAATAAAATAACCCCAGTAAATGCTGCTTTTTCTTGTAATTTCATAAGCAATTAAGATTGATTATGGGTCCCAGACACTTTGGTGTCTGACCCCTTTTTTTTATTTTTCAGATATTAGAAAAAGGTCTTCAGACTTTTTTTCTAAATAAATATTTTTATCGGCAAAAGCTTTAACAATATCTAAATCATCACCAATGTAATTTACTGATATTTTTACATAATCTTTCGACATCACTTCAATATTTAACTGATTAACTAAATTACTATTTTCAATTTTATTTTTAACTGTAATCCATGAACCGAGGCTGGTAATTGGCACTTCAATTTTAATAATATTTTGCGCGTTAGAATTATCATTACTTTTATTTTGCAATAAAAATTCAACAGTTTTATCCGCAACTTTTTTTACCAAAGCATCATAGCTCAAGCGATCAACATTCACAAAGCTTAACTTAAAACGCTTCTTTTGCAATTTCTTGATATTTTGTACTGAAATAACAACTTTATTTTCAATATCATCATAAGAAAAAAACAATATTAAAGCCGCATCAATTTTATATTTTGTAAGAAGTGGTTCTAAGTCGCTAAAACTTACTTGATCAATATTATCCTTATTTAGGGCAGCAATATTACTCAAATCACTTTCTGGAATAATAAAATTTTTTATAGATTCATTTTTAACCTGATTTTCTATAGCAATTTTCCAATCATTATTTTCTTCCCATAATAAAAATTTACTCTGATTTTGCGCTGCTAAATTTGGCTTTAGCATTTTTACTGGAATCAACAAATATCTATCTTCTTTCTCAATTTTCTTACCAGAATTTAATGCCCGCTCAACGGCACCCTTAGAAAATGTAATATTAAAAATTGCAGAATAACCATTTCCAGAAATTTTTTCCTCAACAATCTGCTCTGAACTCACTAAATCAAAGATCTCATCATTATTTAAATTTCCCGCAATATTTTGATTTGCTGACAAGCGTGAAAATAAAGTATTTAGCGCGTCTCTTCTGGCACTTGCCGTTGCAACAACTTTAGCCTCCCCTGAAGAATTAGAAACTGCTTTTCCTTCCACTGCTTCAACTAAGTAAATATTGGTCTCTTGGGCATTCGCATTAAAGGAAAAAGCCGCCAGTATTAAAAAGAATACGGTAAAAAATCGCGATAAACTATACATAATATCAAATTGACATTGGATTTGCGGTCAAATAAAATGAAGCTTCATCTATTTAAACTAGCACAAGTTTTAGGAAAATCCATTTAAAATTATAAATCAAGCGATGTCTCTTAATTATAAACAAGCAGGTGTTGATATTGACGCCGGAAATGAATTAGTAAACCGTATTAAACCACTTGCAAAAGCAACTAAACGCCTTGGCGCTGATTCTGATCTTGGTGGCTTTGGCGCACTTTTTGATCTTAAAAAATGTGGCTATAAAGACCCAGTTTTAGTTTCTTCAACTGACGGCGTTGGTACTAAACTTAAAGTTGCAATTGACCTAGGAAAACACGATACAATTGGCATTGATTTGGTTGCCATGTCAGTTAACGACCTTTTAGCACAAGGTGCTGAACCATTATTTTTCCTTGATTATTTTGCCTGCTCAAAACTTGAAGTTGAAGTTGCAACTGATGTTATCAAAGGCATTGCTGAAGGTTGCAAACAAGCAGCTTGTGCTTTAATTGGCGGTGAAACTGCTGAAATGCCAGGAATGTATAAAGAAGGCGATTATGATTTGGCGGGATTTGCTGTTGGTGCTGTTGAAAGAGACGCAATTTTGCCAAGAGAAACTAACGCAGGAGATGTTCTTATTGGCTTAAAATCAAGCGGTGTTCATTCAAATGGTTATTCTTTAGCAAGATTTATTTTGCAAAAAAATAATATTAAATTTGAAGATAAAATTGCTGAATTAGACAATAAAACAATTGGCGAAGTTTTGTTAACGCCAACAAAAATTTACATTAAATCTTGTCTTGCTGCAATTAAAACTGGCAAAGTAAAAGCATTAGCACACATTACTGGCGGCGGTTTGGTGGAAAATTTACCAAGAGTTTTAAGCAAAGGATTAACTCCAGAAATTGATTATAAATCATGGGTTGCTCCGAAAGTTTTTTCTTATTTACAAAAAATTGGAAATGTTTCTGATGAAGAAATGCACCGCACCTTTAACTGCGGCATTGGTATGGTTTTAGTGGTTGAAAAAGAAAGCGTTGCCGAAGTAAAAACAATTTTAGAAAAATTCGGCGAAGAGGTTTTTGTTATTGGTTCTTTAAAGTAAAACAAAATGATAGATCGTAAAATTTCAGTCCATTTACAAGATTTTCCTAATGTCTCTTTTCTTAATGATGAAAAGGATTTAGTTGCTGATATGGATCTGGTGCAAAGCATTTGTAGCGTTGCTCTTGCAATTCGTGATAATAAGAATTTACGTGTCAGACTTCCGCTAAATGAGCTTACCGTTATTGGCAAAAACTCTGCAAGAATTCTTCAATTTAGAGAAATTATTGCTGAAGAAGTGAACGTAAAAAACATCAATATTAAAGAAGAAATTTCTGAACTTGCAGAGTTAAAACTACAAGTAAATTTCAAGAAAGTTGGCGCTAAATATGGCTCTAAAATGAAAGAAATTACCAATTGTGCTAAAGAAGGAAATTGGAAAAAAATCTCGGATAATGAAATTGAGATTGCTGGCGTAAATTTAGTTGATGATGAATTTGAAATTAAGTTAATGACTAAAAATCAAAATGATAAAAAATTTGTCATTATGGCTCTTCCAAGCAATGATTATTTGATTCAACTCGATATTGAAGTTACTAAAGAACTAGCAGAAGAAGGCATTGCCCGTGACATTGTGCGCGCAATTCAACAAAATCGCAAAGATGCTAATTTGAATATTTCAGACCGCATTAATTTAAAAATTTCTTCATCAAATAAAGAAATTTCACAAGTTGCAGAAAAATTTGCTAATTATATAAAAGAACAAACTTTGGGCAAAAGCCTTGAGATGGTTGCTTCTAAAGCAAATACCAAATTTTCTTTCGAAAATAAAATTGAAGATGGTGATCTAACAGTTGGAATTGATCTGTCTTAATCTTAAAAACAAGATTTAGTAATTTCCACAATTTTACTCAATAAATCTTTCTTTACAAAACCCTTGCGGCTATAAAGCCCAATCGAACGTTTTGGCGCGTTTACAATTTCAACATAAGAAATATTATTATCTTTTTTTCCTATGGCAATTTTAGGCATTAAAGTAATACCAACACCAGCAATTACCATTTGTCGTAAAGTTTCTAAACTAGTTGCTCTAAAATCTTCTTTTTCAAAAGCACCTAAAGTTGAACAAGCCTCAAGAACCTGATTTCTAAGGCAATGCCCCTCTTCCAAAAGCATTAATGATTTTCCTTTCAAATCATCTTTACTTACTTTTTTCTTCTTTGCTAATTGATGATTTTTTGGAACTGCTAATAAAAATTGCTCTTCAAAAATTTTTTCAGCCATAAAATCATTTTCTAAAATTGGCATAGCAATAAAGGCAGCATCTATCTCTCCGGCTTTTAATTGTCTAATTAATTCTGCAGTTTTTTCTTCAATCAAAAGCAATTTTAACTGTGAAAATTTTTTAGAAATTTTATGAGCAATTTGTGGAAAAAGATAAGGTGATAAGGTTGGAAAGGCGCCAATTCTTAATTCTCCAGCATAAGGATTTTTATAATTTTCAGCAATTTCTTTCATCATTTTAGTTTCTTGCAAAATGTGATGTGCTTTAGCAATTATTTTTTTACCAACTTCAGTTGTTAAAACTTCATTACCTCTTTCAAAAATTTCAACGCCTAATTCTTCTTCAAGTTTTTTAATCTGCATGCTTAAGGCTGGCTGGCTAACGAAGCATTTATCTGCCGCCTTAGCAAAGTGTTTCTCACTATCAACAGCAATAATATATTTTAAATCACGCAAATTCATTGATAAGAAAAATTTATTAAATCAATAAAAACAATATATTTTATTTATTAAGACCTAAAACATAATTTTTGCAATCAAGATTTTACCAAATTGGTGAAATTAATTAATAATTAAGGAGAAAAATATGTTAGGAATAAAAGATAAATTTCCAGAGTTCAGCGGTAAAGCGGTTGTAAACAATGACATCAAGGATGCTTTCATTGATATTAAAAATCAAACTTACAAAGGAAAATGGCTGGTAGTTTTTTTCTGGCCAAAAGATTTTACCTTTGTTTGTCCCACTGAAATTGCGGAATTTGGTAAATTAAATGAACAATTTAAAGATCGCGATGCTCAAGTAATTGGCGTTAGCAACGATTCAGAATTCGTTCACTTAGCTTGGAGAAGCCAAAAAGAAGAGTTAAAAAATCTTCCCTTTCCAATGTTTGCTGATGTAAAGCGTGACTTATCTTCTGCACTTGGAATTTTAGATAGCGATCAAGGTGTGGCACAGCGTGCAACCTTCATTGTTGATCCAGAAGGGATCATTAGATTTGCTTATGTTACTGACTTAAATGTTGGCAGAAATCCAAATGAAGTTTTACGAGTTTTAGATGCTTTACAAACTGACGAACTTTGCCCATGTAATTGGAACAAGGGTGATGCAACAATTAAAGTTTAATAATGACAACCTGTCATACTGAGACTACAGCCACTAAAAGTGGCTGTAGTCTCAGTATGACAGGAATAAATTCAGGAGATATATGAAAAATTTAGAAGAATTAAAATCAATAATTCCAGATTATGCCAAGGATGTAAAAATCAATTTAAGCACCTTAATTAGTCAGGAAAATCAAGCTTTAACAAGCAAACAAGTTTTTGGCGCAGCTTTAGCTTCAGCTTATGGCACAAAAGAAAAAACTTTGATAAAAATTTTAGAAAATGAAGTGCAAAATATTTTATCAGATGTTGAAATAAATGCTGTAAAAACCTCTGCTTCACTAATGGCAATGAATAATATTTATTATCGTTTTTTACATATTAGTGAAGATAAGGAATATTCACAAATGCCCGCAGGTCTTAGAATGCGCGGCATTATGGATCATGGAATTGAGAAAATTGATTTTGAAGTTTTTTCTCTTGCTATATCAATTATTAATGGTTGCGGAATGTGTATTGACGCCCATGCTAACCAATTAATAAAACATGGCATGTCAAAAAGTCAGGTTCAAATGATCGCAAAAATTGCTGCAGTAATTAATTCGGCAGCGCAAGTATTAACAATTCAAAATTCATAATATGAAGAATCATAAAACTTTAGAAAATTTAGAAAAAACGCTAGCAACTTCTTATGCTTTAGCTTTAAAAACTCAGAATTATCACTGGAATGTTGTTGGTGGAAATTTCAAATCTTTGCATGAGCTATTTGGCGCACAATATGAGGAATTATTTGACGCAATTGATGAAATTGCAGAACGCATCAGAGCTTTAGGTAGTAAGGTTGATGGCAGTTTTGAAAATTTTTCTAAAGTTTCTATGATTAAAAGTGGCAACAAAAATTATGATAGCAATGAGATGCTAAAAGACTTAGTTGTAAGCCATGAAGACTTGATAGATTTCATGAAAAAATCTATAAAAATTGCGCAAGATGAAGGAGATGAAGCAACCGCCGATATGTTTATTGGCAGAGTTGAAGCTCACGACAAAGCAGCGTGGATGCTGCGTTCAAGCCTTAGTTAATAACTTCACAATTACCATTAACAATATAGGCATCAAGACCAACAGTGCTGATTTCTTTGTAACGACTATCACCCAAAATTCTAATCAAAGTTCCAATTGGGCCTTCGCTTTGAATGTTGTAGAAAACTCCAGTTTGCTTGAATTCAGCACTGAATTTATCACAAATATCGCCCTCACAGCGAGTAACCGTGTTGGTCTTTTTGTCTAAAACTAGGGACGCTTTTATGTCTCTTTTATTACATTCCCATTTTGTGCAAATAAATCCAGTTTTTGGTTCACATTTAAGCTTATTCCATGCCTTTGCTGCCTTATAATATTCTTCTGCTTTAACAAAAATTTTTGACATGTCATTTTCAATTTTTGGCAAATCTTCAATTGAGGAATTTTCTTTGCTAGGATTATCATTGATGGTTGTAACTAATTTTGGCTCTTCTGCAGCTTTAATCTTGAATTCCTTAGCAATAGCTTGGCTGTAAGTAAAAACAAATATTACCGCTAAAATTAATCTAATTTTCATGTGGATTTTTAGTTGTTTGAAAAAGACATCTAACACAACAAATCTAGTAGTCGCTTTTTTGCAAGCAAGATGATTTAAGCTGTTTTGATTTATTTTAATTCTTTGTCATAATTTGTGAAATGTCCCAAGAGCGTCCAATTTTAGGAAGCAATGTCTATGAAGTGGCGCACCCGAGAGGATTCGAACCTCTAACCTTCTGATCCGTAGTCAGATACTCTATCCAGTTGAGCTACGGGTGCGTATTTGTTGTTTGTAGCACTTCGCTGCTTTTCTCATCAAAAATTCGTTTTGATTCGAAGACAGCTCACGTCTGGGCTTGCGTCGCTTACGCTCCTAAGCCCGTTTTTTGCTAAAAACATGCGTTTAGCATGTTTTCTTAACGCAAAAAACCTACGGGTGCTTATTTATTGTTTATTTAACCTCCTTTGAAAAAGGAGGTGTCTTAAAATGCTTTAGCATTTTAAGACGAAGGATTTAAATCATCCTTTTTTTACTTAGAATGTTTTCTCTAAGTAAGAAGTTACAATCGCTAAAACGATTGTCAAAGATAGTTTCTAAGCTACCTCTGCTCTTTTCTTTTTTTCAACAACCGCTTCTTGCTTAACTTCAGCAGGTTTAGAAGCTTTAGCAACTCCTAATTTTTGACGAATTGCATTTTCAATTTCAAGAGCAGTTTTTGAATTTTCTTTCAAATAATTCTTAGTATTTTCTTTACCTTGACCAATTTTTTCGCCTTTGTAAGCATACCAAGAACCAGATTTTTCAAGTATTTCATATTTTACGGCTAAGTCAATAACTTCACCAATTCTTGAAATTCCTTCACCGTAAATAATCTCAAAATCCGCTGTTTTGAAAGGCGGAGCAACTTTATTTTTTACAACTTTAACTTTAGTTTCATTACCAAGAACTTCATCCTGATCTTTAATTGCCGTGCCTCTGCGAATATCAAGACGAACTGAAGCATAGAATTTCAACGCATTACCACCAGTTGTTGTTTCTGGAGAACCAAACATAATACCAATTTTCATTCTGATTTGATTGATGAAAATCACAGTAGCATTAGTTTTAGAAACTGTTGAAGTTAATTTTCTTAAAGCCTTACTCATTAAACGAGCTTGTAAACCCATTTGATTATCAGCCATGCCGCCTTCAAGTTCAACTTGTGGAACTAAAGCTGCAACTGAGTCAATAACAATTAAATCTACAGCACCAGAACGCACCAAAGTGTCAGCAATTTCAAGCGCCGCTTCACCATTATCTGGTTGCGAAATAATCATTTCATCTAAGTTAATACCAAGATTTTTTGCATAAGCAGGATCAAACGCATGCTCTGCATCAACGAAAGCACAAGATAAACCGGCTTTTTGCGCTTCCGCAATTGCATGTAATGTAAGAGTTGTCTTACCAGAGCTTTCTGGTCCGTAAATCTCAACAATTCTACCTCTTGGATATCCGCCAACCCCTAAAGCAAGGTCAAGAGCCAAAGATCCACTTGGAATAACTTCAATATCAGTAATTGGCTTTGAGCCAAATTTCATTGCTGAGCCTTTACCAAATTGCTTATCAATTTGTGATAATGCTGCTTCTAAAGCTTTTTTACGATCGTTCATAATGTTCTCCTTTTGTGGTTAGTTGGTGTGGTTAATTAAAAAATTTAATTAGGGTAAAAAGTAATCCGGTATTTGCAATCATTAATCCTGCAACCCATTTGATTAGGTCAGACTTAGTTTGCTCAATTTTTAACTCTAATTCTTTTATATCTAGCTCTATTTCTTTTATATCACTTTTAGTTGCCAATTGGCTCATATCCTTCATAACTTCTTCTTTATATTCAGAAATTTCCTCTCTTACTATTTCTTTAGAGTTTAAATTTGTATGCTTAACTATTTCAGAAACAATTTCTGCTTGTTCTTCAGAAAAATTAACCTGACGTAGTAATTTACTTATCATCAACGTATCAACACCTTTTTTAGTAATAAAGGATGGAAGAGTTTCAAATGTGGTGGTGGTCATAAAATTGTGATGTTTGTTACTAATTTTTTCTGCCATTTGGCTTTTTTATAAAAGCTAGTTTAAAGACTTTATAAGTCAATAAACCAGCCTTAATTTATTTTTTTAGTAGCTTCAACATAGTCTCGCCAAGCGCTGCAGGACTATCAGAAACCGCAATTCCTGCTGATTTCATCGCCTCGATTTTATCTTCAGCGCCACCTTTACCACCAGAAATAATGGCACCAGCGTGACCCATTCTTCTTCCCGGAGGAGCAGTTCTGCCTGCAATAAAGCCAACACATGGCTTAGTACGACCTTTCTTAGCTTCTCTTTTTAAGAAATCTGCCGCTTCTTCTTCGTCAGATCCACCAATTTCACCAATCATAATCATCGCCTGAGTTTCTGCGTCAGACAAGAACATATCTAAACAATCAATAAAATTTGTTCCATTAACTGGATCACCACCAATACCAATACAAGTGGTTTGACCAAGTCCTGCCTTAGTTGTTTGATGAACTGCTTCATAAGTAAGAGTTCCTGAGCGAGATACAATACCAATTGAACCTTTTTTGTGAATATGACCAGGCATGATACCAATTTTGCATTCACCAGGAGTAATAACACCTGGACAGTTTGGCCCTACAAGTCTTGATCTTGAACCGCTTAAAGCTTTTTTAACTTTAACCATGTCAAGAACTGGAATGCCTTCAGTAATACAAACAATCAATTCAATTTCAGCATCAATTGCTTCTAAAATTGCATCAGCAGCAAACGGAGGAGGAACATAAATTACTGAAGCATTAGCATCAGTTTTTTTACGAGCGTCATAAACAGTATCAAAAACTGGTAAATCCAAGTGTTTAGTTCCACCTTTTCCTGGTGTAACACCACCAACCATTTTAGTTCCGTAAGCAATTGCCTGTTCAGAGTGAAAAGTGCCTTGCGCGCCTGTAAATCCTTGGCAGATAACTTTTGTATTTTTATTTATTAAGACTGACATTTGTTTTATTTATTTAGTAGTTAATGGTTATTTTACTGCCGCCACAACTTTTTGCGCCGCATCAGCTAAATCATTAGCAGAAATTATTGTAAGCCCTGATTTAGCAAGAATTTCTTTACCCAAATCAACGTTAGTTCCTTCAAGTCTAACAACTAAAGGAATGCTTAACTTAACTTCTTTTGCAGCTTCAACAATACCGTTAGCGATGATATCGCAACGCATAATTCCACCAAAAATATTAACTAAAATTCCTTCAACATTTTTATCAGAAAGAATGATTTTAAATGCTGCTGTAACTTTTTCACGAGTTGCACCACCACCAACGTCAAGGAAGTTAGCCGGGGATGAACCGTAAAGTTTAATGATGTCCATTGTTGCCATTGCAAGACCAGCACCATTAACCATACAGCCAATTTTACCGTCCATTTTAACGTAATTTAGATCATATTTAGAAGCTTCAATTTCAAGAGGTTCTTCTTCATCTAAATCACGAAGTTCTCTGATATCATCATGACGATGAAGCGCATTATCATCAAAATTATATTTAGCATCAAGAGCAATTATGTCACCTTCAGCGGTTTCAACCAATGGGTTAATTTCAAGTTGTGAAGCATCAGTTTCATTGAATGCTTCGTAAATCGCAAAAATTAATTTAGTGAATTTTTTCAGCGTTTCACCTTTTAAACCTAAACCTAAACCAAGTTTTCTGGCATGAAAACCCTGAATTCCAGCCGCAGCGTCAATTGAAACTGTAATGATTTTTTCTGGATTATGAGCCGCGACTTCTTCAATTTCCATACCACCTTCAGTTGAAGCCATAAAAACTATAGTTTTAGTTTTACGATCAACTACTGCAGATAGGTAATATTCTTTTTTAATGTTAGAACCAGCTTCAACATAAAGTCTTTTAACAACTTTTCCTTCAGGACCAGTTTGATGAGTAACTAAAGTCATTCCCAAGATTTGTGAAGCTTTTTCTTTAACTTCTTCAACTGATTTTACAACTTTAACACCACCACCCTTACCGCGTCCACCAGCGTGAATTTGAGCTTTAACTACAAAAACTTTGTGACCAGCGGCTTCGAGAGTTTTAGCGGCTTCAACAGCTTCTGGAACAGAAAAAGCAACATGTCCTTCCGGTACTGCAACGCCGAATTTTTTAAGCAGGGCTTTCGCCTGATATTCATGAATATTCATTTTATTTGAAAAATAAGTGATTTAAAAGAGGAGGTAATAAATACCATTTCAACTTAGGTTTACACAAGATAAGCTTTAATTTTAACTTGGCAATAAAATTTTTGAATTCTAATGAAAAAATCAATCTTAATAACAAGACCGCAAGATCAAGCGCAAGAGATTGCTAAATATCTGCAAAATCATGATTTCGAAGTAATTCTTGAGCCAATTTTTTCCGCAGAAACATTACCAGTTTCAGAAATAACATTGAGAAATTTACAAAATCAAAATATTGCTGCAATTGTCATAACCAGTCAAAATGCGGCTTCAACAACATTTGAAACAATAAAAAAACTTAATCTTAATAAAAATATTAAAATTTTTGCAGTTGGTAGAAAAACCGCTCAAATTTTTTTATCACAAGGCTACAAAAATGTTGTTTTTTCAGCTAAAAATTCAGCTAAAAACTTGAGAAATCTTATTTTGCAAGATCTTGAAATTATAAAGAAAAAAGCTTTATCATTATATTTTTGTGGTGAAATTCTATCGCTAGATTTACAAGAAGAACTTGCGAAATTCGAAATTAAATTAGAAAAAATCATCTCTTATAAAATCATAGAAAAAATAAGTTTTTCTGACGAATTCTTGCAAAAAACAAAAGTTTCACAAATTGATTTTATTATGATTTATTCTAAGAATAGTATTAAAATCCTTTTGCAACTATTAAAAAAGCATGATTTATTTGAATCTTTGAAAAATTCAAAAATATTATGTCTTAGCAAAAATATTGAATCTTTTGCACAATCTTTAGGCTTTGATAATGTTTCAAGTTTTGATGAAATTAAAATTCTAAAAAAATTCTATGAATAAAGAAAGCAGTAGTCTTGGACAGACTGAGCCTGACAATGTTGAAGAAATTCAAAAACTAAAAAGACAATCTTTTTTAGTTAAAATTTTGATTGTTACACTAATTTGTTTCTTCTCTTATTTCAGCTTAAAATATTTCCAAATTAAAGAAGAGTTAAGAACAAGCTCTAAAAATGATGTTGGCAAGTATAATGATATTCAAAATGAAATTTTTGATTTATCTGAAGAATATAAAACTGGCTCTGAAGAGCAAGATCC
>JAGWYT010000029.1 GCA_018969185.1 Rickettsiales bacterium | reverse complement strand
CCCTCTTCAACCCTTTATTATCAACAAATAGCAGAATTATAATAAAAGCTTAACCGGACAGTAGTGGCTTGTAGCTAGTTCCCCATATTCATTATATTTTACATAGGAAAAACTTTCCTAATTTTCTTGCTGAAATTTAATGAAGGTGCTTTATAGTTGGAAATTCAGACCTTCCCATAATTAAAAAATTCAAATAAAACAAAGTGATAAAAGCTAAAGACCTCTCAATTTCTTTTTCTGGGCGTAATATTTTTACGGACGTTAATTTTATTATTAATGCTCGTGAAAAAATTGGACTTATTGGCAGAAATGGCAGTGGTAAAAGTACTTTTCTAAAATTAATTTTACAAAAATTAGAACCAGATAGTGGCGCGGTTGAAATTCCACGCGGCTACAGAATTGGGCATTTAGAGCAGCATATTCATTTTACACATAACACAGTTTTGGAAGAAATTTGTTCTGTTTTACCAGCTGATCGCGAACATGAAGGTTGGAAAGGTGAAAATATTTTATACGGTCTTGGTTTTACTTATGAAGATTTAGAAAAAGATCCAAAACAATTTTCGGGTGGTTATCAGGTAAAATTAAATCTGGCGAAATTGCTTTTGATGGAACCGCAAATGCTGCTTTTGGATGAACCGACGAACTATCTTGATATTCACTCAATTCGCTGGCTAAAAGAATTTCTAAATAATTGGCGCGGTGAATTAATTCTAATTACGCATGATCGCGCTTTTATGGATAGCGTGATTACTCACACTTTAATTATTCATCGTGGTGAATTTAAAAAAATTCCCGGAAACACTCAAGGAGTAAGAGAGAAGATCGCTGCTGAAGAAGAGATTTACGAAAAAACTCGTATCAATGAAGATAAGAAAAGACAGAAAACGCAAGATTGGATTGATCGTTTTGGTGCAAAGGCAAGCCAAGCCAGCCGTGTGCAATCAAGAGTTAAAATGTTAGAAAAACAAGAGGTGAAAGAAAAGTTAGATACAATTGAAACTCTGGATTTTAATTTCAATTACACGCCTTATGGTAGTAAGGAGAATATGATTGAAGTTGAGAATTTACATTTTGGTTATTCGCCAGAATTAGAACTAATTCAGAAGCTTTCTTTTAAAGTTGAAAATGGCGATAAAATTTGTGTGATTGGAAAAAACGGTAAAGGAAAATCAACTCTGCTTAAGCTTTTAACTGGTGATTTGAACCCTTTAAAAGGAACTGTGAAAGTTAATGGTAAAGTTAAAATTGGCTATTTCGGTCAGATGAATATTGACCGTTTAGATAAGAGCTTGTCAATTTATGAAGAGTTACAAAAAGTTGATGAAACAATTCCGCAAACCAGAGTTCGTCAGGTTTGCGGTAATATGATGTTTTCAAGTGATTTAGCAAAAAAGCAAATTGGAGTTTTGTCAGGTGGAGAAAAAAGCCGTGTCATGCTTGGAAAAATTTTGTTGAAAGGAGTTAATTTGCTGCTACTTGACGAGCCAACAAATCACTTGGATATGGAATCTTGCGACTCGCTTTTAGAAGCAATTAAGAATTTTGAAGGCGCGGTTGTAATGGTAACTCACGACGAATCTTTCTTAAGAGAAGTGGCAAATAAATTAGTAATTTTTGACGATAATAAAACATTTGAATTTGAAGATTCATATGAGTTCTTCCTAAAAAGAATGGGGTGGAAGGATAGTTAGAATTAAGAAAATGAAAGCAAAATCAAAGTCTCAACTCATATTTTTAACCTTTCTTGCTGTTCCTCTTTCATTTGTTGGTATCCCAATTTATTTGAATATCAGCGATTTTTATGCGCGTAGTTTTGATTTAAATCTAGGATTAATTGGGTTTTTGCTAATTTTTATTCGAGCTTTTGATGTATTTCAAGATCCAGCCATAGGATGGCTTTCAGATTATTTAATATCTAAAAAAATTACTCGGTATAAAATTATTACTTTTGCTTCAATATTGTTATCATTAAGTTTTTATTTAGTTTTTAATCCTCCTCTGGATCTTTCACAAAATGCTGCAATTTTTTGGTTTGTGGCAACTTTGTTAATTACTTATACTTGCTTTAATTTTATCACTATCAACTTTGAATCTTTAGCTGCAACAAGTGCAAAAAATGATTTGCAGCGCATTACAATTAATTCATACAAAGAGTTTTTTGGAATTTTGGGTATGATTCTGGCATTTATTATACCAGCAATTTTATCACAGTTTTTTGCTTTTAGCTTGAGTAAAAGTTATGCTGCTTTAAGCATTGTATTTGCATTCTTAATTCTGTTTTCAACTTTAATTCTCTTACCACTTTTTAAAAATGATTTAGTAAATTTTTCTACCACAAAATCACTAAGCTTTTTTAATGTTTTAACAGATAAAAAGTTTTTATTCTTTTTAATATTGTTTATTGTTAATTCTATTGCAGTAAGTCTTCCTGCTGCTAATTTAAATTTTTTTATTAGCGATATTTTGCATGATAAGAAAAATATTGGTTGGTTTTTGTCAATTTATTTTCTTTCAGCTTGTTTATTTATTCCATTTTGGAAAACTATATTTAAACGTTTTGGCATCACAGAAACATGGATTTGTTCAATTGCATTTTCTGTTCTTACTTTTCTTTTTGCCTATTTCTTAAGGTCAGAAAATTCCTTTTATTTTTACGTTGTATGTTTTTTTTCAGGAGCGTTCTTAGGACCAGATCTAATAGCACCACCAATAATTTTGGCACAACTAACTCAGAATAAAAAAGAACTGGTTTCTTCTTATTTTTCTATGTGGAATATGGGGGTTAAATTTGGTTTAATGATTGCAGCTTCTGGAAGCTTAATCATCTTATCTTATTTTGGTTATCACCCTAAAAATAGCACTTTAGAAGGTTTGAAAGCAGTGTTATTCTTTTATGCTGTGTTACCTTGTTTGCTAAAAATTTTGGTAATAACTCTTCTTTTTAAATGGAAAAAATATGAAAATTAAAAATTTTTTAATCACTATGTCAATAATCTCTTCTTTAAGTTTTTTATTTGGTTGCGCCAATTCTGATCCAAAAATTTACGAAAAAAACTCTCCTAAATTGGATATAAGAAATTACTTAAACGGAAACCTTGAAGCACAAGGAATTTTACAAGACCGTGGAGGTAAAGTAATAAAAAGCTTTACTGTGAAAATGAAAGGAACTTGGAAAGGAAATAATGGTAAATTGGCCGAAGACTTTGTGTTTTCTGACGGTAAGAAAGATCATCGTGATTGGGAAATTACAATGCTTGATGACAATAATTTTACAGCAAAAGCCCATGATACAGTTGGGATTGCCAAAGGTCAGCAATATGGCAATTCTATGAAAATGGTTTATATTCTAAGTGTGGATGTTGATGGTAAAAAATATGACATATCTTTAACGGATTGGATTTATTTGGTTGACTCAAAAACAGCAATTAATGTTTCTAAAATGACAAAATTTGGCTTTACTGTAGGTACTTTAACAATTTCTTTTACAAAGCTTTAGATGAAAAAAACTTGTTGGATTATAGGAGCCAGCCAAGGAATTGGCGAGGAGTTGGCAAAAAGTTATTATACTCAAGGTTTTAACTTGGCAATTTCAGCACGCAATCTTGAAAAGCTTAAGCAAATTAAAGAAGAGTTTTTGCTGTTGGAAAAAAAGTCTCAAGAGGTTTTTATTAATAAAGTTGACGTTGTTGATGTTAGTTCTTTGATAAAGGCACGCGATAAAATTTTAGAAAATTTTGGTCAAATTGATTTGGTAATTTTCTGTTCAGCTATTTATCAGCCAACCTCTGCAATTAATTTTGATTTGACTGTTGCAAAGGAAACTATTGATATAAATTTAAATGGCTTTTTGAATTTACTAAATGTTATTACGCCACAAATGGTGAAGCAAAAAAATGGTCAAATTGCGGTTATTGCAAGCGTTGCTGGATATTGTGGATTGCCAAAATCTTTTGCTTATGGTGCTTCTAAAGCTGCTTTAATAAACTTATGCGAAGGAATTTATCCGGAATTGCAAAAGCATGGAATTGCCATTTCGGTAATTAATCCTGGGTTCGTAAAGACACGCTTAACTGATAAAAATTCTTTTAAAATGCCATGCATAATTTCTGTAGAAACTTCTGCTGAAGAGATTGTAAAAGGATTGCAAAAAAGACAATTTGAAATTCACTTTCCAAAAAAATTTACATTCTTTCTAAAAGTTTTACGTCTTTTACCTTATCGTGTTTTCTTTTTTATAACTAAGAAGATTATTTAATAAAATGAATAAACCAAAAATTGCCATAATCGGTTCAGGTATATCTGGTTTGTCTTGTGCCTACTTTCTTTCTGAAGAATACAGTGTAAAAATTTTTGAAAAAAATAATTATTTGGGAGGGCATTCTAATACCGTAACTGTTGATTATGATGGTAAAGAAATCTCCGTAGACACTGGTTTTATTGTTTTTAATCATGACACTTATCCTAATTTAAAAAGTTTTTTTAAGTTACTTGATGTGGCTTATGAAAAAAGTAATATGTCGTTTGCAGTCAAAATTGACAACGGCTCACTTGAATATGCTGGAACAAATTTAGCTACAGTTTTTGCTCAAATTAAAAATGCTTTTAATCCACAATTTTTAATCATGTTGTGCGACATTATACGCTTCAACAAAAAGGCAATCAATATTCTAAAACAGCCATTTAATGCCAAATATACATTAAAAGATTTGATTGATGATTTGGGTGTAAAAAAATATTTTCGTGAATTTTATTTATTGCCAATGTCAGGCGCAATTTGGAGCTGTCCACTTGAAACAATGTTGGCTTATCCAGCTCAAAGCTTTGTTGCTTTTTTCAAAAATCATGGGCTTTTAACAGTTGCAAACCAACCACAATGGTACACGGTAAGCGGAGGATCAAAAGAATATGTGAAAAAAATTGCTGAAAAAATTGGTCAAAATTCAATTTCTCTTAATGACGAAGTAATTTCTGTAGAAAGGTTTGATGAAAAAGTTTGCGTAAAGTCAAAAAAAGGTGAAGAGCTTTTTGACTTTGTATTTTTTGCTTCACATGGAAATCAAGTTTTGCCACTTTTAAAAAACGCCAGTGCCGCTGAAAAAGAGATTTTTTCCGCTTTCAAATATCAGAAAAATTTAGCGGTTTTACACCGTGATTCTTCTTTGATGCCAAATGCTAAAAAGGCTTGGTCTAGTTGGGTTTATAGTAATAACTCTAAAAGTGAAAAACAACAAATATCAGTTACTTATTGGATGAATAATTTACAAAACATTGATTCTAAATATCCTCTTTTTGTAACGCTAAATCCATCACAAGAAATTGCCAAAGAGAAAATTTTTGATTCTTTTAATTATGAACATCCAATTTTTGACTCAGAGGCAGTTTCTTCTCAATTTAGGATTCATGAGATTCAAGGAGTTGATAAAATATTTTTTTGCGGAGCTTATCAAAAAAATGGTTTTCATGAAGATGGAATTTCTTCTGCCATTTTGGCAATTAATAAACTGAAAATTTTTGCACCATGGCAATCATAAATTCAGCTTTTCTTTGTTCTTCTAATGTAATGCACAAAAGGCTTAAGCCTGTTGTAAATCAATTTTCTTATCGTGTTTTTTATTTATGTTTTGACATTTCTCAAAGCAATAAAATTTCTTCTAAATTTTTGTCGCTAAATCGTTTTAATCTCTTTTCTTTTTACAATAAAGATCACGCTAAAAGAGATGGTTCAGGACTGCAAGAATGGATTAATGAGATTTTAAGCAGAAAGAATTTACAGCAAAAAGTTAAAAAAGTTTTTCTTTTAAGTTATCCTCGTGTTTTGGGATATGTTTTTAATCCAGTTAGTTTCTGGTTTTGTCTTGATGAAAATGAAAGGCCAATTGCAATTCTATCAGAAGTTAACAACACTTTTGGCGAAAATCATAATTACTTAATTTTTAATGCCGACCATTCACCAATTGATGAAAATCAATGGTTTGAAACCAAGAAAGAATTTCACGTTTCACCTTTTATTTCAGTGGAAGGAAAATATAAATTTCGTTTTGTTTTTAATCAAAAATCAATTGCTGTATGGATTGACTATTATGACAAAAATTCTGAAAAAAATTTACTAACAAGTGTAGTTTGCAGAAAAGAAAAGCTCTCGGATCTTGCCTTAATCAGAGCTTTTTTTTATATTCCACTGATGACTATAAAAGTAATTTTTCTTATTCATTGGCAGGCATTAAAACTGCTTTTTAAGAAAAATAAATATATTCCAAAGCCACAAAAAATGGCACACAACCTTACATCTAATAATGAATAAAAATTACGATTTAATCTGGCAGGCACTAAAAGGTGTAAGCTTTGGTTCTCTTAAAATAAAGTTTCCTGATGGTTTAGAAAGAAACTTCGTTGGAATTAATTCTGGACCAAATGCTGAAATGATAATAAAAGATTATAATTTTATTGATTCTATTATTGCTGGAGGTGATGTGGCGCTTGGTGAAGGATATATGCAAAGTTTATGGGAAAGTAATGATTTAGAAAAGTTACTTACTTTTTTTACTCTAAATTCTCATGCTTTGGAAGATTTTTTTCATGCCAGGAAATTTCAGGCTTTTGTGCTTTTTATCAAAAGTTTCTTAACTAAAAACACCAAACGTGGCAGTAAAAAAAATATTGAGGCGCATTATGATTTAGGAAATGAATTTTATCAACTTTGGCTTGATGAAACAATGACTTATTCAAGCGCACTTTTTGATAATGAATTCTTTGATTTAAAGGATGCACAGCATAGAAAATATCAAAATATCTTACAAAAATTAAATACAGGATCAATATTAGAAATTGGTTGTGGTTGGGGTGGATTTGCAGTTGAGGCTGCAAAGAAAAATCATCAAGTAACATGTCTTACAATCTCTCAAAAACAGAAAATTTATGCCCAAAGTCGAATACAAAAAATTGGTGTGCAAGATTTGGTGAAGATTAAACTTCAAGATTATCGTGAAGAAAAAGAAATTTATGATAATGTGGTCTCAATTGAAATGTTTGAAGCGGTTGGACAAGAATATTGGGATAAATATTTTGAGGTTCTAAAATCTTGTTTAAAACCTTGTGGTAAGGCGGTTTTACAAATTATTACGATTGATGAACAGGTTTTTAAAGATTATGTAAATCGGGTTGATTTTATTCAAAAACATATTTTTCCAGGAGGTATTTTGCCTTCAAAAACTATAATTCGTCAGCTTGCAAAAAAGCATGGCTTCAAATTAAAAAGTGAATTAGCTTTTGGAGAAAATTATGCCAAAACTCTTTTGATATGGCTTGAAAGTTTTGACAATAAATATTCAGAAATAATTGCTCTTGGTTTTTCAAAAGAATTTATTCGTAAATGGCGTTTTTATTTGTCTTACTGCGCTGCGGGTTTTAAATCAAAAAGAACCGATGTTGTACAATTTGAATTAGAAAAAATTTAGATGAAAAAGTTTGTTTTAAAAACTCTGATTTTTTTGTTTCTAAACAACAGTATTTTCGCTGCAGAAATTTCACAAGTGGTTTCAAAAAATTTTCAATCTCACTTTCTGATTGGTTCCTCAAGACTTAATTTTATTGGTTTAAAAGTCTATGATATTGAGCTTTGGTCAGAAGATGAAATTTTTTCTTATAACAAAAAATTTGCTATTCTTATTCGTTATAATATGAATTTTTCTAAAGAGGATTTAGCTAAAAAATCAATTGAAGAAATTGAAAGGCTTCATGTTTTAAGTAATGAAGAGCACAGAGATTATTTTACACAACTAACAAAAATTTTCAGATCGGTTAAAAAAGGTGATGAAAAATTAGCAATTTTTTCACCAAATCAAGGTGTGGAAATGTTCTACAACAATAATTCAACTGGTAAAGTGACTAATCTAAAATTAGCAAGGCTTTTTGTGGATATTTGGTTGGATGAGAAAGGTTCTTATCCAAGGGTTACAAGAGAGATTTTAGGGAAGTAGACTTTATTGATTTTATAAGGTTTGATAAAAAGCCTAACTATTTTTCATGTTTTCAATGCAACTTAGTATCAATTATTCCTAAGATAAAGGATTTGCTAAAACTAAAGCATTATATAGTTTAATAATGTGTTTTGTTATTTCAAAAAACGTTTTATTTGAGTTTATCTTAGACTAGTTTTCGATTTTTTTATTTAATGCTAACCAGTAATTTATATTTATGACAACAATTTTTGATACTATAAAAATAGGGGATTTAACTTTACAAAATCGCTTTGTAATGGCGCCTTTGACTCGTATGAGAAGTAAACAACCTGGTAATATTCCAACTGAATTAAATGCCAAATATTATGCACAAAGGGCAAGTTCTGGCTTGATTATTTCTGAAGCAACTCAAGTTTCACAACAAGGGCAAGGTTATCCTTCAACACCAGGAATTCACAGCATAGAACAAATTGAGGGTTGGAAATTAGTAACTAATTCAGTTCATAAAGAAGGCGGCAAAATATTTTTACAACTTTGGCATGTGGGCAGAATTTCTCATAGATCGCACCAACCAAATAATCAATTACCGGTTGCTCCTTCGGCAATCAAACCAAATGGTGGCACTTATTCAAGCGATTGGAAGCAAGTTGCTTTTGAAACGCCACGCGCTTTAGAAACTGCAGAAATCCCAACAATTATTGAGCAATTTAAACAAGGAGCAAAAAACGCTAAGGAAGCTGGATTTGACGGCGTTGAAGTTCACTGTGCTAATGGCTATTTGCTTGATCAGTTTTTGCAAGATGGCTCTAACAAAAGAACTGATAATTATGGTGGATCAATTGAAAATCGTGCCAGATTACTTTTAGAAATTGTTGATGAAGCAATTTTGGTTTGGGGAGCAAGTAGAATTGGTGTTCGTCTTTCTCCTTACGGTACTTTCAATGATATGCAAGATTCAGATCCAGTTGCTTTGTTTAGCTATGTTCTAAAGGAATTAGAAAAAAGAAAAATTGGCTATGTTAATTTGATTGAACCAAGAGCAACAAGCGCTGGAGGTGATGATAAAATTAATAAAGAAGCAATTGATACTGCCAAGCTTTTTAGAAAATCATTTAATGGCGTTTTAATTTCTGCCGGTGGTTATAACCCGCAAAGCGCAAAAGAAGCAATAGAATCAGGAGTTGCTGATGCAATTGCTTTTGGCAGAATTTATATTGCTAATCCTGATTTGGTAAAAAGAGTAAAAGAAGAAAAAGAGTTGAATAAGTATGACCGTAAAACTTTTTATGGCGGTGGTGAGAAAGGTTATACAGATTATCCTAATCTGATTTAGAAAATTCAAAACCTGTTGTAAATTTTTATATTATAAAAATTTGCGACAGGTTTTTTTAGTTATTTAAGGTTTTTATCCACCCATTTTTTTAATTATGCCTCCTATCCAGAGTTGGTGTTCTCATTATAAAAACTTTTAATCATTTCAGATAATTTATTAGCAGCAATCCACACATCTTCAATTCTTGAATCACAAACCCAGTCACCAGTTGCTGCCAAAGTGTTTTTTTGATCAAAAAATATTTCTCCTCTTTCTTCATTAATCAGAGCATAAAGCCAACGATGCAGCGAAACATAATGAGCTTTTGTATAATTGATATTGGTTAATTTACTAAAATTATCTAAAAGAATTTTTTCTACTTCTTTGGGGTTTAAATCAACATTTTGTGTGCTCCAGCTTTTTTTAGTTTGAATTACCAAAGAAGTAACTTCGCTATTTCTGTTGGGCTTGCTGGAATTAACAGCGATTGATTTAATTGGGTTATTTTTTGTTTTGGCAAAGATCCAGTCATTTTGCCATTTCTCCTTAAACCCAATCATTAAAGAAAAGCAAGGCTGCATAGTAATTTCTTTAAAATCAAAATATTTGCCAAAAAGTTTTTTAGTTTGTTTTGGTGGTGCGGTAGAAATTATTAGATCAAATAAGCCTAAATAATCACCATTCTTACTTTTTAACTTCCACAAATTATTTTCTTTTTCAACTTCAGCAATTTCAATTTCACATTCAATATCAAGACCTTTGGCCATTTTTTTACAAAGGCTGTTCATATTTGGGCAGGCAACCAAATGAGTTTCAAACCAGAATCTTGTGCTTATTTTTTCACCATCAATATTTATTGCTTTGCCAAGCCAAGGGGCAACATCGCCGCTTTCAATAAAATTTTGTAAAAAACTCTGAAATTCTCTAGTTCTGGCAGTAAAACATTGAGCTCCGTGATCAAAAGAAAATTCTTCAAAATAGCGAGTAGACATTCTGCCAGCAACTCCGCGTGATTTTTCAAAAATTTTAACTTGGGCAATTTCTTTCAAATTATTGGCCAAAGTAATACCAGAAATTCCAGCGCCAATTATTGCTATTGTTGGTTTTGTCATAATTGATTTTGCTCTAGTTTTATTAAATAATTTTTAGCTGTTTTAAGGATTTGTTCCCGCTTAATTTCTGTCATTTTATACCAAGTTGGGTAAACAAATTTCAGTCTTTGGTTAGTTTTTAATTTACTTTCATTTTGATGCATAAAATGCCAATAAAGCGAATTAAAAGGACAGGCATTTTCGCCAATAGTTTTTTCTGAATCAAATTTGCATGAATTGCAAAAATTACTCATTTTAGAAATATATCTGGCGCTTGCAGCGTAAGGTTTGCTAGCCATAATTCCACCATCTGCATGAAGTGCCATACCAATTGTATTTGGGACTTCTACCCAGTCAAAAGCATCAGCATAAACCGCCAAATACCATTGATGAACTTGATATGGGTTTAAGCCTGAAATTAAGGCAAAATTACCGGTAATCATTAATCTTTGAATATGGTGAGAATAGCTGTGTTTTCTTGTTTGCTCAATCACTTCAGCAAAACAAGACATTTCTGTTTTTTCGCCCCAATAAAATTTTGGCAAATCACGATTGGCAGATAAAAAATTGCTCTCTAAATAATCTGGCATTTTTAACCAATAAATTCCTCGCACATATTCTCTCCAGCCAAGAATCTGACGAATAAAACCTTCAACTGAATTAATTTTTACTTTTCCATGATGATATTTTTCTTCAGCCATTTGACAAAGTTCTAATGGCTCAAGCAATCCAATATTTATGTAGCAAGAAAGCAGTGAATGATATAGATAAGCTTCATTTTTAACCATTGCATCTTGGTAATCGCCAAAATTAGGCAACAATTCTTCCATAAAATGTTTGGCTTCAAGAAGAGCTTGAGGACGATTTACTGCAAAATAAAATGGTAATAAATCACCAAAATTTTTAGGAAATTTTTTAGCAACTAAATTTAAAACTTCTAAAGTGATTTGGTCTTTTTTATGAGCAATCCTTTTAGGAGATTTAATTCCTGATTTTAGGGTTTTACGATTTTGACTATCAAAATTCCACTTACATTCAAGAGGCTTTAAATCTTTATCAACAAGAATTTTATATTTCTTGCGCATCTCGCGATAAAAAAATTCTAAGCGCAATTCTTTTTTATTTTTTGCCCATTTTTTAAATTGATCTTTTGAGCATAAAAATCTGCTGTCATCAAAAATTTCAATTTGAATATTTAAGAGTTTTTGCCAATCAAAAACTTTTTGCAAAACTCTGTATTCTGATGGCTCTGTTAGTGATATTTTCTGCGGATTATGTCTTATAATTGCCCTTTTTAATTCACCATCAAATGATCCGCTATTTTCTTTATCATCAAGCTTGATGTAATCAACTCTAAAACCTTGATTTTCAAGTTCTAAGGCAAAATGGCGCATTGCCGAAAAAATAAAAGCAATTTTTTTTGGATGATGCCAAACATAGGTTGCTTCCTCTAATACTTCGCACATTAAAATAACATCATGATTTTTATCAAAATGCTTAAAATTAGGAAGATTAAAAGAAAGTTGATCGCCAAAGATAAAATGGAGTTTTTTCATTATTTGGCAATTTTTTTGGTAAAGAAAAGCGGCAATTTATAAGATAAAATTTTTAACCAAATGATAAATTTTTTGGCTTTTAAGTCTTTTACAATCATTCCTGCTGCTTTTTCTGATATGATGAATGCTGAAATTTTAAAATAATTTAAATTTTTAACCAGCAATTTTACTGAAAATATTTAAATTTCTCTTTTTTTCAATATTAATTATATTTTGCTAATTTGAGAATATCTTTGGTGGCAATAAAAATAAGCCTGAATGAGATTTTTTGTAATTATTTGTAAAACTTCAAACTTAATATTAACTGTCTGAAATTACATAGTTTCAGATTAAGTTTTACATATGATGATCAATTTGCATGACCGTGTGGAATGGCTATTGGGAGGGATGGCCTTCGCTTCGCTCTCTTACAATCTTTAAGATTTTTCTAAATTCACTTTGTTCATTAAGAAAAGTTACAAAGATTGTTGAACCCCTCGTGAATTCTCAAAACCTTCCGAACAATCCAAACTAAAAAAGCCCATTTAGCTTTACAGCTAATGGGCTTTTTTAGTTTGGCTCCGCTTAGTGTATGTGTTCCGAACTGAGGGGTATGATCAGGTGATGAGTTTTAGAACTATTTCTCAAAATTTTAAATTTTAGCAAATATTTAATGGCATTTTATTCGCAGTTTGTTAGTATTTAACCTACCAACAAATGTAATATTTAATCAAATGAAATTTACGCCAAAATTCCAAATTACGGCTACTATCTCAAAAAGTTTGATGACTATTGAGGCAAACAAAGAAGTGGTAAATAGCCTACCAATTACGCCAAAGATTTTAGCATCACTTCGGGAAAGTGCAAAGTTAATTACTACGCATTATTCAACGATGATTGAAGGCAATAAGTTGAATGAAAAAGAAATTAGTAAAGTAATTGGTCGTAAAAAAATAAAGCCGAAACAGCGCGACGAAAAAGAGGTTTTGGGATATTATGCTGCGCTAGAATATGTCCATCAAGTTGCTGATAAAAATCCTCTGTTAAATGAAAAAATAATCCAAACCATTCACGCAATTGTGATGAGTTCTGGAAATCCAAAAGCTAAGCCAACTAAATATCGTGATGGTCAAAATGTTATTCGTGATAGTTCAAGCGGTGCAATAGTCTACATGCCACCGGAAGCAAAAGATGTTTCTGGCTTGATGCTACAAATGACAAATTGGATTAATAAAGAATTAGTAAAAAAAGATTTGCCACTTCCAATTATTGCTGCAATTGCGCATTATCAATTTGCCACTATTCACCCTTACTACGACGGTAACGGCAGAACTGCACGACTTCTTACAACTTTGATTCTGCATATCAGTGGTTACGGTTTAAAAGGAATTTACTGTTTGGAAGAATATTATGCCAAAGATTTAGGATCTTACTATCAAGCACTAAGTATTGGTAATCATCACAATTACTACATGGGAAGAGCTGAAAGCGACATCACCAGCTTCATTGAATATTTTTGCACTGGTATGGCAAAAGCTTTTGAAAGTGTCAGAAAAAATATTATCTCGAGCCTTCAAAATAAGGGTGAATCGACAGATAAATCTGATCTACTTTATCATTTGGACGAAAGGCAAAAACGTGCTTTGGATTTATTCTTAAAGCAAAAAATTATCACTACCAAAGATGTAGCTTTGCTTTTCGGACTCAGCATCAGAGCTGCTAATAACATCTGTAATAAATGGCTCGAGTTAGATTTTGTTGAAGCCAGTTCTGAAGCAAAGAAAAATCGTGGTTACTTATTGGCGAAGAAATGGCGCAAATTGGTGGAATAATTTTAGAATCTAAATTTGAAAAAAATGAGAGCAGTTACTTTATATCAAAAACTTAAATCAGCACGAAGTGAAGAAAAAATTAAAACTTTAATTTCTTAGTTTTACTCATCATCATCTTTATGAAGAGGGTTTAATACTTCTTTTGCTTTATTTTTATCTCTTACAGAAGCTTTAGGTTTTTCCTTAGGAGCTTGTGCTTCTTTAGGAGTTGGCTCTTCCATATAAGATTGAGCAGCAACTTCTTGGCTAATCATAGGATTTGCAATTAGATCTTGTCTTTTTGTTGTTGCATCATCTTCTGATGAGTCGTCTTCGTTTGCTTCAATACTTGCCTTAGCTGATTTTTTCTTATCAGGTGATTTATTATATTTATTATATCCTTTTGTAGTGGCAGAAACTCCTTGTCTTGAAGGAAGATCTTTTAGGAAGCTTTTAACTGACTCTTTAGCTTCCTTATATTCTTTTCCGTCATATTGTGCTTTTTCCGCACTATTTGCCCATTCTTTTTTAGCTTCAGCTCTTCCTTTAAAAGCTCTATCACCTGTTAATACGTTTGCGGTATCTTTTGCGGCATTTTTTAATATATTACGAACAGTACTTTTTCCTAATAAATCTTCTCTAACTTGTTTTACGTCCTGAACAGATTTTTTATCTTGTTCATATTTTTGATGCGCCATTGATGCTGATCCTTCATGTTTTCTAAGTTTCTTAATTCTTTGTAGATCCTTTATATTGCTATCATTTTGCTTTATTTTGGCATTACGTTCAGCTCTATCTTTTTTAATATTTTCTTTTGTTTCAGCTCTTTTCTGTTTGTTTTCCTTACTTGAGAATAGTAAGACTGGACTTATAATAGCATTTCCAGCAGCTGCAAAAGCGCTTTTAACACTATCACCCCTAGCTTCACTCTTTAATTTAGAGTTTTGTTCTTGTAATGATTTAATATTCTGATTCAATGCATCGTCACTCATGCTTTGTCCTGTTTGATTGGAAACGCTTCCATCTTCTTTTCCAATCTCAAATTCTTTTCCTTCAAGGCCAGATCTTTCCATGTTAAGTTTTTCTCTTTCTTGTGCAAGATTCTTTTCTTTATTTTCAGCTACTCTTTCTTTGTCAGTTTTATTAGATTCTATACCTCTTGCTTTATCAGCATCTCTTTGAACATTTTTAACTGCATAAGGATTGTTTAAGCTTGTACCTGCTTTCTTATCATTTTCGGCAGTTTTCATTTTTTGTTGTTCAGCTTTTATCTTATTTTTTTCTTCATCAGTTCTGGAAAAACTTGTACCATAAACCATTTTTTTTATATCGCCACGTTCTTCAAGTGCCTTTTCAGCTTTTCTGTAAGATCCTGCTCCCATAGCGCTTCTTAGTGAATCATAACCTTCAGCAACTGAACCTTTAGCTGAGCTTGCAGCATTTTTTATGGTTTGCCCAGGACTACCTATAGCACCTTTTATTTTACCAAGTGTATTTCTTTCAACTTTGATATTTCCTTTTTCTACAGATTCCACGAATTGTTTTCTTTGATCTTCAGTCATTCTCTTTTTCTTCATAGCTGAATTAGCTTGGTCTTCAGTAAGCTTAGTTGAAACACCTTCATTATTGATTGATTTTGTTAAAGTACCACCACCTGAAACAAGTTGTCTTCCAGAGTGAAGAGCAAATCCAAAGGCGTTCGAACCTTCATAAGTTGAACCTTTGCTTGAAAGAAGTTTCTTGGTATCATCTTCTGAAAGACCAAATTTTTCTTTACTATGTTTCATCATGGCATCATTCTTAACTTGTTCCAATTTCTTCCTTTGACCTTCAGCATCAAGACCAACTAATTTGCTGGCTTCCTCCTTTTTGAAATCTTCAACTGCTTTATTTCCGATATCACGCAATACTCCTTTTTTTTGAGCATCTTCAAAATGCTTTTGTTGTCTTTTCTTTCTGTTTGCAGTTGCTGATGCACCAGAATCAAATAATTTTTCATCAAGTCTTTCAATTTGTTTTCCAATATTGCTTTTATAAAGATCGTTATACTTTGCTTTAGAATAGTTAATTGCTCCTTGGAAAGTTGATTTAACACCAGCTCCTAAAGCACTTGCCTTCATATCACCACTTATACCAGCAGCTAAGTCAGTCATAAAGCTGATAAACTTATTCATTAAGGAAGCAACAACCCAGATGAATAAAATTGAGAACAGTGAAGGAATACCATCTTGACCACTGATATTTCCAACTTGTGAATTTGCAGCAGAGCTAATTGAAGGTATTGTCCAGAAAGATAATAAATCAATTGTGCCAATTATTTTTATTGACCACACCACATCCCAACAGATTTTATATCCAAGAGCCATCCTAATTACTTCATACATCATCATGTTAAAGAATGCTAATGTGACAAGTAGGAAAATTTGTTGTAATGAAAATCCAATGAGTTGTTTTATCCAGTTATCAAACATTTCCTTAGTTTGACCAAATAATGTGAGAACAAAAAATAATGGAGCAAGTATGAAGAGAATGGAGATAAATACTTGTGCAGTTAGATAATATAAAACTGCATGACACACAGCTCCAACGTAAAGCATAAAGCTTAGATATATGATCCACATGTAAACAATTCCAAAGATATTGGAGAATAATAATGCAGATATTTTTTTCTGCACCGCTTCAGAGAAGAACATGTTAAATACTTTATCAACACTGCTAAATAATATTGATTTGTCGTAATAGTCGTTATTTTGAATGGCATGTGTTATTTCTGGTGAGTTATCAAAAGCAGAAGCCATCATGAATGCCAGATAATCAGTGCTGTTTTTAAAGAATTTTACAACGATTTCATTGAACCAATACCATCCTTCAGGACCAACAAATAAATAAATTAAACCAATTTTTATTACACGATTTACAAGTTCAGTGTGTGTTATTTCGCTTACTCCCATAAGAGTTGCCATAGCATAGAAGGTGATCATCAAAGTTAAACATAGTGAAAGAATGGTTTGATATTTTGCATCGGCAATTAACAACTTATACATTCTTTCTGCCTGTCCCGGAGTTTTGCCATCTGCAGAGCCATCAATAATTTCAACAACTGGAGTAATAACGTTACCTATTATTTGTGAAATATTTCCATCATCAAGTTTCTTAGTTTTAATAGTAACTGAATATGAACCACTATTATTAGTATATTTATTAGCGCAGTAAAATTTCTTTTTGCATTGTGTTTGACCGTTTGAAATTACAAGTGATGGAACTTCGCCTGATGCACATGTAGTATCTTCTGTTCCAGAAATTGTCGGATCATAGGCTGGATTGCTTAATTTTATACCATCAAGTTCGCTACCAGGGCTGTCAGGTATATCACAATTTGTTGTTTCTGGATCAATAATCTTGAAGGTTAATCTCATGTCCTTTGAGTCAATGTCATGTCCGTTATAAGTTGTTTGGTTGTGACAATAGAACGTGCTGCCTGATTCGGTGACCGCCTTTCCATCCCAGGAAGGATTCGAAATTTGACATTCAGTGGTATCACCTACAGGAACTCCAGTGCTTCTAATTAAACTTCCAGAACTTGAGAAATAATAGTTACTTTCAGAATTAATTGGAGTTGTAGGGTGTGGTTCACTTGATCCATATCCTATAATTAAAGGGGTTAATGTATTTGTAGGATTAGTGCATCCTGAATTTTTATGGCAAAGTTTTGCAGCAAGCATTTCGCCATTACTATATTGAAGACTTCCAGAAAAATTTACGGAAAACCCGTTTATACCTGAATAGCCACCTGATTTTTCGCTATTATTATTATAAGTATTTGCGATACTTAAAAAGTCAGATCCATCAAGAAGCAATAATCTGACACGTCCTTCCTGAGAGAAAATAGCAGGTGAGATTGTTTGATAAATTTTGTTATTATTATGATCAGAATCAACGGTTCCTGTATCATTAAATGATTTGAAGTTTCCATATTGTCCATTAAAGCTGCCAAGTTCTACTGCGCCTTTTGCAGTTGCATCATCTGCTAAATTAGCAAATCCTGTAGCAAGTGGAATATTTGAAACTTTTCCTGTGTAATTTTCTAAATCATAGCATTGGTTAACATCTCTAGATATTGTTGTGCTGGTTTGAGCATTGTGGAGCATAATATCAGCACAACGGTCACAAGTTGTTGAGGTTGCTGGAGTTGTGTAAGAGCAACCGGCTGGTGTTAATCCTGCGAAGCAACCAGTTTTTTGTGTAGTTGTTTCGGTTACGGTATTGCAAGTAATGGGTTTTTGACAAGTAGCAGGACAATAGTACGTTGAAGGATCATTCTCATCACATCTTTTATCATAAGCCATGCATCCATTTAAAATTCCTGTTGAGTAATCCTTACTGCACGAAGGATTATCAACACTTTCAGTCTTATTACCTCTACATAATAAAGCAGGGCGTGGAGCAATTTTCATTGCCATGCCAATGCCGCAATTTATTGAATTTTGTGGTGTGGATCCATTTTTCCAAGTGCCATTCCAGCTTTGAGGAGAGAAACGAATTTTTTGACCTTTTCTAACAAAGATTTCCGATGTCCAATTAGTATCATAGCCATCAGCTCTGGATCTTACTTCAAGATTGTAAAGTGGATTAGTTGCAACTAATGGATCATACTCATAAAAATCAGCTTTTATTGAACCAATATCTAAATGACTGCCACTAGGATTAATTATACTGCCATGAAGTGTGCACGCGTTGCTTGGTGCTCCATCTCCATTTAACATAGTAAATGAAACAAGGCCAGATTGAGTAATTTCTATATCGTGATATTTAACGAATTTGATTTGGATGCTTTCACCACAATTGTGACTTGTACTGTCTACAGTGTAGGTAGCAGTGATAGGGTCAACAACAACTTTTTGAGTTGGTTCTAAAGCAATTTCAGTAGTGTAGTTACCTGGTGTCCAGGATAAATCTGAAATAGTTATTTTATTGGCAATTCCATCGTATGGTCTTGATTCGTAGCTATTCAAAACAGCATCATTACTATCTTTGATTGACACTGTAATTGGTATATTGCAAGCAGAGTTTGTAGATCTAAATGCAATTTTGTAAGAATTAGAAGTGCTGTTTGTTGTAGAGAATCCAGAAGATGCATCTCCTAAAACCATACCCCCACTATCTATTCCAGTTGGAGTGGTACTACCGGCAAATGGGTCAAACGATTCATCACTAACAATTCCATCACCTGCCCATCTGATCATGCCACCATATCGTCCAAGAGTTCCTGATTTTGTTGAAGAAGTGATAGGGAATGCTGTATTTATTGCACCATCATAATAAGAAGTGACGTTGGTATATCCTATGGTAGAATAGCTTTTATTTGAGCAATTTGCAGTATTTGCATCAGTATAGCTACATTGCCAAGCTTTTGGATCTGGTAAAAGTGGAACTCCTTCTGTTCTTTCTAGCTCGCTCCCGCTTGCTGTAGAAGTATTAAATTTATATCCATAAGGCGCTGGGATTACGTAAATTGCCGCTCTTCTTGCGCCGTTAAATATTCTATTGGCATTAGCATCTGTTATTGAAATTTCTCCACCACCAACAATAGTGCTGGGATCACTATTCCAACGTCCACTAAATTTTATATTCATCGCCTGTCCAGATTTAACATCAAAGAATAAATCTTTTGTTAAATCTTCATCTTTTAAAGTTGGCAAATAATCTACGGCTGAAACATAAGATTCAGAAAACGAAACTTGATCTCCAAGTGTCACGGATCCTATTGCTTTAACTGTAATTTCTGCTCCGGGGGTAATTGTAACTCCGTAATTTTGTGAAGAATCACGTTCTCCAGTTGCAGTCCAAGCTGGTTCTGCGGTTGCACCACCAGCATTATAGAGACTTAAGCATTTTTGAATTGCATCATTGATACATAGGTTTTGAAGCTCTGCTTCATTAAAGCCACTACATCCTTTTCCAGGATCACCATTTTTTTCAACGCCATCAGTGTTTGTAACTTTTGCATTACCAGTTGTTAGATATGAGATTAATCCAGAACCTTGTCCAGCATCATCTATAGGAAGAGAATAATCATATACACAAGATGTTCCAAGTCCATTAGCAGGAATAATAAGAGTTTGATATTCATAATCACCAAAATCATCAGCTTCAATACATCCTTGATCAGTACAAGAAAATAAAGGTGAGAGAAATAATAAGATGGCTAAATTGCGTGCAAGGCGTAAAAGTGAGGTTTTAGAGGAAGAATTTTGGTTTTGTTGTTTGAGAAAATTCTTTGCCAAAAATTAAATTTTTTTTCTAAGTGAAAATGGATTAAAATTGCTAGGTGATGATACAAAATAATAACAAGTTAATCAAGTTTATTTTGATGGTAAACGTCATGCTGGACAAACAATTTCTTAGTTGGCTTTGCCAAATTAGAAATTGTAGATCCGGTATCCATGTTATGTGAAGAATAGATTGCGGATGAAAAATTTCTAAGAATCACTT
>JAGWYT010000028.1 GCA_018969185.1 Rickettsiales bacterium | reverse complement strand
AAAAATGGTAAGAGACAAATTAGATCAAAACAGGTTGACTGCACCACTTTTTAACACCAAACTTTTTACATCTGATATTGAGAAGGCGTATGAGGTTATGTATGATAGGTATCAGAATGATTTGGCTCCTGAAGATATTACTCTATCGTTATCTTGAGCCTTAGAATTTCTTTTAGAAATTCTTGGCGAAAGATCTCGTGCGTTATATTTATAGAATAAGTGCCAAGAGCCTTTTTAGAAATAATAAAATAAACATGAAAATCATCGGACTTAGTGGAGGAGTTGCATCAGGAAAGAATTTTATTGCCGATATCTTTGCTAAAAAAGGTGCTGCTGTTTTTGATGCTGATGCTGAAGTTCATAAGCTTCTTGAGTTAGATAAATCAACGATTGATGAAGTTAAAAAAATTTTTCCAGAAAGTTTTATTGATAAAAAAATTAATCGTAAAATTTTAGGAAAAATTGTTTTTGCTGATGAGAAGAAATTAAGAATTTTAGAAAAAATTCTTCATCCAAAAGTTAGAGAAAATTATCAGAAATTTTTAAAACAGGCAAAAAAAGAAAAAAGAGAAATTGCAGTTTTAAATATTCCGTTGTTACTAGAGAATGAAGGTTATAAATGTGATTACATCGTTGCAATTCTTATTCCACCTTCAATTCAGAGAAAAAGATTTTTGATGCGCGCCAAAGCAAAAAGTCCAAAAAATTTTCTTCGTGATAAAAATAATTTAATTAAAAAATTTGAGCAAATTAGAAGTAAGCAAATTACAAATTCAGAGAGAAAAAATTTAGCTGATTTTGTTATTTATAATAATAAATCAAAAGCCTTTGTTAGTTCTCAGGTAAATAATCTAATTAACACTTTTAAAAGAGAGATCAAATAACTTTATATGAAATCAAAGACAGAATTATCTTCAAATAAAAGATTGGCTTTTTCATTGATAGAGCTTTCTTTGGTGATATTGGTAATTGGTATTCTTATTGCTGGAGTTATGGCTGGAAGCGCGATGATAACAAAGATGAAAGTTGCAACTGCTGCAAATCAAACAAAAGCGTCGGCAGTTCCCAGTATAAAAAATCTTATTTTTTGGATTGAAACTTCTTCAAGTGGATCTGTTGTTGGATCGAATGCTGCATATTCTGCGCCATTTGATGGTGATACTGTTTCGAAGTGGAATGATATAAATCCTCAATCTTCATTTAAAATAAATCCAGTACCACTTGCTGGTGGTGAAAGCCCAACATATAAGGAAAATGGTATTAATGGTTTACCCAGTGTTCTTTTTGATGCTGTGGATGATCGTTTAGTTTCTTCTGGTATTTCTGTTACCAGAAATAATAGCATTTTTGCGGTGTTTAATTCAACTTTTTTACCATCGGCTTCTCGTGATATTGTAGCAATTACTACGAATTCTGGAGGGCACGGTATTATGCTTGAATTAAACTATGGTGTTAGAAGTTTGTACAGGAATCCTATGGGAGGAAGCGGAGGTAATGATTTTACTTCAGTTAGTATTTCGCATAGTAAAGACTATATTATTTCTAGCGTTAGGAATTACGATACACTTTCTCAGAAAGTTTGGTTGAATCATACTTCTCTTATTGATCAACCAGTTACCTTAGGAGATCTAGATAATCCAGTTCAAAGCATAACAGTTGGTAATTTACATAGTGGTAGCGGTGGAACGGTGCGTCCTTTAAATGGAATGATTTCTGAAATAATAATTTATAATCGTGCTTTGACTCAGAGTGAGGTTAATGATGTTGAGGCTTATCTTAGCAAGAAGTATAATATTACTTTGAACTAAGTTAAATTAGCTGATAGAGATCCTCGAAATGCTTTGCATTTCAAGGATGACGTGATGGGGCTTAACTATTACTCATCAATTACGTGATCAAACTTAGGAATTTTTCGCTCTCCTTCGTAAGTTAATTGTCCTTTCTTGCCGCATGCAGTAAGGCTTAAAGAAGTAAGCAAAATTAATAGTGATATTATTTTTTTTCTCATTATTTATCTATACCAAATAAACTATTTATAGTTTTAATAAATACAATCCAAACTAACTTCATCTTTTTGGCTAAAAATTGTAAAAAGCCTTAAGCCATATGATAATATGACTTGCGTTTTTTACAATTTTTATCTCAAAAATATTTTGTTAGTTTGGACTATAAATAGTTTATTTGGTATAAAAACTTTTTTGCTTTAGTAATTTCTTCTTTAACTCTGATTTTTGAAGTGCCGCCAATTGATGTTCTGCTCATCACAGAATTTTCAACAGTGAGAACTTTATAAATTTCTTTAGTAATTCTTTTTTCTACTTTTTGCATTTCTTCGAGTTTCAATTGGTGTAAATCAACACCCTTATTTTCAGCGATTTTCACGATTGTTCCTGTAACATGATGCGCATCACGAAATGGCATTTTTAAATTTTTTACTAAAAAGTCAGCAAGGTCAGTTGCAGTGGAATAGGCACTTCCAGCCATTTTCAACATATTTGCTTTATTAACTTTCATATCAAGAATCATTCCCGACATTGCGTGCAAGCAAAGTTTAATATTAGCACAAGCATCAAAAACTGGTTCTTTGTCTTCTTGCATGTCTTTTGAGTAAGTGAGAGTAAGACCCTTGATTACAGTTAAAAGTGAAAATAGTGAGCCAAAAATACGTCCAGTTTTAGCGCGAATTAATTCGGCAGCGTCTGGATTTTTCTTTTGTGGCATGATTGAAGAGCCTGAAGTAAAGGCATCAGAGAGTTTTATAAATTCAAAACCTTTACTCATCCAAATAACAATTTCTTCGGCAATTCTTGATAAATGAGTTGCGATCAGTGAGGTGCAAAATAAGAACTCAATTGCAAAATCACGGTCAGAAACCGTGTCCATTGAATTTGCGGTTGGGCGATCAAAGCCAAGTTCTTTAGCAGTTAAATTACGATTAATTGGAAATGAAGTTCCCGCCATGGCGCATGCACCAAGTGGGCATTCATTCATTCTTTTACGAAGATCATCAAGGCGAGAAATGTCGCGTTTAAACATTTCAAAATAAGCCAGTAAATGATGAGAAAAAAGCACAGGTTGACCAACTTGTAAGTGAGTAAATCCTGGCATGATTACATCAAGATTTTCTTCAGATTTTTTTATTAAATTTTTTTCAAGATGAATTAAAAGCATTTTAATTTCGTCAATTTCATCGCGCACAAAAAGACGAAAATCTGTGGCAACTTGATCATTGCGTGAACGTGCAGTGTGAAGCTTTCCCGCCACATCACCAATAATTTCTTTTAAGCGAGATTCAATATTCATGTGAATATCTTCAAGCTCAATTTTGAAATTGAATTTACCGCTTTCAATTTCTTTTTCAATTTTATTTAAGCCTTCAGTAATTTTTTTTGCTTCATCTTTTGTTAAAATTCCAACTGCACTAAGCATTTTTGCATGTGCCTTAGAGCCTTTAATATCTTGCTTATAAAGCTTTTTATCAAATGAAATTGATTGATTAATTTCTTGCATAATTTGTGAAGGGCTCACTTCAAATCTACCACCCCACATGCTGTTAGAAGATGTTTTATTTTTTTTGGTCATTTGTTTGTTCAACTGGTTGTTTTTCAAAGTATTTAAACTTAATTATAGAAAATTAGAAAAAAAGTTTTTTAATTTGCTGCTGTCAATCCACTCTAACAACAAATCATAAAATGGAAAGCTGGGAAATTAATAGCCATCAGATATTTGACCGTCGTCACTTGAGCTTTTTTAAGAGATGGTGGTTGGATATTGATAAAATCAACTTTCTTATTGTGCTTGCGATAATGTTTTTTGGCTTGATGATGACTGCAAGCTCAAGCCCAGCAATTACTAATAGAATTGGTGTTGAAAAATTCTTCTTTCTAAAAAAGCAGATTATTTTTGCTATAATTGCAATATTTATACTCATTTCAATTTCGTTTTTAGATCAAGATAGAATCAAGCTATTTTCATTCTTAGGGCTTGTTTTTATGATATTCATGATGGTTTTAGTTTTGTTCTTTGGTGCTGAAGCTAAAGGCGCTAAGCGATGGATTTCATTTGCCGGATTTACTTTGCAACCTTCGGAATTTGCCAAGGCATTTTTTGTAATTTTTAATGCCTATATTTTACAAAAATATAATGGGGAACATTGGTATATAAGATATGGCGGTTCTTTTTTATTATTTTTGATAATTGCAGTTTTATTATTATTGCAGCCTGATTTCGGCATGACTATTACCTTTGCAGCTTTATGGTTAGCGCAAATTTTTCTTTATGGATTACCTTTGATGCTAATTGTGGCTCTTGGCTTTATGGCTGTGATGCTTGGGGTTGGTGCTTATGTTGTTTTTCCTCACGTTGAAAATCGTATTAATCGCTTTTTAGATGCTGATGGAAAAAATTATCAAGTTGAGAGATCACTCGACGCATTTGTTAATGGCTCATTCTTTGGCACTGGACCCGGAAATGGCGTGGTTAAAGAATATATTCCAGATGCTCATACTGACTTCGTTTTTGCTGTTGTTGCCGAAGAATATGGAATTTTTGCATGTACGTTTTTGATTATAGTTTTTGCTTATTTAATTACGCGAATTGTGAAGCGCACTTACAGTGAAAATAATCTTTTTGTTTATCTGGCTTTATGCGGCTTGATTATGCAATTTACAATGCAATCGATAGTTAATATTGGTGTAAGTATGAAGTTGCTTCCAACTAAAGGTATGACGTTGCCATTCATTAGCTATGGCGGTTCTTCAATGCTTTCAACTGCAATTTGTTTTGGTTTGATTTTAGCTTTTACCAGACGCCAATATCACGAAGGTGTGGACTATGGTAATATGAAAATGATGTAATCTTTTTAAAAACCCTGAATTTTGTTTTCATTGCAAGACGGGGTCTTAGATCACATCCAGCTACAAAGTTGAAGTAATTAAGAACTTTACCAAATCATCGCCATTTTCATTAACAAAGCCAATTTCAAGTTTCTCTTTATCTCTAACCAAGGTTATTTGTCCAATTTTGTTTTTTATAAGCTTCCAACCCATCTGTGGCAAGGTTTTAACGTAAAAGTTTTTTATTCTTTCAAGATCAATTTCGCTTTTATAAGTGGTTGATGAAATGCTGCCACTGCTTGAGTCAAAACCAAGATTTTCATCATTAGTTTGAGTTAAGCCTTTTACTAATGGAATATCTTCACTGCCATTAACGAAGCCTTTCACAGTAAGCTCTGGTTCTTGATTTTGATCTTCTATTGTAAGAAGAGAACAAGATGAAAATAAAAAAATTGTGCAAATTAGAAGATATTTTTTCATGAGCTAAACTATATTAATGTGTTATCTTGGAAATTGTATACTATACGACTAGTGAGTTTTTATCTTTTCGCTGGTTCTAGCGAAGTCGAAACCAAGAAAAGATAAAAATGATTTTATCCTTGGCTTCGACTTTGCGGGAACCAGCGGATAACATCATTTTTACAGTTGTCTAGTGCAAAATCACCGTCATTTTTGACATTTAGAACAATAAAAGCTGGAGCGACCATTCTGCACTATCTTTCTCACTAAATTTTTACAAATCAAACATTTTTGACCATTTCTTCCGTAAACTTTGAAGTTGTTCTGAAAATTTCCCAAATTTCCTTCTGAGTCAACATAGTCGTTAATTGAAGAGCCGCCAAGTTCAATGGCGTTTTTTATTGTTTTTTTGATTGTTGAAATTAGCAGTTTTATTTCTTTGTCATTTAATTCATTAGCATTCTTAAGAGGCGAGATTCCTGCGCTGAAAAGCGATTCATTGATGTAAATATTGCCAACTCCAACCACAATTTCATTATCCATCATTGTGGTTTTAATATTCATTTTTTTGCGGCTTAATTTTTCTTTAAGATATTTAAAATTAAATTCGTCAGAAAGAGGTTCAAAACCAAGTTTTGTAAGCATTTTATGGCTTTTGAGATTTTTAGTTTCAATTAAATCAACAAAGCCAAAACGGCGTGGATCATTAAAAATTAACCAAGAATTATCATTAAATTCACAAGCAAAGTGGTCATGTTTTAAATGTTGGAATGTCTTACTAACGGTTAAGCGGCCGCTCATACCAAGGTGAATGATAAGGCTATGAGAATTATCAAAATCAATAATTAAATAGCGTGCACGGCGATTTATGGTAGTGATTTTATGATTTTTAATTAAATTTAAATCTTTAGTTGATTTTATGCGCAGATTTTTGTTTGATTGGAAGGTTGTCTTAACCTTTCTGCCAATTAAATTGCTAAGTCCAAGACGAATTGTTTCAACTTCAGGAAGTTCAGGCATATAATTAAAATTTTTACGAATTGATAATAAAAAACTAATTTTTTTAAATGACGAAGCAAGAAGAATATATCGAAGTTCCATCAAACTTGGACAATTTTAGCAAAGAAATTTTGAGCGAAAATGAGGAAGGTGAACATAAGCTGTATAAGGATATACAGCTTTGTTCACCGAGTCATTTGCGCCAAAATTCCGAAGCTAAAAAGTTCAAGTTTGATGGAACTTCGATATGTACATATAATTTAACTTTGCCAGATAGTGCAAATGGTGATAATCGTGTTTTGATGCACAGTTGCTGCGCGCCTTGCGCAGGTGACTTGATGCAGCGCATGCAAGAATCAGAAATTGATGTAACGGTGTTTTTTTACAATCCAAATATTCATCCAAAAAAAGAATATGAAATTCGTAAAAATGAAAATAAGCGTTTTGCCGATAAATTAAAAATTCCTTTTATTGATGTTGATTATGATGTCCAAGATTGGTTCAAACGCGCGAAAGGATTAGAATGGGAGCCGGAAAGAGGAGTTCGTTGTACTAAATGTTTTGATATGCGTTTTGAAAGAACGGCTCTTTATGCTTTTGAAAATGGTTTTAAAACTATCACTTCATCACTTGGAATTTCACGTTGGAAGAATATGGATCAAATCAATGATTGCGGACTTCGTGCGGCTAAGAATTATGACAATGTTGAATATTGGACTTACAATTGGCGAAAGGCTGGAGGCGCTGCTCGGATGTATGAAATTGCTAAAAAAGAAGAATTTTATAAGCAGGAATATTGTGGTTGTATTTTTTCTTTGCGTGATTCGAACGCTTGGCGTGTGAGCAGAGGTAGAGAAGAAATAAAAATTGGTGAAGAATTTTACAAGGAAGTTGAAATTGACAAAAGTTTGACTGAGGTGAAGGGTGTTTAGCTTCTCGCTGGTTGAGCTTGTGACAAAACAAAAGAAGCTAAATGAAAAATCTTATTCTTAGGTTTTTCACAAGCGTAGGCGAATAAGATTTACGACAAAATAACTGTTTAATTTAAATTATTAGCAAGTAACTTGGGAAAATTATTCATTTAACAAAGCTTTGAAATTATGAAAAGAACCAACTTTTTAAATCGTCATTTAGTTGAAACTGGAGAAAATTATTTTGAGCATCTTCTTTTTGCCTTTTTAATATCGATGTGGCTTTTCGTTACTTCAATTATATTATTTTGTCATTCAATTCTTCCTTGCTCCTTCACTTTTACTGCAAGTAATAACATCAAAAAAATCAATGAAGTTTTGCAAAAAAGAGCACAAAAACTTTTAGATAAAAGAAATTCTAAAATAATGGAATAATGGCGAAGACATTTGCTATCATAGGTTCTGGCTTTTGTGGTAAGATTGCTTTTGCTAGGCTTATAGATGTTCTTGATAAAACAGATAAGATTTTAGTTTTTGATATAGAAAAAGAAAATTTTCCAGGCACCGCTTTCTTTAATTTCTCTTCTCATTATATTTTAAATATTCCTGCTAAAAAAATGAGTGCTTTCATAGATGATGAGCAGTCTTTTTGTAACTTTTTAGCAAAAAACTATCCAAAAACTTGGCAAGAAATTGGCGAATTTGGCTTTGCTCCGCGTTATATTTATGGAAAATATGTTGAAGAAATTTTTGCTAAGGCGAAAAAAACCGCACAAAATAAGGGCTTGGAATATGAATTAATAAATGATGAAGTTATTGCCGTTGAAAATAATTTGGGAAGATTTGATGTTACCGCAAAGAATGGCACTAAATACGATGTTACGGAAGTTATTCTTGCCACAAGTTTCAGGCAATCAAAATTGCCATTAAAAATAGAAGCAGAAAATGTGGTGCAAGCTTTGTGGAATGAGGATGCAATTAAATTTCATAACAAAAAATTTACTAATGAAAAAATTTGTTTAATTGGTACTGGTCTTACCACAATTGATGTTATAGTTGGTTTGAAGAAAAAAGGATTTAGCGGAAAAGTTGTTGTTATATCACGAAGAGGCAATTTACCAAAAAGACATGTTGATCAATTAACGCCTAAGATTGATGTAATTGATGTTATGGACGCCAAAAAAGGTGTGTTATTTTTATGTCTAAAAATTCGTCATTTTTTAAAAGAAAATCCGCAGTTTGACTTACGCCACGTCATTAATTCAATTAGATTAATTACAGTAGATTTATGGCATAATTTTGATGAGAAAAATAAGAAATTATTTATACGTTTAATGCCTTATTTCAATATTTTTCGCCATCGCGCACCAAATATTTCAATGGATATTATTGATGAAATGCTTGCAACAAAACAGCTTGAAGTAAAGAAAGGTGGCATAAAATCTTATGAAAAATTAGGAAATAAAATTATTGTTAAAACCAAATTTGAAGAATTAGAAGTTGATTATTTAGTTAATTGCTTGGGATTTGAATTTAACGCAGAAAAATATCCTTTGTTAAGCCAGATGATTACAGAGAATTTGCTTACTAAAGATTTAATGATGGTTAGATCAAATAACAGCAAAATTTATTTAGTTGGTGGATTAAATATTGGTAAAGATTTGGAATGCACGTCAGTGCCAGATTTGAAAGTGAGCGTGGAAGAAGCGGTAAAAAAGATTTGTTAGAAACTTAGGGAACTAGCTAAAAGCTAGTTCCCGCCTAAAGTTCCTGTTTAATTTTACTTTGCTAACTTCACAATTACTTTATTATCTTCCTTGATAATTTGTGGTTCTGTTTTTTCATTTCTTTGTGGAACTGAAAAAGAATAATAAAAATTTGAGGCATATTGTTCTTTTGCCTTCTCGTCAGATTTTTTTGCAGCAGAAAATGTTAGAATATCATCTTTAAGGCTAACAACAACATCATCCTTTTTAAACCCAGCAAAATTCAGTTCGTAATAGTAATTATCGTCATCCTCTTTTTGAGCAACTGATGTTCTTGTAGCATTGTTCTTCTTACTTTCAGCAAAAGTTTTCGCCATATATTCTTGATGATCGGAAAAAATCTTATCCATTCTTCTTTGCATTTGATGCATTTCAGAAAAAATATTATCGTTAAAAATTGCACCAAATTCTTTATCGTAAGAATCAGGCCAAGTTGGAAAGCTTTCCACCATTTCTTGATTGTCCTTGCTTTTTGCAAGCACTGTTCCACAAACTCCAAGCAATGTGAAAACTATGGCGATAAATATTTTTGAAGAGACAATTTTTTTGCAATTTGGCTTAGCCTTGTCAAGAAAATTTCTTATTTTGCAGTTTTTTTCGTGAGTATTTTTTTCCATATTAAGATTAAATTTTGGTTAATAGAAATATAAAAAAGAAGAAGTGGTATTTTATATGGTTACGTCTTGGAAGAATTTCAAGTGCTTGATTTAATTTGGAGCGGGCGAAGGGGATCGAACCCTCGACACCAACCTTGGCAAGGTTGTACTCTACCGCTGAGCTACGCCCGCTTAAATTAAATCTTTTCTGTGATATGTTTTCAAAAAAAGGAGAGGGCACTTTAGAAAGGTAAAAATAATTTGCAATAAATGATTATTAAAATTAACATTACATCAGTTCGCAGGCATTGATTTTCAATATTTCAAACCATTTTATATGTCTTTTTCAAAGAAAGTTTTTTTAGCTATTTTTAGTCTATTTTTCGTAACTTCTTGTGTGGAAACCGTTGTTGTTGGTTCTGTTGCAACGGGAGTTGTGGTTATTCGTGATAAGAGCGTCACTAACACCAGAAAAGATATTGTTATTTCAACTGAAGTTGCTTCAAAATTTTTAGTTAATGGTTTGAAAAATTATGGTGATTCTGTTGATGTTACAGTTAATGAAGGCAGGGTGCTTTTAACGGGAATTGTGAGAGATTCTAGTAAGGCTAAAGCCGCGTCAGAGCTTACTTGGAAAGTTAAGGGTGTGAAAGAGGTTATTGATGAAATTCAAGTTAGAGATGATGAAAAAGTTCATCTAAAAGATTATGCTATTGCCTTTGGAGACTATGTGATCACTAATCAGATTGAAGCAAAAATGCTTTTTGATAGCAAAGTTCCAACGCTAAATTATCAAACTACAACTGTTGATGGAATAGTTTATTTCCTTGGTGTTGCAAGTGATGAGGTTGAAAAAAATCGTTTATTAGCAATGGCAGCAAAGGTTCGTGGCGTTCGAAGAGTGGTTGATCATATTATATTATCAGATGACAGCAGAAGAAGATAAAACACTATCAAAAATCCTAACTTTTGCTTCAAATTTTGTCGTTAGTTCATTTTTTGGCTCCTCACGTATGTCGAAATACGCTGCGGTGCCAAAAAATGAACTGCCTAGAAATTTTTTTCAAAAGCGAATTTTTGATGGTGTTAATAGAGAAAACGAAGTTGTTACATTTGGTTGTCGCCTAAATTCCTATGAAAGCGAGGCAATAAAAAAGGCTGTAGAAAGTTCTGGTCAGAAAAATCTAATTGTTTTTAATAGCTGTGCCGTTACTTCTCAAGCGGAAAGAGACTTAAGGCAACAAGTTCGTAAAGCACGTAAAGAAAACCCAGAGGCAAAGATTGTGGTTACTGGTTGTGCGGCGCAAATTGATCCTGAAAAATATGCTAAAATGGCAGAAGTTGATTTGGTGCTTGGAAATGTTGAGAAGTCAAAGCCTGAGAGTTATTCAATTGATAATAGCAGCGCGCCGGTTGAGCGAAGTCGAAACCAAGCGCAGGAGAAGGTTAATAAAACTTCTCTAGTAGGTGATATCATGCACAAAGACCGTATTTTCTTTGAAACAAAAAAATCTACTTCTGCTTTTTTAAGTGAAAATGAAACCGCTAAAATCAGAGTTAATGATATTATGTCGGTGAAAGACACTGCGCCGCAGTTGGTTTCTTACTTTGAAGAGCGCACCCGCGCATTTCTTGAAATTCAAAATGGTTGTAATCATCGTTGTACTTTTTGTGTAATTCCTTTTGGTCGTGGCAATAGCCGTTCTGTGGCATTTGGTGACATTGTAACGCAAGTTAAAAAAATGGTTGCCTCAGGGCATAGAGAAGTGGTTTTAACGGGAGTTGATATTTCAGGCTATGGTGAAGATTTAGCCGTGCCAATTACATTATCACAAATGATAAAACGTTTGTTAAAGTTGGTACCAGAGCTGCCACGCCTTCGTCTTTCTTCAATTGATGTTGCGGAAATTGATGAAGGATTTTTTGAAATTTTAGAAAATGAACCACGTTTCATGCCTTATTTACATTTGAGTGTGCAATCTGGTGATGATGTGATTTTAAAGAGAATGAAGCGTCGACATAATAGGCAGCAGGTTTTAGATTTTTGTGAGAAAGCGCGTAAAATAAGCTCAGAAATCACTTTTGGTGCGGATATTATTGCTGGTTTTCCAACTGAATCTGACGAAATGTTTTTAAATAGCGTTAATTTAATTAAAGAAGCAGGAATAATTTTTACTCACATTTTCCCCTATTCAAAACGTGATGGAACGCCAGCAGCAAAGATGCCGCAAGTTAATGGTAAAATAATTAAAGAAAGAGCAAAAATTTTGCGTGAGGCGGGAGTTGAGGAGTTACAGAAATTTTTACAAAAACAAATTGGAAAAACTTTAAGTGTTTTAGTTGAAAAAGACGGAATTGGTAAGGCAGAAAATTTTCTTGATGTAAGAGTTGAGAGTAAAACTGAATTGAGTTCAGGAGAGGTGGTGAATGTTAAGATTTGTGATGTTGAAAAGAGCTTGTTGGTTGGTGAGGTTGTTTAGAAAAAAATCAGACTGTTTTTTCTAAAATGGAATTTCATCATCCTTTGGCTTTAAAGGATTTATTTGATTGTAAAGCTCACCAATTTTTCTACTGTCACGAATAGTTTTTATAATTAAAGAAGTCATCTCTTCTAATTTCAATGCTGGGGCGTATTGTATTTTTTTCGCAAAACCATCTGGAGTAATACCTTTCAAAGAAATAGGGATGATATGAATTTTTCTAGACATAGCATAACCAAACTCTTGTTGACACCAAACTGATTGATTGAAATCAGCAGTAATTAGAGAGATAAAACAATCCATTGTATCTAAAGCTTTCTCAATCTCAACTTCCCATTCAGAAGATGGCGTGATATCTTGGTGAGCAACAAAACAATTTATTTTATAAGGTTTTAGAGCTTCTCTTAGATTATTAGCGCTGTTTCTATCTTTTGATGAATGACTTATAAAAATTTTTAGATCATTAGTATTAATCCAGCTTTTCGGAAAATTGTTGCGAAATCCTGATAGATTGGAAGAAATAGAAAGTTCTTCTGCTATATCTCGTAAACTTTTATCTGATGCTTTTAAAAAGCTGTTATTGAAATCTACGCTGCTATTATAGTCATCATGATGATGTAATTGTATTGAGTTAGTTTCTAAGATAAAAATTTTTTCATCATAAGAATAATTCTTTGATTCAATTTCATTAACTATATTTCTAACAAGATTAATTTTTTCTAATGATTTCATACTGATAAGATTATTGAAAGTTTATCTTTTGTTTTGAATAATAGATGAAAGTTTTTTAAACCACAAACAAACACACCACAATATGGACAAAGATCTTGATCAATGGAATAATTTTAAGAAAAAGTTAGATTTTAATAGTAAGTCACCAAGTTTTGAAGAGCGTGAAATATGGTGGTGCAGCATAGGATTAAATATTGGTCATGAAGAAAATGGTAAGAGCGATCTTTTTAGCCGTCCAATATTGGTTGTTAGAAAGTTCAATAGCCATATCTTTCTTGGAGTTCCGTTAACAAGCAAAATAAAAGAACATCATAAATTTTATCATAAAATTTATTTTAAAGATAAAGAGCAAAGCGTTATGTTATCTCAAATTAGGGTTTGGGAAAGCAAAAGATTAACTAGAGTAAAAGGAAAATTATCAGTTGAACAGTTTAAGGAGATTAGAAGCTTGCTTAGCAGAATTGTGCTTGGAGATTATCCAACCTCTCATTTCTGAGAGGTTGTTTGTCCCTAGTGGGAATTTGTTCTGCGATTGTAAGGTTAGTTGTTGGAAATGTCAATAACCATATCTTTAATCACGCCAATTGACAAAATTTACTTTTCACGTTTAACTTAGATTAAAACATATTTTTCTAACAGTTTCAGCTAATAATTAAATGACAATTTCTCAAAAATCTTATCTCGAATCAAAATCTTGGGCTTTCGAAGAGGCGCGTCGAATTTACGAAAAAATTGGTAAAAAAACGCCAAAAAAAGGTTATGTGCTTTTTGAAACTGGTTATGGGCCTTCAGGTCTGCCGCACATTGGAACTTTTGGTGAAGTGGTGCGCACGTCTTTTGTGCGTCATGCTTTTTCTTTAATTGCGCCAGAAATTCCAACAAAAATGTTTTGTGTTTCTGATGATATTGATGGACTGCGCAAAGTGCCTGATAACGTGCCAAATCAAGAAATGGTGCGTGCAAATTTAGGTAAGCCTCTAACTTCAGTGCCAGATCCATTTGGAACTCATGAATCTTATGGTTCACACATGAATTCACGCTTGCGCGGCTTTCTTGATTCTTTTGGTTTTCATTATGAATTTATTAGTGCTACTGAAAAATATAAGTCAGGAGCTTTTGATGCAACGATGCTGAAAGTATTAGAAAAATATGAAGAATTGATGGAGCTAATGTTACCAACCCTTGGTGCGGAGCGTCAAGAAACTTACTCGCCATTCATGCCAATTGACGCTGAAAGTGGAATTGTGATTGATAAAGGAGTGAAGGGTGTAAATAAAGCAAAAGGCACGGTGATTTATGTTGATAATAATGGTAAAGAAAAAGAAATTCCTGTTACCGGTGGTAATTGCAAATTACAATGGAAAATAGATTTTGGTGCGCGTTGGTATTCTTTAGGTGTTGATTATGAAATTTATGGCAAAGATCATCAACCAAATGAAAAAATTTATCGTGAGGTTTGTCGAATTCTTGGTGGAATTCCGCCAGTTAATTTTACTTACGAAATGTTTTTGTCAGATACTGGTGAGAAAATTTCTAAATCAAAAGGAAATGGAATTTCAGTTGAAGATTGGTTGAAATATGCGCCAGCTGAGTCAATGGCGCTTTTCATGTATCAAAAACCAAAAACGGCGAAGAGACTTTATTTTGATGTAATTCCAAAAGCGATGGATGAATATTTAACTTTTGCGCAAAGCTATGAAAAACAAGATGAGATATTAAAGCTTGATAATCCTGCTTTCCACATTCACGAAGGAAAAATTCCTGAAATTAATTTTAATTTGAGTTATTCGCTTTTGTTAAATTTGGCAAGTGCTTGTAACCCTGAAAATGACTTGGTGCTTTGGGGTTTTATTTCAAAATATCAAGAAGGCTTAACTAAAGAAAATTCGCCACTTTTAGCAAAAATGGTTAGCAATGCCATTAATTATTATAATGATTTCATCAAGAAAAATAAAAAATATCGTAGTGCAAGTGAAGCTGAATTAGCAGCACTTCGTGAGCTAAAAGAAACTGTTAATAATTTTCCTAAAGATCAAGCTCATGACGGGCAAGCTTTACAAAATATGGTGTTTCAAGTTGGGAAAAATCACGGTTATGAAAAAAATATGCGTGATTGGTTCTTAGCACTTTATCAGATTTTACTTGGACAAGATCAAGGCCCAAGAATGGGCTCATTCATTGCACTTTTCGGAATTGAAGCTTTTGTTAAAATGCTTGATGCTGTGATAAATAGTTAAACGCGAATTTTGCTAAAAAAAGACGCAGTCAGCAATAAAATTATTAATATATAAATTTATTGTTCTAAATCTTCATGGATCTTAGTTTTCAAATTTAATAATTCTTAACATGAAGAATAAATTTTTTCTCCCACAACTACTTGTAATATGTTGCTTTTCTTTTTCAGCAATTGCGAATAGTGATTTTGATCCTTATTTTGAAGCAAACACAATTAATCCAAAGTTAATTGACCCTCCATTAAAGCTGGAAAGCAAAGAAAGACAGGATGAAATAAAGCAGATTATTGAATTACAAAATAATATTACTGCAAAAGAAATTGAGCTTGCTACCGAAGAGTACAGTATTGTGCCGGAAAGCATGATAACCAAGGTAATTCCTGATTTAACAAGAAAGCAATATGTAGAATTTTATAAGCTTTTAGATCGTGTTGAAGAAACAGCTTTAAATGTTAAGGATTCAATTAAGTATTATTGGAAAGTTGAGCGTCCTTATCAAGTTAGTAGGGGTTCTTTGCAGGAAGGTACGAAATTTCCGACGACACCTTCTAAGACTTTTATATATCTAGCTTTCCAAGGCAAGACCGATTTCAGAATCATTAATCAACATCTCTATAATCCCTTGTAAATCAAGGGTTTGAGTATTGTTCTTAAATTCATATCTTCCAATCAAGTTAATATGCTGCCAAGCCACAGGAGATAATCTGATAATTTTGTTACACTCTTCTTCCTTATTCTTACTTTTATAGTAGTCATAAATTCCAGAAAGAATTGAGGCATTATAGAATATAATGCAAATTGTCATTAATCTCGCGCACTCATTATTATTGATAATTTCTATCTCACTTCTGCCAGCTAATTTTCTACCACTTACCTTTGCAATAGCTGATCTAAGCTGGTGATATGATTCTCCTCTATTTAGAGATTTGAAAACAACTTTACGCGTATCTTCATTATCAATATAATGAAGCATGTAAATACTCATAATGATTTTATCAAACTCGATTAACGCCTTTATTGTATCATCAGATTTATGAGATGATAATTTCTTAACAATATTAGTTTGAGTGATTTTCTTTAGACCTAATGTGGCAAATATTCTAAGCAAGTTATCCCACTCTTTTTTAATCAATTTTTTGTTAACCTTCGTATTAGGTCTGATCATATAATCAGCATATTTTTCTGGGTCGTCAAAACAAACCAAATTTGCTGCTGCTCTTTTATCAAGATTAGTAAATCTTGGCATAAATTGATACCCAAACATGTATAGTAGTGCAAAATTCACCCTATTAACACTATGCATATCTCCAGATATAGCAGTTACTTCAATATCGCTGGTATTACTGCTTACTATATCATATAAGGAATGACTTTCATGATCATTTGATCCTATAATTTTAGTAGCTAGTGGCAAATGGTTTGCTGACATAGTTAGAGCTGAAACGCCTTTACCCTTACCGTAATATTTTTTGGAAAACCTAGATTTAATGATATTATATTTTGTTTCTAGTTTCTGCCCATCAACACTGGCGTGAACCCCATAATCAGCTAAATTATATTTTTCAAAAATTGACAGTTTTTGTGTATATTTCATAACCTCGTTGCTTGCATTCACTAACGTTTTATGACGAATGAAGTATCTTTGAATCGCGAGTCCCTAAAACAACAAGTGACAACCTTCACCCGTCACTTACTTTTTGGCAAAGAAGCAAGTGGTGTTGACGCTGTTGGAGAAGTTCAAATAGAGCAAGAAGGATTAGTTCCGATGATGAATAGAATCATGGTTCAATTTGAAGGCGATGATGCAGCACAAAAAAATGAATTAATGAAACACTTTCATGTTTATCAACTTCTCTCGGAACAGTCGCTAAAAGAAGCATCTGAAGCTGTAAAACATGATCCAAACTATATTCTTCTCAGAAACACTGAAGCCAATAGAGGTGAAGCAAGATCTTCTGTTTTAGCGCGGATAATCACGGGACAAGATTCTAAAGAAGATGATTCTAAAGAATCAGATACGCGAGGAACTTCCTTTGCTGAAAGATATCCAAGTAACAAAAAAACTGGTGAAAAGAAAGGTGTAAGTTTTCCTGACTTGTAAAGGGTAATTTGTATGGATATAAAAATATGAATTTAAGAACAACGCTCCAACCTTTGAGTTACAAGGGATTATAGAGATCTTGATTAATGATTCTGAAATCGCTCTTGCCTCGCGAAGCGAGTTATATAAAGGGATAAGGATGGGTTGCCGGAAATTTCTTACCTTCCTGCAAAGAACCCCTAATAAATATTACTCAAACCTAGAAAATTATGAGACCAAATTTAAGCAACAGTGAAAATCTAATTGCAGTTGGAAATAGTTACTCCACAAGACAATTATCTCTAATGGATTCTACTGCTAATGATGTTAAACACTACATCGGAACAATTGAGATTCCTGGAATTGCAAGAGGAACCGCATGTTTATTAAAAAGTGGTAAGATTCTAACTTGTCTACATAACATCCTAGATTATGGCGCATTAGATGAAGGCAAGGCTCAACTGATAGATTTCAGAGATCATGATGTTTCGGTGTATTTCGTCAAAGATGACAACATCTACAAATATAAAATAAATTCAGCACCAGTAACCGGACTTAATAAATTAAAAACTCAAGGCGCCAGAGCTTGGTGCTTTGATTATGCCTTACTTGAAACTGAAGGAAATCCAGTTCGTGACCTCGGTGGCGGTTTTACTCCAGATCAAACTGATCACTTTGGTTCAGCATCTGTAACTGATCCTACACAGACACTTGCTATTTCTGGACCATTTGTAACTAGGACAGCAGAAGGTGAAATAAAATTTCACAGATTTGCTTCTCTTTCAAACAATCAGGCAGCTGAATCTGGACCATATCACATAACTCAAGGTGGAGAACATCCTTCAGCTCCTGGATTTTCTGGTATGGGAATAATTCCAATTGATAGAGATTACTCCATTGATACTCTCTATGCAATTCACTCTTATAGAGATAATCAAGGTCAACAAACTGGTGCTAAAATTTCTGAAATAAGCAGTGCGATGGGAGATAGTTTTTCTGCCGTAGATGATTCGAGATTAGATCCTTACGTAATTCATACCTTAAATAATTGGTACGAAACTTTAAGGATAGCAATAATAAACCCTGACAGATCAGTATCACCAGGTAATGTCATTGATTTTGAAGATGCCGTTCAAATTGTAATGTCAGGAAAAGGCAATTATTTATCTGATTTAAAGGGTAGAGCAGAGAGTAAAGAAGAAGTAATGCGTCCTATGAAAGAAGCTGTGAAAAGGGAAGGCAAGTATGCATTTGATCAAATTCAAGATGACTCCATCCCTCACAATCCTGGACATAAAAAAGAACTTCCTCATCTTCATCATCCATCACATGGTACTGCTCAAGGAAATCCTGTACATGCTATTTATGATACTGGTTACTGGCAGAGAAAAGCTCTTGAGGAACAAGAGAAAAAAAGAAAAGATGATGAGAATAGAAAAAGACAATTAGACGCAACAAAAGCTCGTGATGAAAAGTTAAAAGAGGAAGCGGAGTCAAAAGCAACAAAGATCAAGAAAGAGCAAGAAGAAAAAGAACGCGCAAAACAAGAGCGCCATGGCGGAAAGAAGAGTGGCAAAGGTTCAAGAAATTCTGGCGGTCGATTCTAACCTACCTAATCGAAAAGTTTATAACCACCAACTTCTCTAAAATTCCTAAAGGTGGTGATGTTGGACAAGAATTTGAAACTTATTGGAGCGAACAAAAACAAAAAGCCGTTGAGGAATTAAGTGAAAGTGAAGGCTTAGATTTAGATGGTTTGCAAAAAGTTATAGGTAAGTATTTATTTACTGAAAAAGAACCGATGCGTGATGACGTTGTTGAGATATTAAAAGAAAAGCCAAGGTTAAAAGAGCGTAAAACTATTTCTGAGCGTATTATTGGTAAGATAAAAGATTTTGTAGAGACTTTTATTGATGGTGTAGATTAATCCTATTTTTTTATTTAGAAGCTATGAAAAAATATTTACGTATAATGCTTGGTGCAAAAAGTGCCTATGCTGAAGAATGTTTTCAAGGTAACTTTATTGGTGCTGGGTTTAACATAGAACAAGATTTGGCTAACGACCTACATGACAACTGGCGTGAGTTTAATTTTAAATTCATTCCTGTGTGGATGGAAAAGTATCCAGATAAAAGTAAAATATCTGCTGGTCTTGCATGTGGTGCACTTTGGACTATTTCAAAGGGTATTAATATTGGTGATGTAGTTATATGTCCAAATGGTTCTGGATCATATTATGTTGGAGAAGTTGTTTCTGATTACTATTATGAACCAAACACTCCATTGCCACACCGTCGTTCTGTAAAATGGTATTCGATAATAATTGATCGTGGTGCGATGAGTGAGGCGCTAAGAAACTCAACTGGATCTATTGGAACTGTTAGTGATGTTACAAAACACGCAAATGAAATAAAAAAACTAATCGGAGAACAAAAGCCTGATACTATATTTTGCACAGATGATAGTGTTGAAGATGCTTCTGTTTTTGCTTTAGAAAAGCACTTAGAGGATTTTTTGGTGCAAAATTGGAAGCAAACAGAGCTTGGAAAGAATTATGATATATTTGAAGAAGATGGTCTAACTGGACAACAATATAAAACTGATACTGGATTAATAGATATTCTTGCTGTTAGTAAGGATAAAAAAACTTTATTAGTAGTAGAGTTAAAAAAAGGCAGAGCAAGTGATTCTGTTGTAGGTCAAATACAAAGATATATGGGCTATATAAAAGAATTGGCAAAAGATGATCAAGAGGTCAAAGGTGTTATTATTGCCTTAGAAGATGATTTAAAAATCAAAAGAGCTTTGTCAGTAACTAGTAATATTGAGTTCTACCGCTATCAAGTAAGCTTTAAATTACTAAAAAACTAATAAGAAATTTTTATTTCAAAAGTATCCCCAGAGTATCTCTGACGCTAATCCTTTTGAAGTAAATCTTGAATTAACTGAAAGTAGGGCAGTTTGGAAAATTAAAGAAATTGAAGATGCTGAGGAAAACAGAGTTCTGGAGTTTAGCAAGGAAGGTTTAACACAAAGAGAAATTGCAAAGGAACTTAATATTAGCCCTTCAAAAGTTAATCGTATTTTGAACCGAATTAAGGAGAAAAGCGATGATGATAAATAAACAGGAAAAAGTGTTTCATTGTTTCAATCCCTTAGAAGATGAAACAGTGAAACAAAATCAAGAATTGCAAAACAGCCAAAGAAACAATTATGAAACAATTAATCTTAAAAATTTGGCTTCTTTGGTTTTACAGCGAAACAAAGTGGGAAACAAAAATGAAACAAAGACAAATAACTTTGTTTCAAGCAATGAAAATAAATGCAGAAACCAAGAAACCACCGAACACGCAAAATATTTATTCTTTGAACGGCTTGGAATTTCTGATGATTGCGAATTGGCTCTTGATGAGGCTTTGAATTATATTAATCAAAAATTAACCATAAACTAAAATGACAAATACAGACCTAAAACAACAATTTATAACCCTTCGTGCCAAAGGCTATTCTTTAGAAAAAATTGCCAAGCAAATTGGTAAGTGCCGTCAAACGCTTTCAAATTGGAACTTTGATTTACAAGAAGAAATTGCCAATGCCAAAGCAATTGAATTGGAAGCACTTTTTGAAGAGTGTTTTGTGACAAAAGAACATCGTGTTAAGGAATTATCTCTGCTGCTTTCAAAAGTTAACAAAGAGCTTGAGAAGCGAGATTTAAGCATGCTTTCTGATGATAAGTTAATTGATCTTAAGTT
>JAGWYT010000027.1 GCA_018969185.1 Rickettsiales bacterium | reverse complement strand
TTTTTAATGCAGTTTCATATTGGCTAATATCATTACTTATAAGCTGAATTAATTTATTTCGCTCAAATTCAAAAGAGGCTTCTTGGGCTTTTATTTTTGATTGTGCAGAAGCTATTTTTTCTTGATTGCGATTTACAAGTGGAACAGAAACAGAAAGACCAATACCGGTTGAATCATAATTACCAGCATTAGTTGAGTTTGAAGCATTTTGTCTTATTGCAGAAACATTAACATCAGGCATTTGTTCAATTTCAGCGTAAGATAATTCTGACTTAGCTTTACTAATAAGAATTTTTTGTTCTTTTAAATCCCAGTTATTTTCTAATGCAGTTTCAATGAAGAATTTTTTTCCTTGATAGTTGTTGTCATCAAGCCAATTAAGATCAATATTGTTTGGCTCTGCTTCCAAGTTAAGATAAACATTTGCAGCATTCCAAGTTTGATAAAGATCGTTCTTAAATTTAATTAGATCACGTTCAACCAGTCTAATTCTGTCTTTGGTTATTTGCCATTGAGCTTTTTTGGTTGGTGAGCTTAAAACGATAGTTGCCAGATATTTATCAACTAACTGCAAACGATCTAATCTTTTTTGGGCTAATTCAATTTGTTTTTTAAGTGTTTGATATTGATAAATTAGTCTAAAAACCTCAGCTTTTACGAATAATGAAATATTATTCTTTCGTGCTTCAAGAGCTCTATATTCTGCTTCTTCAACATTATAACGATTTTCTAATTTGTTATAAAAAGGAATTGTTTGACTTAAACTATAATTATCTTGTCCAGCAATTCTATCAAACCCAATAACTGGATTGCTCCAATATTTTTGCTGATTGGAAAAGCGTTTTTGTGATTCTGCTAAATATTTTGCAGATTGAATATTAGAGCTATTTTGCTCTGCAATATTAAGTAGTTCTTCAATTTTATAATCCTTTGAGAAGGCAGAAAAATTCCATAGAAAAAAAGACAAAAAGATAATGAGAATTTTCACCATAGAAACTCTAATTCGGGATAGAAATTGATTTGTTTTTATAATAACCTTACAAAACCAATAAAATCAAGTAATGAATAAAAATAACTCACGAATTGAAGCTGAATTTATAATGAATTTTGCTGAAAATACTCCTTATGATTTTTATTAAAAATTGGGTAGCCTAACAAGATATTGATTTGGTATTTTTAATTTTAGAAATTGGTTTTCCCGTTAGCATATTTGGCATATTTTAGTTACTAAAAAGATAAAAGAATCCCTTGATTTTTAAAGTCGGATAGTTACAGTACCAGCCCCTTTTATTTAACCCCGTTTTCTAGTAAGAAATTTTAGAAAATTTTGAAATCGGGATTTTTATTAACTTATTTTATTAACTACTTTATGAACAAAGCAGCAGTAAGCAATGCAAGTCAAGCATCAGCAAAATTAGCAGAACAAGAAAAAATTTTTGCAGAAGAAAATTTTGCTAAACTTTTCGAAGAATATGAAAAAGACAGCCAAAAATTAGTTGAAGGAACTGTTGTTAAAGGTGTTATCGTTGGAATTTCTGAAAAAGGTGTTGTAGTTGATATTGGAGCTAAATCAGTAGGTTTTATTGATATTGGTGAATTTAAAAGAGATGGTGAAATTAATGAAGGTGATGTTGTTGACGTATTTTTAGAAAGACTTGAAAACAAAAAAGGCGAATTAATCATCAGTAGAGATAACGCTAGAAGATATAACAACTGGCAATTCCTTAAAAATTGTCTTGAAGATAAAACTGTTGTTGAAGGTTTAATCTTAGGAAAAGTTAAAGGTGGTTACGCCGTTGATGTTAATGGTATTACTTGTTTCTTACCAAGAAGCCAAGTTGATACAATGCTTTTAGCAGATGATGCATTTTTAATTAACAAAGTTGAAAAATTACAAGTTCTAAAAATTGACGAAGTTAGAGGAAACGTTGTAGTTTCAAGAAGAGCTATTCTTGAAAGCCAAAGAAACGTTGAGAAAGACAAAGTTCTTGCTAAAATCAAAGTTGGTGATGCTCTTGATGGTATAATCAAAAACATCACTGATTATGGTGCGTTCATTGATTTCGGAAGCTTCGATGGTCTATTACACTTAACTGATATTTCTTGGTGCAGAGTTAGACATCCATCAGAAGTTTTAAAAGTTGGTCAAGAAGTTAAAGTTCAAGTTATTAAATTTGACGAAGATAGCAAAAGAGTGTCTCTTGGTATGAAACAATTACAAGCAAACCCATGGGATACAATTGCTCAAAGATATCCAGTTGGTGCAGTTGTAAAAGGTAATGTAACTAATATTACAACTTATGGTGCTTTCGTTGAAATTGAAGAAGGTATTGAAGGTTTAGTTCACGTTTCTGAAATGAGCTGGTTAAAAAATAACAATACACCTGGTAAATTCTTGGCTGCTGGTCAGGAAGTGGAAGTGATGGTTTTAGACATAAACCCACAAAATCACAGAATTTCACTTGGTATGAAACAATGTGAAAAGAACCCTTGGCAGGCATTCTCTGACAATCATAAAGTTGGTGATGTGGTTGAAGGAGTTGTGAAAAACTTTACTGAATTTGGTTTATTCGTAGGTTTTGACAGCGGAGTTGACGGTTTGGTTCACGTTTCTGACATTTCAAACGAAGGAGCGACTGAAGAAATTCTTAAGAAATTCAAGAAAGATGAAAAAATCAAAGTTGTTGTTCTTGGTGGTAATTATGAAAAAGAAAGAATTTCACTTGGTATTAAACAATTAGAAAGCACTACTTTCAAACGAGATTTAGAAAAAATTGACACTGGCGCAGTTGTATCATGTGTTGTTATCAATGTGAAAAAAGATTTCTTAGAAGTTGAACTTGATAGCGGTTTGAAAGCTGTGATTAAGAGACTTGATATCTCAAAGAATAAGCAAGAACAAAAGACTGAGAAATATGAAGTTGGTGATCGTATTGAAGCTAAAGTTACTTTATTCAATAAGGTTACTGGAAAACTGCTTCTTTCAATTAAAGATATGGAATCTGATGAACAAGGATCTCATTTCTATTCTGATGCTGACAGCAAAACTACAATTGGTAACATTGCTGGAGACGTTCTGAAATCAATTGCTGAAAACAAAGAATAAATTAGCATATGAACAGGTCTGACGATTTAACAGCTCTGATCTATCTTAAAAATAAAGTTCACAAGTGGAAAAATTTAGCAATTTTATTTTTTGCAGTTTCACTTGTATTATTTTTAAGATTCATTGCCAGCGGGGATAGCCTTATATTAAGCGATATCCCTGGTGGTGGTGATTATATAGCTAATATTAAAATCGAAGGAATAATTTTTGAAAATGAATATCGTAGTGAAATTTTAGCAAAAATCGCTTCTGAAAAATCTATTAAAGCTTTAATTGTTGATATTGATAGTCCAGGTGGTGGAATCGTTGGAAGTGAAGTTCTTTTTGAAGATCTACGTAAAATTGCTACAAATAAACCTATTGTAGTTGTGATGGGCTCTCTTGCTGCTTCGGGTGGTTATATGGCGGCAATTGCTTCTGATTATATTATTGCAAGAAATGGCACGCTTACAGGTTCAATTGGCGTTTTGATGCAATCTGCCGAATTTACTGATTTAGCAAAAAAAGTTGGTGTTACATTTAATAGTTACAAGTCTTCTCCTTTGAAGGGCAGCCCTTCTCCTTTTGAAAAAGCGAATCCAACTGTTGACGCTGTGATGAATGAATCAATTCAAGATAGTTATAATTTCTTTGCCAATTTGGTGCGTGACAGAAGAGGAAGTAAATTAACTAATGATACAAGATTTGTATTAGATGGCAGAGTTTTTACAGGGAGACAAGCCTTAAAAGTTGGTTTAATTGATGAGATTGGTGGCAGAGATCAGGCACTTTTATATTTATCAAATTCTCATAAAATTGATGTGAAAAAATTACCAGTGAAAGAAGTTTCTATTGTGAAACAAGATTCTAATTTCGTTGATAAGTTTGTCGGAATGATACCATTTTTTAATAGTGCGAAATCACTTTCTTCAGAGAGTGGTATGATGGCAATAATGCAAAATTAATATAAAGTAAAGTGTCTGACACCTTCTTTTTATGGTATCAAATTGTAACATTTTGTAATTTTTTTATTTGCTATTTAATTTACTTTAATTAGATTAGACCCCCTAAGCCTTTGGTTTTAAGAACCTAGAGTTTGAAGCTTTGGAGATATTTTAAACAAAGAATTAAAAATTCAATTTATCAACAAATTATTAAATTTTATGACTAACAACAACGAAATTTTTGATAGAGTTAAAAAAATTATTGTTAATCACCTTGGTGCTGAAGAAGCTAAGGTTACTGAAAATGCTAGCTTTATCGATGATTTGGGAGCTGACAGCTTGGATCAAGTTGAATTAGTTATGGCTTTTGAAGAAGAATTCGGAATTGAAATTCCTGATGAAGCTGCTGAAAAAATCAATACAGTATCTAGTGCAGTAAAATACATCTCTGAAAATATGTAATTTGCGGGCTTTATAGCTGGATTTAAAAGGCCTCTTGAGTATTATCAAGGGGCCTTTTTTTATGATTTATATTCTATTTTATCTTTCAAATTCGCTGACCTGAAGCCTTCAAGGCGTAATTTACAAGAGTCGCATTTCCCGCAAGAAATAATTTTATTATTATTAACTATTGGATCATAGCAACTATGAGTTAGTGAATAATCAACGCCATTCTTAATTCCAAGTTTTATAATTTCTTTTTTTGTAAGTTTTAATAAAGGTGTGTGAATTGTGAAGCGACCTTTATTTTCAACGCCAGCTGCAGTTGCTAGCTTTGCTAATTTTGCAAAAGTTTTTATAAAGTCAGGTCTGCAATCTGGATATCCGCTATAATCAACTGCATTAACGCCAATAAAAATATCAAAGGCTCCGATTACTTCTGCGTAGGCTAGGGCATAGGAAAGAAAAATAGTATTTCGTGCAGGAACGTAAGTAATAGGAATTATGTTTGTTAAAATTTTTTGATTTTTTGGAACGGCAATTGTGCTTGTGAGAGCAGATCCACCAAAGGTTCTTAAGTCAATTTTAGCAATTTTATGTTCTTTAACCAAAAATTTTTTAGCAATTTTTTTTGCAGATTTTAATTCCACTTCATGTCTTTGTCCGTAGTCAAAACTTAGGGCATAAACTTCAAATCCTTTATTTTTAGCAATTGCTAGAGTTGTTGTGGAATCAAGTCCACCGCTTAAAAGGACGATTGCTTTTTTGGTCATGAATTTGTAATTTATACGTGTGGAAAATATAGCTTAGCTTGATTAAGAGAAGGAAAAAAAGCAATTTCTTTTTAAGAAGGGGTGGTTAGCTCAGGTTTTTTGCGTTAAGAAAACATGCTAAACGCATGTTTTTAGTAAAAAACGGGATGAGGAGCGCATTTGCGCGACGAAAATCCCAGTATCTCAATCGTCTTCGAGCGTAAGCGAGAAAAGCGATTGAGGATTATCATAATTTTCACGGGTGGTTAGCTCAGTTGGTTAGAGCGTTACGTTGACATCGTAGAGGTCGGAAGTTCGAGTCTTCTACCACCCACCATTACCATTTTATTTTTGAAAAAAGAAAACCTATTCGCATTATTTTGTAAAAAAAATAATGCGGCAAACATCTCTACTTGCCCATTTCGTGATCTCTTAGGTTGATCTAAAAGTTTAAGAGAATTTGAATTTAGGAACTTTAGCTAAATTGTTTTGTTACCAAAATTAAACTAGTGCTGAGATAATTATCAAAGCAACTGGTATTAGCAATAGTCCCATTTTCTAAGTTTTTTAGAAGTTTATATTAGATGCCGTGGTTTGGCGGCGCGCAAGATAGGGGGCTTGTTATCAAAAGTCAAGGAACTATTTCGTCTTTTCGTCAATTGAGCTGCGCTGTACTGAGATTGACGAAGTATCTAATTCAAGAAAAGATAAAAATGATCTTATCCTTAGTTTGTCACAGGCTCAACCAGAGGATAAGATCATTGATTATTTAGTGTATTTTACTCATCAAGTTTTAGAGCTGCTAAGAATGCGCTTTGTGGAATTTCAACATTTCCTATTTCACGCATTTTCTTTTTACCTTTTTTCTGCTTATCTAATAATTTTCTTTTACGAGAAATGTCACCGCCATAGCATTTTGCAGTAACGTCTTTACGCATTGCGGAGACTGTTTCTCTTGCAACAATTTTTCCGCCAATTGCTGCTTGAATGGCAATTGCAAACATTTGTCTTGGAATTAAATCTTTTAATTTAGTACAAATTTTTCTGCCGCGAGTTTCAGCATGAGTTTTGTGAGTGATGAATGAAAGTGCATCAACTGGCTCAGCATTTACTAAAATTGTCAATTTAACAAGTTGGCTTTCTTCATAACCATCCATTTGCCAATCAAAGCTGGCATAGCCTCGAGAGCATGATTTGAGGCGATCATAAAAATCATAAACAATTTCGTTTAGCGGTAAACGATAAACTAACATTGCGCGGTCGCCAACATAAGAAAGTTCTTTTTGAATGCCGCGTTTTTGTGTGCACAAATCAAGAACTGCGCCAAGATATTCGTCAGGTGTCATTATTGTCGCTTTGATCCAAGGCTCTTCCATTGATTGTATTTTTACCGGATCAGGCATTTCGGCTGGTGAGTGAATGTGAATTGTTGAATTATCACGTAAATGAATTTTATAAATTACCGATGGTGCAGTTGTAATTAAATCTAAATCAAATTCACGCTCTAATCTTTCTTGCACAATTTCTAAATGCAAAAGTCCAAGAAAACCGCATCTAAAGCCATAACCCAAGGCAGAAGAAGTTTCTGGTTCATATTCAAAAGAGGCATCATTTAAATGTAATTTTGCTAAAGCATCACGAAATTTTTCAAAATCAGAAGCATCAATTGGATAGATTCCACAAAATACTACGGGTTGATTTTGTTTGAATCCTGGTAATGGCGTTGCATTTTCATTATTGTGTAAAACTAAAGTATCACCAACCTTACAATCAGAAACTTGTTTAATTTGAGCATTGATAAATCCAACTTCTCCAGCTTTTAAATCATCACAAAATATTTTTTTCGGTGTAAAGAAACCAACAGAATCAACTTGGTAAGTGGCGTTCGCCGCCATCATTTTTATTTTTTGACCTTTTTTAATTGAACCGTCAAGAACGCGCACCAATATTATCACGCCAAGATATGGATCGTACCAGCTGTCAATCAATAATGCTTTAAAATCTCCGTTTGGATTTCCTTTTGGAGCATGTAATCTTTTAACTACTGCTTCTAATGTATCGTGAATTCCAACTCCAGTTTTTGCAGAAACTAAAATTGCTTCTGAGGCATCAATGCCAATAACTTCTTCAATTTGTTTCTTTACAGAATCAGGATCTGATGCAGGAAGATCAATTTTATTTAGAACTGGAACAATTTCATGGTTATTGTCAATTGCTTGATAAACGTTAGCGAGTGTTTGCGCTTCAACGCCTTGAGTTGAATCAACCACTAAAATTGAGCCTTCGCAAGCTGCTAAACATCTGCTCACTTCATACCCAAAATCAACGTGACCGGGAGTATCCATCAAATTAAGCATGTAAGTTTGTCCATCATCAGCTTTGTAAGAAAGGCGTACAGTTTGTGCTTTTATTGTGATGCCGCGTTCTTTTTCAATATCCATTGAATCAAGAATTTGTGACGTCATCTCACGTTCTTCAATGGCGCCACATTCTTGAATTAAACGGTCAGAAAGCGTTGATTTGCCATGATCAATATGGGCAACAATTGAAAAATTACGAATATGTGAAAGAGAATTTTGTGACATGTTACTTAAGGAAGTTAACGAAAGGTGGCCATTTTAAGATCATTTATTACGAAGATCAAGATCTTAGCTGATTTTTTATTTTTAATTTTATAATCTAACTGATGTTTCGTGGAAAGTATTGTTACTCACATTTTTTAATAATCAGAAATATTATGAAAAAAATAATCATAATTGCGGTTTCAACATTGGTTTTATTGTCTTCGTCTTATACAGGCCTATGGTTTTATAAGGCTAATAAATTTAAAAAAGACATACATGGTTTATCTGCTGAAAATGGTCATAGTGTTTCTGTGGGAGATGTGCAAGTTTTTGGATTTCCACTATCAAAAAATGTTTCTATCAAAGATTTAAAGATTTCTAAGTCTGATGGACAAAATATTACATTTAAAAGCTTACAGATAGAGTCTTCAGTTTTTGATTCTGAAATTAATATGAAGGTTACTGGTCCTTTTATTGTTCATAATGCTGAAGGTGAAGGTGTTATTATTGAAGTTAATGCTGATACTAAATCAACCATCTTTACTAATGGTCAGAAGATTGTTAAAATAAAAACTGAAGGTTCTGGGTATAAGGTATCAGATGAATCAACAAATAGCCTTATTTTTGCAGTTTCTGGTCAAGGTTTAGAAACAGAAGTTACTTTTGGTCAGAACATACAATATCAAGATAAAAGTAATGCTGTTAAAGTTACTGATAAAAATGATGCAACTATATTTGAAGCTGAATCAATGGCTACTAATATTGAATTTACTGATGGCTTAGAAGAAGATTTAGTTAAATTTGATATTAACTTAAAAAACTTTTCTACCAACCGCGGTTTATCTGACCTTAATAAAAATATTCCACTTCCTCTTGCTGCAAATAATGCGCAAGAACCAGTTCCTGCTGATCAGCAAAATAATCAAGTGGTGCAACCTACATCTAAAAAGAATCTAGTTATTAGTGGCGAGGTCTCTTTAGGTTCTAATTCAAGTGCTTCAAATGCAGAAGTGGTTACACAAAATTCAAATATTAGAGTTCCAATAGCATTCACTTTAAAAAATTTAGATTTTTCAAGCGAGAATTATAAATTTTTGGTAAGCGGTATGATTAGTGCAGAACCAAGTGAAAAATTACCATTTGGGGATCTAAATATAAGAGTTGAGAATTTTGATAATTTTTCTAAAGAATTTGATAAAGCTGGTGCTTCTTCTCAAGATAGTGGTAAATATATGACTATGACCGAAATCATTAAGCAATTAGGTGTAATAAATCCTGAAAGCAAAGATAATGTTTTAGCATTTAATTTAAAGAAAATCAAAGGTACCGATCTTTCTGGTATAGAGCTTAATGATATTTCATTTTTGTTAATTTTTTCAGAAACATTAAAAACTAATCCGCAATTTAGAGAAGCTATGGCTAAGCGTCTGCAACCTAATTTTGATAAGCTTAATCTTGGAGATCTTAATGAGGCTCACATAGATGTTAGCAAAATTGATAAAAATCTAAATCCGGTAAAATCTAAGCAATTTTATAATATGTTAAAAAGTGCTAAGGCTCTTAAAATTATAAAAGCTGCGAAGGCGGCGCAAAGTGCGCAGGCGGCAGTGCAATAATTATACACTTGAAATAATGTCAAATCATAAGTTACAACCAGTTAGAGGCACGAAAGATCTTTTTGGTGATGAAATAAAAATTTTCAATCACATTGTTGAAATGGCAAGAAGAAAGGGTGAAAAATTTGGTTTTGAAGAATTGCAAACACCAATTTTTGAATTTAGTGAAGTGTTTGAACGCAATCTTGGAGAGACTTCAGATATTGTTTCTAAAGAGGTTTATAAATTTCCTGATCGAGGAGATAATTTTTTAACACTGCGTCCTGAATTTACTGCTGGCGTGGTTAGAGCCTTTATTTCAAATGGTGAATTACAGCAAATTTTACCGCAAAAACTTTTTTCTTTTGGTCCAATTTTTCGCTATGATCGTCCGCAAAAAGGCAGACAAAGACAATTTCATCAAATAAATTTTGAAATTTTTGGTGAAGAAAATTTCTTTTGTGATGTTGAAACAATATTGCTTGCATCCTCTATTTTAAAGGATCTTTCAATTTTATCACAAACTACACTTGAAATAAATTCTTTAGGATGTTCTAAAACAAAAGATGATTATGAAATTGCATTAAGAAAATATTTTGAAAAATATAAAGATAATCTTTCTTCTGATAGCAAAATTAGACTTGAGAAGAATCCACTTAGAATCCTTGATTCAAAGGATCAACAAGATATTGAACTTTTATCAGAAGCACCTTCAATTCATGATTTTTTTTCAAATGAAGCTAAAGAAAATTTTGATAAAATACTAAATTTATTAACTAAATTTGGTGTGAAGTATAATGTAAATAACCGTTTGGTGAGAGGTCTTGATTATTATACTTCTACGGTATTTGAATTTGTTATGTCTCATGAGGGAGCGCAAAATACGGTGCTTGCGGGAGGTAGATATGATAATCTAATTGAAAAAATGAGTGGTAAAAAAGTTCCTGCAATTGGTTTTGCTGCGGGAATTGAGAGATTGATGTTATTAACAAAATTAAATATTACAAAATCACGTCCAGTTGCGATAAATTACATTTCAGAAAATGAAAAATCATGTGCTTTTGAAATTGCCCAAAAGCTACGCTGTGCGGGTTTTACTGTGGATTTTGTTTTTGACGGAAATTTTAAAAAACAAATGAAACGTGCTTCACAAAATAATGCAAGATTTGTGATTATTATTGGTGAAAATGAAATGAAAAATGGTGAAGTTTCGGTAAAAGATTTTGATAATTCTAAAGAGCAGAAAGTTAAGCAGGAGCTCCTTGTTCATTATCTTGAAGGTAAAGTTTAAATATGTTCTCATCGCTTTTTAAATTTAAAAATTTTGACGCAAATTTTCGTTTTTTTGCGCCATTTTCTTTTACCTGTTTTATTGTTTTTTTAGCTCTAGCAATTCCAGCAATTCTTAATTCTCCCCTTGATTATCAACAAAGTAATGCTGTAAAAATAATGTATGTCCACGTGCCAGCAGCATGGATGGCGCTTCTTATTTATACATTGATGGCAATTTTTAATGTCTCGGCTTTTATTTGGAAAAATCCATTTTTTTATCTAATTTCAAGATCAATTGCAGGAATTGGTGCAATATTTACTTTTATTACTCTTGTGACGGGAAGCATTTGGGGCAAGCCAATTTGGGGAACTTGGTGGGTGTGGGATGCTCGTCTTACTTCAGTTTTGATTTTATTTTTTCTTTATCTTGGTTATATAATTTTGCTTGATTCTTTTGATGATCGAGAAAAAGGTGAAAAAATTGCGGCGATTATTTCAATTATAGGTTTTATAAATGTTCCAATTATAAAATTTTCAGTTGAATATTGGAATTCTCTTCATCAACCGGCAAGCATTATCAGAAGCGGCGGCGTGGCAATTGATCCACAAATGTTAAAACCTTTGCTTTTAATGTTTGGTGTTTATTTTTCTTATTTTGTGTTTTTATCTTTATTAAAAGTTAAGACAGAAATTCTACAAAAAAAATTACAAAAATATTAAAATTATATGACTTACGTTGTTACTGACAATTGTGTGCGCTGTAAATATACCGATTGTGTTTCGGTTTGCCCAGTTGACTGTTTTTATGAGGGTGAAAATATGTTGGTTATTGATCCTGATGAATGTATTGATTGCGGTGTTTGTGTTCCTGAATGTCCAGCTGAAGCAATTTCTCCTGAATCAAATGATTTGATTGAATGGGTTGAAATTAATCGTAAATATGCTAAGCAGTGGCCAGTTATTACTAAAAGAAAAGATGCACCTTCTGACGCAAAAGAATTTGATGGCATGAAAGATAAATTCAAAAATTTCTTTGACCCGCGTGGATTCAACAATCAAACAAGAAAATAAAATGAATTTTGAAGAAAACAGAAAAGCATTGCTTAATTTATCAAAACCAAAAGCAATAATTTTTGATTGGGATAATACTTTGGTTGATACTTGGCCATTGATTCATTATGCAATAGATAGAACGATGATTGCGATGAATAGAGAACCTTGGGGCTTAGAAAAAGTTAGAGATACAATTCACAAATCAATGCGCGAGTCTTTTCCAGCAATATTTGGTGATGATTGGCAAAAGGCAGGAGAGATTTATAAAAATGCTTACAGATCATCAAATCTTGAGAAATTGGTTTTTTTACCAAATGCGATAGAGCTAATAGATGCAATAGAAGAGAAGGGTATTTTACAATTTGTGGTGAGTAATAAAATTGGTGCAACATTGCGTAAAGAAGCAGAAAATCTTGGTATTGCGCAAAAGTTTTTTGCGTTGGTTGGTGCAGGAGATGCAGTTGCTGATAAGCCAAGTCGTCATCCGGTTGAATTTGCTTTAATTGGTAGTGATCTTGATCCAAAAAAAGATGAAATATGGTTTGTTGGTGATACTATTACTGATCTTGAATGTGCTTATAATTCAGGTTGTAGGCCAATAATTTTAGGTTTTTCTGAAAATCAAGTTTCAAAAACAATTCCTCATGAAGCTCTTAAAGGTATAGATGATAAAGGTTTTGTGCCACTTTATTTTGATCATAGTGAATTAATTGAAGTGATAAAGAAGTTTTGAATCTAGTTATCGTCATTGCGGAGTTATAATTTCTTAGAATTACGTTAGTAATTCTTAGAAATTATTCATCCGCAATCCATGTGATTTAAAACCTCTGGATTGCGGATGAAGATTTTCTAAGAGCTAAAGCTCAAGAAAATCTATCTCCGCAATGACAAAAACTATAGTTATTTTTCCTATTGAATCCACTTATCAACCACTGTCTCAATAAACTCTCTCTTAATTGGTTTAGCGATAAAATCATTCATTCCAACTTCAATACATTTTTCCTTATCTTCTTCGTTAGCGTTTGCTGTTAGTGCAACAATCAAAGTTGGTTTTAAATTATTTTCTTTTTCATATTCTCTTATTTTTTGTGTTGCCTGAAAGCCGTCCATTATTGGCATCATGCAATCCATGAATATGATATCATATTTAATATGTAAGAAATGATTTAAAGCTTCTTGTCCATTTTCGGCAATATCAATCTCAAAATTAAGTCTCTTTAAAATCATAGCGGCAACTTTGATATTTACTTCATTATCTTCGCATAATAAAACCCTTAGGCCTTTGTTTTTTGAAAATTCTTCAATGATTTTGCCTTTCTTAATTAACGTTCCTTCTTCTTCATAAAAAGTAATTTTAAAGACGAAGAATAATGCTTTTAACAAACGATTTTCTTTAATTGGTTTAAATACTATGCGATTAAATAAAGCCAAATCTTCCTTGAGAATAAAGGTTCTGTCGCTGCTAAATATTAGTAAAATTATTGGAATATTTTTTGTTTCTTTTACAGATTTTAATTTCTTCGCAATTTTAACAGCATTAATTCCAATAAATAAATTTTGACTAATTATTATTGCATCAGGTTTTAAATTCTGATTTATGGATTCTATAATTGATTCGGCGATCCAATTGACTCTTTCTTCTGCTTCATTTATATGTTCGGGAATTTGAATTATCTGATTAATAATTCCAAATTTTGATAATTTTCGATCAAGAGCTTTTGTAGAAATTATATTATTATCAATAACAACTATCCTCTTATCATTTAGTTGTTTTTTCTGCTCTACATCAAGATCATCTAATATATTGTTAGGAGTTTTAAATGGTATGTTAAACCAGAAATTTGAACCGTTGCCAAGATCACTAGTAACGCCAATTCTTCCACCCATAAGTTCAGTTAATTCCTTACAAATTGAAAGTCCAAGACCAGTGCCACCATATTTTCTGGTTGTAGACATATCAGCCTGACTGAACTTGGTGAACATGATATTAAGTTTATTTGGTTCTATTCCAATTCCGCTATCCTTAACATGAAACTTAATAAAATGAACATGATTTACGGTCTTTTCTAAAGTGATATGAATAAATATTTGACCATAGCTGGTGAACTTAATTGAGTTATTAATAAGATTGGTAAAAATTTGTCTTATTCTTCCAGAATCTCCAATTAATACTTGTGGTACGTTATCTTCAACATCAGTAATAATTTCTAAGCCCTTTCTATTTGCGCTTGGCGACATCAAATCAGCAATATCTTCAACCAACATCCTTATATCAAAATTTATACTTTCAAGTTCAACCTTCTTAGCTTCAATTTTTGAGAAATTAAGAATATCATTCAGAATTATAAGTAATGCTTCTGCAGAGCGGTAAATTGTTCCTGCTTGGTCTCTTTCAGTATCTCCTATATTCTCAGCATCTTTTAAAGCTTGACTCATTCCAATTATACCATTCATAGGAGTTCGTAGTTCATGGCTCATATTTGATAAGAATTGGCTTTTAGCAATACTTGCAGATTCTGCAGCGGTTTTTGAGTTACTCATTTCTTCCAAGAAGGTTGAAATTTTCTTTCTCTTAAAAATATAAAGTGCGAAGATGAATAAGAATGCTGCTCCCATTGATTGTAAAGCAGAGTAGAAAAGTTGATTGCCAATATTATTTAAAACTACTTGTTTGTTATAACCAACAAATGCATAGATAGGATATTCTGACTTGTGGTAATAATTTATTACACAACCACCAACGTCAATTGGACTCTCAATTTTATTTTCAGTTTTAACATCTTCCTTACCGATGATTTTTTGTAAAAACATATTTTGCATGAAATCGCTTTTTATATATGTGGGAGAAAAATCATTTGATTTGGCAATTAGATCATAATTCTTATCAATTATGATATAACATATATCGGCATCACTAAATGAATTATTAATATCTTGTTCAATTCTTGCGCTTGTAATACTTGTGGCAAGAATTCCAATTGGATTTAGATTATCATCATCAATACCAATAGCTATTGGTAATGTAGTGTAGTTCTCATAGCCTGAATTGGTATGTTGAATTTTACCAATTCTTGTTCTCCACATTTTCTTAAAAACTTCTGCTATTGGATAGCGATCAAAAGTTGATTCTGAAATTTCTGATTTTTTATTAGTTGAAGATTTTTTATTTAAATTGATGAATTCTATTTCAAGCCACGAAGAGATATTACCTTGATAAGCATTTCTATTTTGTGTTCTCTTAATCATTTTATTGATAGCTTCGTGTGCAGTGTCTCCTGAAGAGGTCAGAACCAAAACCTTATCACCAATATAATTAAGATAGCTGTCAACTGTTCCAACTAAGTTTGTGGTTGATCTTTCAATAACATTACTATGAAAAATAATTTTATTATTAAGGTTATTAATGAAGTTACGATAAATCATCGTTGAGTTGACTATAGTCCAAGTCAATATCAAGCATAGTAATCCAAAAGAGAATGCACTATAAGAATCTTTAAGCCCTAATTTTCTTTCATTATTTTTTTTGCGTTTGATAAGAATTTTATTGTAGCGATTTTTTACCTTCTTAACTTTCGTTTCATATGAAGGGTCATTATTAATACGCTTTTTTATTTTATCGGAAAGTGGTTCATATTCTTCTCTTTCAAAAATTGTCGTCATGACATAATGATAGAAAGGAAGAAGAATAGTAATTCTAAATATTGAAGATACTAAGGTGATTTCATTCCAAATAATTCTTAGTCTGAATGGTATGAGTAAAATAAATCTTATTACATAAAAGCTGCTTAATATAAGATGATATATTAGAGCTTTAACCGAAATTAATGTTCTTTTAGAAAAGGTTTTTTTGATGTTCTTTTTTATTTTTATAAATATTCGTCTAAGCATTAGCTAATTGTATCTTTTTGAAGCAAGGGTAGTTTTTTATAAAAATAATAATAATAGCAAATTGCTTTCCTATCTACTCCAGTCTTGTTTAAGGGAAGTTTTCTATTGAGCAAGGTTTTTAAATAATGCTAAGGCTAATCAGATTTTATATGTATCAAAATCTATGCTAAAGCTTAAATAAAGTTCCAGTAGTAGATAATTCAGGAATTTTAAATTGACGGTTAATTTCAAGAAACTTAGAGTTGGTAGGCATAAGCTTATTTTCTTATTTGAAATTAGCGTTAATAATTAATCAAATTAGAGGTTATAATGGCAGATTTTAATTACACTAAAAAGCCAATTGATGTAGAGTTTCTAAGAAGCGTTATTGAAAATGATGCTGAGTTTGAGAGAGAGTTATTTAAAATTTTTATAGAAAACGGCAATCGTAATATTGAAAAGTTAGAAGATTCTTTCGATCCAAGCAGATATAATTTTTGGTATATGGCGGCTCATGCTTTTAAAGGCTCTGCAGCTTCAATTGGTGCTTTTGATTTAGCTAAAATTTTAGAAGATGCACAAAAGTCTGCTGAAGATAATGCTGAAATGAAGATAAAGATTGTTGAAAATGTGAAAAAAGAATTTAAGTCGGTTTGTGATTTTATAGCTTCTTACTTGGCTAGATAATTGATTAGATAAGTTCTAAATAGAGATGAATATAATTCTTGCCAAGCCACGTGGTTTTTGTGCTGGTGTGACCCGTGCAATTGAAACAGTTGAAAGAGCGATTACCAAGTTTGGTCCTCCTGTTTATGTGCGTCATGAAATAGTTCATAATAAATTTGTTGTTGAATCTTTGCGTAAAAAAGGCGCGATTTTTGTTGATGAAGTTGATCAAATTCCTGCTTCAGCAATTACAATTTTTTCAGCTCACGGAGTTTCAGATAAAGTTGAGGAAGATGCTGTAAAGCGTGGTCTTGATGTGATTGATGCTACTTGTCCTTTAGTAAGTAAAGTTCATCGTGAAGCAAAAAAATATGAAGAAGAAGATTATGAAATTATTCTAATTGGTCATAAAGGACATCCAGAAGTTGAAGGAACAAGCGGTAGAGTTAAAAAGGAAGTGATTTTAGTTACTGATGAAAATGATGCTCGTAATATTGAAGTTAAAAATCCTAATAAAATTGCTTATGTTACTCAAACAACTCTGAGCGTTGATGATACTAAAAAAATAGCTGCTATTTTGGAAAGCAGATTTCCAGCTTTGCAGCAAGGTCTTGCCACTAAAGATATTTGTTATGCCACTCAAAACAGACAAGATGCTGTTCGTAGCTTATCAAAAATGGTTGATATTTTGCTTGTGATTGGAGCGAAGAATAGTTCAAATTCTAATCGTTTGCGTGATCTTGGTGAAGAATCTGGTTTAAAATCTTTTTTAATTAATGGTGCTGCTGATATCAAAGAAGAGTGGTTTTTAGGTGTAAAAAACATTGGTCTTACAGCAGGTGCTTCTGCGCCAGAAGTTTTGGTTCAAGAAGTAATTGGTAAAATTAAGGAAATTTCTGTTGATGAAGTGATTGTTTCAGATATGGATGGAATTACTGAAAATACGTTTTTTATTTTACCGAAGAAGGTAAGGAAATAGCTTATTCTCGCAAAGTTGCACCATAAAACTTCGCTGCGGCATCAATAATTTTTTTACTAATAGCGTCAATTTCTTCTGAAGTAAGAGTTTTTTCAAGTGGTTGAATTCTAACTCTTAAAGCCACAGATCTCTTGCCTTGTGGAATGTTTTTACCGCTAAAAATATCAAAAATATTTACCTCTTTAATTAATTGCTTATCGCAATTAGAAATTGTTTTTGTTAATTCTCCAACGGCAATTTCATCATTAACTAAGAAGGCAAAATCTCTCTCAACATTTTGCAAATCATTAATTACAAAATTTTTATTTGAAGATTTTGTAACTTGTGGAAGGTTGTCTATAAAGACTTCAAAAGCATTAACACGATTTTTTAAATCAAATTTCTTAATTATTGTTGGATGAATTTCACCAAAATAACCAATTAAATTTTTCCCTAATTTTAATGCCGCGAAGCGGTGAGGGTGATAATATTTAGGAGGATTTAAAGCATCAATTTGTAAGCTTTCTTGACGAATTCCATAAATTTCCATTACCTTCATAAAATCTTTTTTCACATCAAAAATATCGAAATCTCTTTGATCATGATAATGATCTTGTTCTTTATTCTTTCCAGCTCTAATTCCGCTAACCATCAGCTTTTGCTCAGATTCTTTAGTACCTAAAAAAATCTTACCAATTTCAAATAATGAAAGATCAGAAAAATTACGTAATGAATTTTTACGATATGATTCAAGCAGCCCAATTATAAGATTTGGGCGCATATAATTTAATTGCGCTGCAATTGGATTTGCTAAAAGAAGTTGATCATTTTTATCTGCAAAAGAATCAATTAAATTATCATCACAAAATGACCAATTAATTGTCTCAATTAAACCGCTTGTAGCAAGGCTTGATCTAACTTGTCTGACTTTATTATTAATATTTGTAACTTGTTCAACGTCTAATTTTTGTGGCGTAACATTATTATAACCAAAAATTCTGATCACTTCTTCAATTAAATCTTCAACTTGCGAAACATCGTGTCTATTGCTTGGAACTGATACGAGTAATTTATTTTCAGAAATTTTTTTGCTAGAAAAATTTAATTTTGAAAGAATTTCAGAGGCTTTTGTTTCTGAAATTTCAATTCCAATTAATTTTTTAATTTTATTTAGATCAAATTCTATTGTTTTATTATTTTGCTCTTGCTTACCTACAAGCTTGATTTCGCTTGCTTCGCCACCACAAATTTCAAGAATTAATTTTGTTGCAAACTCAATTCCTAAAAGACAGCTATTAATATCAACACCTCTTTCGAAGCGATAGCGAGCATCACTAAGAATGCTTAATTTACGGCCAGCATAGGCTATGTTTGAAGGATTAAAAAATGCTGATTCTAATATAATTTCATTCGTTTCAAATTCACATGATGAATTGTTAGAACCAATAATTCCGGCAATCCCAACCGCTTTTTTACTATCAGAAATTAATAGAATTTTATCGTCTAAAACAAATTCTTCTTTTTTTAATGAAGTGAATTTTTCATTATTTTCTGCAAAACGAATATCAATTACGCCCTCTATTTTTGAGGCATCATAAGAATGCATTGGACGATTTAGCGTGAGCATCACAAAATTTGTAATATCAACAATTGCTGAAATTGAATTAACTCCAACTGAAGATAATTTATCTTTTAACCATTTTGGTGATTCACAATTTTTAACATTTTTAATGCTACGAAAAGCTGCAAAAGGACAGGCCTCAATGGCATTATTAACCACATCAGCTTTGAAAGAAAATTGTGATTTTGTTTCTGTTATTTCAATATTTTTTAAAGTGCCAATGCCGCTTGCAGATAGATCACGAGCTATTCCGTAAACTCCAAGACAATCTCCTCGATTTGGAGTGACATTAATTTCAATTGTTGCATCATTTAAACCGTAGATGTCAGTGATTTTAGTACCTATTTCATATTTGTCGTCAATTTCAATAATTCCTTCTGAGTTTCCTTCAAGCTCAAGTTCTTCAGTTGAGCAAAGCATGCCGTTACTTTCAACACCAGCAATTTTAGCTTTTTTAATTACCATTTGATTTGCAGGAATTACTGAACCAATTGGCGCATAAGCAACTTTAATACCAGTTCTTGCATTAGCGGCACCGCATATTATTTGTAATGGAGCTTTGCTATCAATTGTTTGAACTTGGCAGATTTTTAATTTTGTGGAATTTTCGTGAGGCTTGGCTTCAATTATTTTTGCTACTGAAAAATAACCATAAGTTTTAGTTTTATCTGCAACTGATTCTACTTCTAAACCAATATCAGTAAGGGTTTTACATATTTCTTCTAATGAAGCTTTTGTGTCTAAATATTCTTTAAGCCAGGATAAAGTGAATTTCATGATTGGCTAATTAGTTTTAGGAGAATTTTTCCACGCTACCAATTGCTTGTGATAAAACAAAATCATTTTGTTTTTTATCAAGACCTTTTGCCGCTTCAGATTCAATAGTGCTAAGAGCAGCATTAACAATTGATTCTTTGATTTCTGCGATTGCTTTTTCTTCAGCAAATTTAATTCTGTTATTTGCTGCAACAGTTTTCTTTTCTAATTCATCACTAATTGATTTCTCAGCTTCTGCAACAAATTTTTGTGCTTCTAATTCAGCATCAGCACGTAATTTATCAGCATAAGAAAGTGATTCTTGGTGATATTTTTCAGCTTTTTCTAAAAGCTTTGCTGCTTTTTCTTTTAACTCTTTTGCTGCTAAAATTTCTTCAGCAATTTCTTTTGATTTTTGATCAAGAGATTTAGTTAATTTAGGTCCAATATATTTCACCATTAAACCTGCGAAAGCAAAGAATGAAATAGCTAGAAAAAATTTTTCGTCAAACGTAAACATAAATTAAACGTTAAAAAGTTTTGTTTTTATTATTTTTGTTAAATTCTGAATTGCCGATTGGCGTTGATTTTCAGTGGATGCAACAAATTTTTGTAAATCTTCTTGTGATTTTTTAGTAATCACTTCAATTTTATTTTTTAATTCTTCAGTTAATTTTTCTCTTTTTAAAGAAGCAGCTTTAGTGGCTTCTTCAAGTTTGATTTGATATTTTACTGTTGCTTCTTGTCTCAAATCATTAGTTTTTCTGTTGATCTCTTCAATTTGAGATTCAAGTTGATCAGCTGATAATTTATCAGCATCAATAGTCGATTTTCTTTCTTTAAGAATATCACGGATTCTTGGTAAAATTACGCTACTAAGAAAATAATAAAGCGTAACAAAACATATTACGAACCAGAAAATTTGTGAGCTGTAAGTGCTAATGTCAAATTGCGGCATGGTATAAAAATTTTGGTTTAAGAACAAAGCCTCGTAAAAATTTACGAGGCTTGTTTAATCTTAGTTTAAAATCAAGAAAGCTAAAAGTACCGCGAAGATACCCATTGCTTCCGCAAGACCAACTGCGATATAAATATATTTTTCAATTTTAGGAGCTACTGAAGGGTTTCTAGCAACTGAATTGAAGAATGCTGTGAAGATGTTACCAATTGCAACAGCTGCACCAGCCATACCAATTGATGTTAAACCTGCACCAACGAATTTTAATGCATCCATTGTTGCTGGAGCTGCAGCTTCAGCTGCTAATGTTGCAGCTTCTG
>JAGWYT010000054.1 GCA_018969185.1 Rickettsiales bacterium | reverse complement strand
CATTTTGATGCCTTTAATTTTTTTTCCAACTCTTATGTCAGTTAAGCTATAAAGTTTTAAATTTTTATTTTTTGATATTCGGTTAATTAATATCTGACCCATTCGACCAAGGGCACCTGTTATAGTGATATTAATTTTTTTCATTAACTGCCGCTCCAAAATTTTTTAGCTTTATTAAAAAAATTTTTTATTTCAGAGTTGTTATCTAAATCTTCTAAAGATTTAAATTTTATGAGCAAGTCTTTTTGTTCTTTACTTAATGACTCTGGAATTATCACATTAGTTTCAAGATAAAGATCACCAAAATCATTTTCTCTTAAAATCGGCATTCCTTTGCCCTTTAATCTAAATTGTTTTCCAGACTGAGTTCCCTCTGGGATTTTAACCTTTGATTTTCCACCATCAATGGTTGGAACTTCAATTTCAGCACCTAGTGCAGCATCAGTCATAGAAATTGGTAATTTATAATATAAATTTTCCTCAGATCTTTGGAAAATTTTATGTTTTTGAACATTAATTAAAACGTAAAGATCACCATTGGATCCTCCTCTGTAGCCAGCATCTCCTTTGCCTGATAATCTCATTTGTGTACCATCATCAACTCCCTTTGGGATTTGAATAGATAGATTTTTTTTAGTCTTAACTGCACCAGATCCTCTGCAATCTTTGCATGGGTTTGATAACATCTCTCCATCCCCACCGCAGTCTGGACACGTTTGTTGTAGTGTAAAAAAACCTTGTTGGGTTCTAACTTTTCCATAACCATCGCATGTTGAACATTTTTTTGGTTTTGAGCCAGGCTCAGCCCCACTCCCAGAACATTTTTCACATTTTTCGTTCGAAGATAAATTGATGGTTTGCTTTTTTCCAAAATAGGCTTCTTCTAAACTAACTTCTAAATTAATTTTTAAATCAGATCCTCGGTTAGATCTTGATTTTTTAGATCGCCCTCCACCTCGGCCAGAGCCCATAAAGTCGCCAAAAAAATCATCAAAGATGTCAGAAAATGCTCCAGACTCAAATCCACCAAAATCAAATCCACCAGCACCTCCGCTACCGCCTTCAAAGGCAGAATGACCGAATTGATCATAAGAAGATTTTTTTTTGGGATCAGACAGAACCTGATAAGCTTCGGAGGCTTCTTTAAATTTTGACTCTGCAGTTTTATCACCTTGGTTTCGGTCAGGGTGATATTTCATTGCTAAAGTTCTATATGCTTTTTTTATTTCCTCAGGTGTTGCCTTTTTATTTATGCCAAGAATATCATAGTAGTCCTTTTTAGGCATATTAAACCAGGTTTATAGACTAATGAGCGATTAGCCTGTTTTTTTGTTTTCGTCTTTTACTTCTTCAAACTCTGCATCAACGACATCTTTATTATCAGTAGTTTTAGCATCACCTTTGTTATCTTCAGGTTTTTCTTGCTGAGCTTTATAAATCGCCTCACCTAATTTCATAGAAGAGGTCATAAGTTGCTGAGTTTTAGTCTTAATATCTTCGGTTTTGTCAGATTTAATCGCCTCTTTTAAATCTTCTATATCTTTCTCAATTACTTTTTTATCTGTTTCAGAAATTTTACTTCCATGTTCTTTTAAACTTTGTTCAGTTGAAGCAATTAAAGAGTCTGCATGATTTTTAGCATCAACTTCCTCTCTTTTCTTTTTATCAGCTTCTTTATTAGCCTCTGCTTCTTTAACCATTTTTTGAATTTCTTCATCGGTTAATCCGCCCGATGCTTGAATTTGAATTTTTTGCTCTTTTCCAGTTCCTTTGTCTTTTGCTGAAACGTTCACAATTCCGTTTGCATCAATATCAAAGGTTACTTCAATTTGAGGAACTCCTCTTGGAGCAGGCGCAATTCCAGTTAACTCAAAATTACCAAGTAATTTATTATCATTTGCCATTTCCCTTTCTCCTTGGAAAACTCTAATGGTCACTGCTGGCTGATTATTTTCTGCAGTTGAGAATACTTGGCTTTTTTTAGTTGGGATGGTTGTGTTTTTATCAATTAATCTTGTAAATACACCACCTAAAGTTTCAATACCTAAAGATAAAGGAGTGACATCAAGAAGAAGAACATCTTTTACATCTCCTTGTAATACTCCTGCTTGAACGGCTGCGCCTAAAGCCACAACTTCATCAGGATTCACGCTTTGATTTGGTTCTTTACCAAAGAAATTTTTTACAGTTTCAACAACTTTTGGCATTCTTGTCATTCCACCAACAAGAATGACCTCATTAATTTCCGATGCGGAATAACCAGAATCTTTTAGGGCAATTTTGCAAGGTTCAATGGTTTTTTCAATTAATTTTGCAGTAAGAGCTTCTAATTTTGCCCTTGTGATTTTCATGTTCACATGTTTTGGACCTGTTTTGTCAGCAGTAATGAAGGGCAAATTTACTTCTGTTTGTGCAGAGGAAGATAATTCAATCTTAGCTTTTTCAGCAGCCTCCCTTATTCTTTGTAAAGCTAACTTGTCAGTTTTTAAATTAATGCCACTTTCTTTTTTAAATTCTTCAATAATGTAATCTGTAACCACAGCATCAAAATCATCGCCACCTAAAGAAGTGTTTCCGTTTGTAGATTTTACTTCAAAAACTCCATCACCTAACTCAAGAACCGATATATCAAATGTTCCACCTCCCAAATCATATACAGCTATAGTTTTTGCTTTTTTCTTATCAAGTCCGTAAGCAAGTGCTGCTGCCGTTGGCTCATTTATAATTCTTAAAACTTCAAGACCTGCAATTTTTCCAGCATCTTTGGTTGCTTGTCTTTGGGCATCATTAAAATAAGCTGGAACTGTGATTACAGCTTGCTTTACTTCACTGCCTAAATATTTCTCAGCAGACTCTTTCATCTTCATTAAAACAAATGCAGATATTTGACTTGGTGAATATTTTTTATCACGAGATTGAACCCAGGCATCAGTGCCGTTATCAGATTTAATAACTTTGTAAGGAAGTCCTTGGATATCTTTTTTTAAATTAGAATCATCAAAACTTTTGCCAATTAATCTTTTAACTGAAAAAAAAGTATTTTCAGGATTTGTAACCGCTTGTCTTTTTGCAGGAAGACCAACTAATTTTTCACCAGCCTCAGTGAATGCAACAATTGATGGTGTTGTTCGAACTCCTTCAGCATTTTCTAATACTTTTGGCTGCGCACCATCCATAATGGCAACACATGAGTTTGTAGTTCCTAAATCTATCCCAATTATTTTTGACATAAAATTCTATTTTTTATTAATTTGTTAGATCTATGTGGTGTTTAATTTAAAGATTACAACCTTTAAGGCTAAATTTTTTTGTTTTAAAAAACCCTTAATTTATTTGATTTTATTGCCTTATGAATTGGTATTAGTCTTTTTTTTTGAGATAGATACAAGGGCTGGCCTTAAAAGACGATCATTTAACATATAACCCTTTTGAATCTCGTTAATCACCATTCCATCTTCCTGTTCGCTTTCAACTTCGTTTAAGGCTTGATGAAAATTAGGATCAAATTTTTTACCAACAGATTCAAAGGATTTAATTCCATT
>JAGWYT010000026.1 GCA_018969185.1 Rickettsiales bacterium | reverse complement strand
CAATAACTTTGACAATGAAATTTCAGTTATAAATTCAATTGAAAATCATTAAAAAAATTAATGCTTGAAATTGCACTGTCTGTCAGATCAAGTAGTTGTTTTTACACAAAACCACTGCTAATTCGATTACTAAATTAGCCATTTTTCTTCAAATCACACTTCTAAAAACTCTTGTCAGTAGTCCTGAAGCTTTAGAAAAAGTTTTAGATGGAATGGTGTTAAAAGGCACTATTCAACCAACTATCGCTTATGATATTAAATTAGCCATAAAGCCAATTCAATTAAGTACCAAATTAAAAGGACTATTTGAACTCGTTAAAAAATTAAGATCTGAGCAACCATCCACTTGGAGAATGGTTGTATTTACTACCTACAAAGAAACACAAACCACCATTAAATGCTTCTTAGAAAGCTATGGAATTTCATGCGGTTTGATAAATGGCGATTCCAATTCGAGAAATCAGGAATCAATAGAAAAATTCAAAAAGGATCAGCCAGAAATTAATGTTCTAATTTCTACGGAAGCTGGATCTGAAGGTGTGAACTTACAGGTTGCAAATGTACTGGTGAATTATGATCTACCGTGGAATCCAATGGTTGTGGAACAGAGAATCGGGAGAATTCAAAGATTATCCTCTAAACATGCAAATGTGTGTATTTTTAATATCATCTTAAAGGGCACATTTGAAGAGTATATTGTTGGTAGATTGATGGAAAAGCTACAAATGGCATCTCATGCAGTTGGTGACATTGAATCTTTGCTAGAAGCGACTGGTATCACGGAAGAAGAAGGTTCAGGTAGTTTTGAACATAAAATAAGAAAATTGGTAATGGACTCGTTGGCTGGAAAAGATGTCGCGAAGGCAATTAAACTTTCTGAACAAAGCATATCTGATGCAAAAGCAAAATTGGAAAGCGAGAAAAATAATATAAATGCGATGCTTGGCGGATCATTTGAACAACTAGATTATGGTCCCACAAGTCCAAAATTATCAAAACCTCTTAAATCAATGGATTATCCTACATTGGTTTTGAATGCTTTCAAAAACTTTGGCAGCCAAGTTGAAGCAACTGGAGATGAGCAGTACATTATAAAATCAGAAAACACCCAAAAAACCATATGCTTTGATAGCAATAAAGACGGTATTTTATATGCACCTGGTAGCCCAGATTTTGAAAATCTAGTAAGCAAATTGACCAGCAGTGGTCTTCATTGCGTGATAGACAACGATCAGGATGCGCTTCCAAAATCTGAAAATATTTCTCGCGAATGGGTCTTAAATTTTGGAGCAAATTTTAATAAACTCGAACTTCAAAAAGTTTCTCGATGCTTCAGCGGCAAATCAACAATGCGAGTTCGCGCCACTGTGGCTCATGACAGTTATGAAAGAATCATAGAAGTGGAATGTAATCCAACTGAACACTTTGTGACCTATCCTGCAAAAGGTGGTATTGATTCAGTGCAAGGTTTTATAGAAAATCCTGTTCATGTAGGCGTGGTGTCAGATAAACTTAGTGACACAGCAAGTAAAGACGCAGATATTCTGGAGTTTTGCCGTTTTTATTTAGAAAGAAGAGAAAGGGAAATGAATGCCGCTGGTGATGATTTTGCAAAAAGAAAAAAGCTGGAAGATGAATTTACTCCAAGAGTAGAAATTTCTTTGGTTGGTCTTGCAGGAAATATTTACAGAGAGTTGGAAGCAAAAATATCTTATAACTTTGAACCAAATGTAGTTTATCAAAGCATCTTAACCATCACCCCTTCAACTGGAAATATCAAAGCTCCCAAAACAGAAAGTTGCGCAAAAACTGGTAAAATTGTACCACATGATTGTTTGCATAAATGCGAGATCAGCAATGAGCTTGTATTAAAACACTTACTGATAAAATCCGAAATTAGTAACCGCTTAGGATTACCGGAACATATGCTCAGATGTGCATTAAGTGGTAAGTTAATCTTGTTTGATGAAGCAGAAAAATCTGAAATCACTGGAAACTTAATCTCAAAATCACTTTTAAAAACCTCTTCTTTGAGTGGTAAAAAAGCTGAAGAAAAATTCTTTGTAACCTGTGCATTTACCAATACTGAAGTCCTAGAAAACGAAGTTAAAGTTAGCCAAATTTCTGGTAAGAAATACCGTTCTGATGAGGAATTAAGTTCTGTTATTTCTGGTAAAAATGGTCACAAATCTGAATTTATATTTTGTTCGGAAACTAAACAAATTTTATTACTAGAAGAATCTGAAAAATGTGAAGTTACTGGAGTAATAGTAAAGCCAGGCATCTTGGAGAAATGCGATATTACAGGAAAGATGGTGATGCCTTCTGAACTTGATATAAGTGCGGCTACTGGAAAAAAAGCTTTAAAGAAACTTTTTATTTCAAGCAGTATTTCAAACGCTATACTATTGGAAACAGAGGCTGTGATCTCAATAACAAGAAAGTTTTGCATGCCTTCTGAAGCAAAAATTTGTAATTGGGATGAGAATAAATACCACCCCGATGATCTTGGAACATGCTCCCTAACTGGATTATCTATAAATCACAAATATCTGACAAATTCTCAACCACATCGTTCAGAGGCTTTAATAAATTTGTTAAATGGTATTAGTAACAAATATGACTGCCTTGAATCCTGGAATAAGGTCACAGACAGGATAACGGCAATCATCGGTAAGGGAAATTACAAAGTTAAAGCCGCAGAACTGTCTCCTTCAAAAAATTGCATAGCAGTTTCTATAGAATCTAAAGCATGGATTGGCCTTAAAACCAGATGTATAGGCGTTCTATATTCGCTGCAAGAAGATAATGTAATTGGTCGTATCGCGACAGGTAAGATCGAGAATCGAATTTGGATATCATCAAACTAGCAAATACAATGAGATTGATTCAGGAAACATTAAATTTAACCGCTTTTGACCTAGTTGGTCATCTAAACTGTAAACATCTAACTTTTCTCGATGTTAAGCTGGTTGAAGGTAAGGTTGTTAAACCAAAACACTGGGATCCTCTTTTAGACATACTTAGAGAAAGAGGTTTTAGACATGAACAAGCTTTTATTGAGCATTTACAGAAAAATGGTTTCTCTGTTATAAAAATTGAAGGTGTAGAGGTTTCAGACTCTAGTGTTGCTGCCACGATTGATGCGATGAAATCTGGAGCGCAAATTATTGCTCAGGGCGCTCTAACACATGGTAGATGGTCTGGAAGAATTGATATATTGAGACGCATTGAAACCCCGAGTGTTTTTGGTAATTGGTCTTATGAAATTATCGATACTAAACTTGCGCGCGAAACCAAAGGTGGGACAATTTTACAGCTTTGTCTTTATTCTTACTTGCTTCAGGAAGTTCAACAGTGTCAACCAGAGTATATATATGTTGTTGCTCCCTGGTCTGATTATGAACCACAAAGATTTCGTGTTGCTGATTATTATGCTTATTTTCGCAAAGCAAAGTTGGCAATTGAGGTTGGAGCTCAAATAGAGGTATCTTCCAATACATATCCCGAGCCAACAGAACATTGTGAAATTTGCCGCTGGCAAGATTCCTGCGATAAAAGAAGGCGAGATGATGACCATCTTTCTTTTGTTGCCGGTATCTCTAAAAATCAGATTACCGAACTTAAAGAAAATGGAGTTAATAAGTTAAAACAACTTGCAGAATTACAAACCCCAATAAGCTGGAAACCAAAACGCGGCGCTACTCAATCATATGAAAAAATTCAAAAACAAGCTCAGATTCAAGCAGATGCAAGGGAAAGCGGGAAGTTGTTACATGAGTTATTATCTGTAGCGCCAGGATTTGGACTTTGTCTGTTACCGGAGCCGAGCAAAGGTGATATATTTTTTGATTTAGAAGGTGATCCTTTTGTAGGAGAATTTGGGTTAGAATATCTCTTCGGTTATTGTTATGAAGATAATGGAATAATGATTCACAAAGCTGAGTGGGCTTTTGATCGAGAGCAAGAGAAGTTAGCTTTTGAGAAATTTATGGATTTTGTCTGCGACCGAATAAAGCAATATCCCGACTTACATATATATCATTTCTCATCTTATGAACAAGTCGCTCTCAAACGACTCATGGGTCGCTACGCGACAAAGGAGAATGAAGTTGATGATTTGCTAAGAGGGCAAAAGATGATTGATCTTTATTCAGTTATACGAAACGGACTACGAGCAAGTGTAGAGAGCTATTCAATAAAACGCCTTGAACCGTTTTATAATTATGAAAGAAAAGTTTCATTGATGCAGGCAAACATTGCCCTAACAAGACTAAATTCCAATTTAGAGTTTAATGATATTGGATCTATCGCTGATCACGATAAAGAAACAGTTCTTAACTATAATAAAGATGACTGCTTATCAACTGCCTATCTTCGAATTTGGTTAGAAGAATTGCGCAATAAATTAATATCTGAAGGACATAATATTCTTCGTCCACTGCCAGGTAAAGAAGGTGCTAGTGAAGAAATTTCCGAGCGTCAGGAAAAGGTGAATAAAATTGCTGGAATTCTTACAAAAGATATTCCTGTCGACAAAGAAAATCGTTCAGACGAACAGCAAGCTAAATGGATTCTTGCAAATATTTTGGATTGGCACAGAAGAGAGAAAAAAGTGGATTATTGGGAATTCTTTCGACTTAAGGTTTTGAGCGAAGAAGAGCTTCTTGATGAAAGAGCTGGTCTTTCAGGTCTTGTTTATGTAGGTGAAATTCCGGCTTCTGGTAGGGGTAGAATTCCAACTCATAAATATCATTTCCCTCAACAAGAGACTGACATAAGAATTGGTGACAAATTGAATTGCATGGGTGGAGGTAAGTTAGGAGAAGTTGTCGAACTTTCCACTAAAGAGCGAATAATTTATATTAAAAAGACCGGCAACTCTATTGATATACATCCAACTGCCGTTTTTTCTTACGATGATTTTAAATCAGATGAGCAAGCTGAATGTTTATTGCGCATAGGAGAATACGTTGCAAATTATGGAATTGAAGGTGATGGAAAATATTTAGCCGCTCGAGATTTGTTACTTAGAAACTTGCCACGAATTGGGGACCAGCCTATTCAGCACGAGCAAGAAGAGATTATTCCTACTGCAATGCGACTATCTCAATGTATGGAAGGAGGTGTTTTGCCAATACAAGGCCCTCCAGGAACTGGAAAATCTCATACTGCCGCAAGAATGATATGCAGCTTTGTAAAACAAGGATTAAAGGTCGGGATTACCGCAAATAGTCATGAAGTTATTCGCAATCTTTTGGATAAAACTCTGGAAGCATCAAAAGATGAAGGTATTGATGTTTGTTGTATTCAGAAAGCTAAAGAGAAGGAAGATGACCAAGATAAATTATTATTTACAAAAGATAACCAGCCTCTTCTTAACGCTATTACTTCTGGAAGATGTCAAGTTGCAGGCGCAACCGCTTTTCTGTGGGCTCGAGAAGAAGCATTTGAAACTTTAGATGTTTTATTTGTAGACGAAGCTGCTCAAATGTCTTTGGCAGATGTCTTGGCCGTATCCCATGCTGCTAAAAGAATAGTACTTCTTGGAGATCCTCAGCAGCTTGATCAACCCACCAAAGGAACCCACCCCGATGGAACAGGAATTTCTTCACTTCAACATATACTCGGAGATCATAAAACCATTGAATCTAATCGAGGATTATTTCTTGCGAAAACTTGGCGTATGCACCCTGAAATTTGCGCTTTTGATTCCGAGCTTTTTTATGAAAATAAATTACATTCAAAGGATGGATGCAATGGTCAGGTAATTATTTCTGATGGAGATATAAAAGGATCTGGTTTGCGTTATGTCAGCGTTCTTCACTCGGGTAATAAAAATTATTCTATTGAAGAAGTTGAAATCGTAGAGCGTTTAGTAAATTCTATTATAAATTCTAATCCGCGCTGGATTGATAGAGATGGTGTAGAAAAGAAAATCACAATTGAAGATATCCTGATAATTACACCTTACAACGCTCAAGTGTTCGAGATTCAGCAGCGACTTCCAAAAGCCAGAGTTGGAACTGTAGATAAATTTCAAGGACAAGAAGCACCGATTGCCATTTATTCAATGGCAACTTCAAGCCATGCTGATGCACCGCGTGGAATGGAATTCCTTTATAGTGCTAATCGTTTTAATGTCGCAATATCAAGAGCTAAATGTTTGGCTATATTGGTCGCATCTCCTAAGATTTTTGAGGCAGAATGCAGGACTCCTAGGCAAATGCAGTTAGTTAATGCTTTTTGTCGCTATATTGAATTAGCGGGAATAATCCAATAACAGAGTTATAAAATGAATTTTTTTGTAATTAATGCCAAAACTTAACCTCAAAAAAGCCTCACAAATTGCAGCAGTAGTGGCGGTTTCATCAACTGCGATTTATCACTATTCCAGAACAGATTACAAGCATTGGATAGATGCCGACAAAGATTGTCAAAACACCAGGCAGGAAGTTTTGATTGCTGAAAGTTTAGAGGAAGTAACGCTTGATAAAAAAGGCTGCGAGGTTGTTAAAGGAAAATGGTACGATCCTTACACAGATAAATATTTCACCAATCCAAGCGATCTCGATATTGATCACTTTGTCCCGCTTGAAGAGGTTGATAGAAGTGGTGGTCATGAGTGGTCAAAAAACAAGAAGATGGAATATGCCAATGATTTAGATGATCCAGAGGTTTTGATCGCCGTTGATAAAAGTGCTAATCGCTCGAAAGGTGATAAAGATCCATCTGATTGGTTGCCGCCTAACAAAAAATTTCAATGTGATTACATTAAAACTTGGCAGAAGGTTAAAAAGCAGTGGAAGCTGAATATGGATGAAAAGGAAAAAGCCTTCATTGATGCGAAAGCCAAGGAATGTAGGCTGCGCTAATACTAGCTCTCAGCCTCATCAAAAACAAAAACCGAAGAGAATAACATGAGAAAAAACATACCAATCATAAAAATAGACGATTCTGCGAAAGAAGTATTTTTTCATATTGGTCTTACATTTTTTTCAGCCCAAGAATTTGAGGAATGCCTGTTGAGTATGTTAGTAGGATTTCATGTCACGGAAAACTCTAGTAACTGGCAGAAAAAAACAGAAAACCTGAATTCTAAGTCGCTTGGTATGTTATTAAAAGAAGCTCGAAAAATCACTTCATTTGATCAAGACGTTGATGAAACTCTTGAACTGGCTTTAAAACAGAGAAACAAATTTATTCATCGCTATTATTACGAAACATGCGGTCTTTTGTCAGATCCTCGCTGTTATCAAAAGATAATTGATGAACTATCTGTGTTGCAAAATTTATTTAAAAAAGCGAGTTCTGCAATTCAGCTTCTTTCTCATGAATTGATATTAAAAACAGGAATGACAGAACAGCAGCTAATGATGCGTCTTTCTCAAGCTGTAAGATCTCAAGTTCAAGAAAAGTTGAAGAGTGATTGTAACTAATTCTAGGCAATAAATCTGCTCTTATAAAACTTTTACTTCGCAAGATGATACCTCTTTTGCTATCTTAAATCTTTTAATGCTTAAAAACGTAGCCCCTGCGACGACTATCTTGCCTATTGACTGTCAGAAAAACATATGTTTTTTTCTGACAAAATAATATCAAGTATTGAGATTTTTACCTTATGATTACTGATAAATTTTTAAGAAAAATAAAAGCAAAAAAAAGAGGCTGGATTTTTTGTGCGAAGGATTTTCATGATCTTGGAACAAGGAATGCCATCGATAAAACTTTGTCCAGAATGGCTGATGATAAAACAACTGATGATGGCAATAAAATTATTCGAGTTGTTAGGGGAATTTATTATTATCCCATAATTCAAGATGGCATCGGCATTATTCCTCCAAACTTAGATGATGTTGCAAATACAATTGCCCGAAATGCCGGAATTTCAATTTATCCATCGGGAGCAATGTGTGCAAATATGCTTGGGCTTTCTAATCAAGTTCCTTCACAAAATATTTATTGGACGCATGGCAAATCCATGACCAAGCAAATTGGGAAAAATACGATAATTTTTAAACATGTTAGAACTAACCCAATTCCAAATACTCCATCGATTGTAATGGTTGTGTTAAATGCATTGAACTATCTTGGGAAAAACAAAGTTGATGATGTGGCAGTTATTAGATGTTCTAAGGTTTTGAACGATTCAGACAAAAAATATTTACAAAAAATGTCATCAAAAGTTTCTGGCTGGGTCGCCGATCTTATCCCTAAAATTATTGCCGCCTAAAAATAAAAAATAGAAATGAAAAAATTCATCATTCAAAAGTCGCTATTTATTCATTTAACTGAAGTACTTTCATGATAAGGACTTTTGGATAGCTCCTCCAAAATTTTGGTCAATTCCGATTTCAGAATATTTTTTATTTCAAAAATATTAGTTTTACCAACTAGCTGCGGCGCAATGTGATCTGGCATGTTAAGTAGGCGATCTCTTATTCTTCTTCCAGCAGTAAAAGCTTGTGTTTTGACTTCCTCAATCGGGATGAGCTTTCCAGATTCTCTTTCAAACTGAAGCTGAGTTAATTTGGCGTTGTATTCTTCTCTGATAGCGCGACTGCGGTGATAGGATATTTTGTCATCACTGTTATTGTCTGTTGAATTTCTTTGTTTGGCTGGGTTGGTGTTTTCAAACCACTCTGCATCAGCTAATTTGGGGTCCAATTTCTTATTCTGATTTAAAGTAATTCGACCGCTTTTTATAGCCTTTCTGACGGCGACCACGGAAGCGTTGCGATGCTCGGCATATTCTTTTATTGAAAGCTCAGATGTATCTTGTTTTGGCTTGGATTTTTTTGAGCTTTTGTTTTGTGAAGCATTGATTGGCATAGACTAAAGACAATTTTTGTTATTAAAAAAGAAACCCAAAAACAAAATCTTACTGTAGAAAAGTCCTGCGGTTGAGCGTTACCCGCGAGAAAAATTTCGTCAAAGTACCTTTTTGTTTTTTGGTTATTCATCATGTTATGCTATAAAAGCATCCCATAACCATACTATGGGGTTTACAACTACGGAACTTGGTTAGAGCAATCAAAGGCAGTAGAATCAAAAGTTCTGCGCTACAAAACTTAATTTTTTTATTCAGCTATTTTTAAATAACTGCCGAACTTGGAAATAAGCAGTAAACATAAGGCTCGGTGCAACTTTACAAAACTAAGTTCCGCACCACTTTGTTAATCTTTGCCGAACTTGTGCAAATAAAGGAGCCGCAAACAATTTGTTATCACGAACCCTTGACCAATCTAAGTTCGTCAATTCTGCACCCTTATAAATAGCAAGTTCGGCTTTAAGTTCTGCAATTTGATTGCTGACAAAACATTATTCATTTTCTTCCACTCTTTCTTCATCTTCATAACTCCAAATCACCTGATCATCCGTGATTTCCATCGTATTTCCGGTGTTTGGACATTTAAAATGAGTCGGCAAAACTTCTTGCGGCGCATCATCACCAAAAGGAAATTCCATCCCTTCAACGCAAACGATACCGAATTTTGAAGTTGAGATTGGAAGCTTAAACTTCGCAAAGTCGCGGCTATATTTGATGTAACCTTTGGTCGCCAAAATTGAAATTCTTCTTCCGATTGAATCGATATAGCCAAGCCCGCATTTATTCTCAAACTTCTCGGCAAATTGGTTGGCGGTATAAACTCTGCCCGCTGTGGCTTCGGATTTAATCAATTTGATAATCACATCTGATTTGCGATCTCTTTCAGCATCAAGCCTGTTGCCATATTCTTTTCTCACTAAACGCTCGGAAAAAAGATTTAACTCGGTCCATTTATTGTCGATTTTCTCAACGATTTTTTTGGGAATTGCGTTGCCATTTCGGAGTTCAAAATGCAGATGAATTTTTGGTTCATATTCGTTTGGACGATGCAAAAGTAATCCGCTGCTGTAAAAACTTCTCAAGCTGCCCGCACCGCTAAGTGCTTGAAATGGATCTTCTTCAATATCCTTCTTTCTGATTTTTTTAGTGTGATGGCAAAGAATAATTCCTGAGTTGATATTTACCAAAGCACGCAACTTTTCCACGCGATTTTGTAAGAAAAACAACATCGAACTATTATCGTTTTCGCTGCTGTTTTCACCTCCGTCAAAAACATTACGAATTGGATCAATGCAGATAATATCTGGCCCGCCATCAGGAAAATCCTGTAAAATGGCTTTGTGCAGCGCGGCAATTCCTTCATCATTTAAAATCATGTGAAGCTGCGAAGTGATAATAAGATTTCTTGAGGCTTTAAAAAAAGTTTCGTCAGAAATTTTTAGCCTTTCTATGCGCTCGCGTAGGTAGAAATATCCGATTTCAGTTTGCAGATAGAAAATTTTAAGCGGGTGTGGCGGCTTCAATCCAAGAAAGCTTTCGCCTGCTGCCATGTGAGTTAGGAAATTTATCAAGAAATCACTTTTCCCAACTTTTGGTGCACCGCCAATAAGCAGCATTCCCGCAGGAGTTAGAAGCCTTGGAGCGATAATATCATCAGGCATCGGGCGCTTGTCATTTCTAAATTCTTCAAGCGAATTTCTGGGGATTTTTATTTCGCTGCTTTGTGCTGATTCCAGAAAGTTACTAATGTCAAAACTCTCCAACACTGCATCTGCGGCATCCCATTTGGCTGGTTTATCTTTTGGAGGAGTTAAGATTGAAGTGAATGCAGCAATGCCAGCAAGATGTGCGGAAACTTTTTTGCTGTAATCAAACCCAGCTGAATCGTTATCTGGCCAGATGATTACCTCTTTTCCAAAAAGTGGCGACCAATCGGTTTTATTGATCGGAGCATTTGCACCAAACATTGCGGTTGTTGCGGCAAAACCTTTTTCAATAAGTCGATCAGCGGATTTTTCACCTTCGACAAGAATGACTTTTTTGGCATTCAGGATTTGTGGAATGTTGTAAAGCGGTCTTGGATTGGGTGATTTGGCTTTTTTGTTTTTTACATCCCAAACCCGAAATTCTTTGCCGCTTTCGGTGTCATAACGATAAACGCAGGCAATCAGCTTTCCTTGTTCATCAAGGTAATCCCATTTGGCTGTTGGCTTTCCGAGATCTTTTTGCGGAGCAAAATCAGAGTTTCGATTTTTTTGAACATGTGAAGAATTTCCAACCCAATCGCCAATATCCAGAAGAAGCTCGCCAAATTCTGATTTGCTAAAACCACGAGCTCGTTCCCATAAGCTAAAAATATCACCACCATCATTTTCAGCGAAATCAAACCATCTGCCTTGATTTTCTCCTTTAAGATCGACAATTAAACTTTTTCCCGCCTCTCCTTTGGTGCTACCTATGTGAAAGTGATGGTTATTAACATGACCTTTAGGGAAAAGATAAAAAAGAGCATCTTCAACAGAATTTAGCAATTTTGCTCTGATTGCCTCTTTATCAATTTTTCTTGGCAGATCTCCCTGATTTTCTGCGCTATTAAAATCTAACATATTTCTCAAGAATTATCGGTAATTTTTAGGGAATTTCGCGCTATGCTTAATTTCTCGCGATTCCAGCCATTGATCAAACGAGGCTTTGGAATAAACTATGATTCTGCCAAATTTTGTTTTCGGCGGAACTCTGTTTCTTCTGTGACAGTGATCTACCCGCAATGTGCCGATGCTTTTCCCCAAAAATGCAGCCATTTCTTCTTCACTATAATATCCTGGTGGAGTGGTAATTTTAGTCATTATCACCTCCTATTTTTTCAAATAAGATTGCGATCACACCTTGAAAACACAGGGTTGTTTCTAGTTTTCTGTTTCGATTTTTCATTGTTGTCCTCACATAATTTTTAATAATGTGAGCCAAAGTTAAAAAATGGGCGGTATAGAAATCGGTATACCAGCGGTATGGTAACGGTATTAAAACCGGTATTAATTTGACTATACCGCTCGAAAACTCAGATGAAATCGAGGGTATGAGAATGGTCTTGCAACTTTTCATTGTTGTCCTCACATAGTTTTTAATAATGTGGGCAAAAGTTAGAAAATGGGGCGTATGAAAATCCGTATGGCTGGCGTATTAAAACCCGTATTAATTTGCGTATACGCCTAGGAAACTCAGATGAAATCGATGGTATGAGAATAGTCTTGTAACGAGGTAACGAAGGTAATCACGGGTAATTTTAGGCAACTACGACAGAACTAAGAAAATATCAGCAGGTTTCGATTAAAGATGAGGACAATGCAGCAAATTCTTATTTCGCCTATAAACGCTTAAGAATTTTGATTGTGAAATTCAGATTGGACAAAAGAGAAAATCACGGACACCAGACGTACACCAAATAAAAACCAAATTTTAGAAAATCGTACCAACCCTTGATAGGAGATGGTGGAGCTACGGGGAGTCGAACCCCGGACCTCTTGCATGCCATGCAAGCGCGCTACCAACTGCGCTATAGCCCCATATATAAATTCTTACTTAAAAAAACGCTTCGTTGCTTTTCTTGCCTTCGGCTCGAAGACAACTCGCGTCTGGGTACGCGTCGCTTACGCTCCTTTACCCGTTTCTTACTAAAAACGTGCATTAAGCACGTTTTTCTAACGCAAGAAACCTATAGCCCCGTAAATTATACCTTATCATCATATCGCTTTAGCTTCTCGCTGGTTGAGCTGCGCCGCACTGAGCCTGACGAAGTGTCGAAACCAAGAGAAGCTAAATAAAATCTTATTCTTGGTTTTAACTTCGCGGGAACCAGCGAATAAGATTTTTAATACAACCATCAATGAATAATTACTTAAAAATCATCTCAAAGTGATTGAAAACCACAGAAAAAGAAAATACTATACTCACATCAAACAAAAATTCTTTACAAATTTCAATTTAAATTTTTTAAAAACATCCGCTATGTCGATGATTAAAATTACTTTTCCTGATGGCAATATTAAGGAATTTGCACAAAATATTACTGGTGCTGAAATTGCTAAATCCATTTCAATTTCCTTGGCTAAATCAGCTTTAGCAATTAAGGTAAATGGTGAGTTGCGCGACCTTTCTCGCACACTTGAAACAGATGCAAAAATTGAAATTGTAACACCAAAATCTGGTGCTGATGCTTTGGAAGTTATTCGTCATGATGCTGCGCACATAATGGCTGAAGCTGTTAAAGAATTATTTCCTGAAACACAAGTTACAATTGGGCCAGCAATTGAAAATGGTTTTTATTACGACTTCGCGCGCAAAACTCCTTTCGCTTTGGAAGATTTAGAAAAAATTGAAAATAAAATGCGCGAGATTTCTAAGCGCGATGAACAGCTGGTTCGCGAAGTTTGGAAAAGAGATGAAGCTGTAAAATTCTTTGAATCAATTGGTGAAAAATATAAGGCTGAAATCATCGCTTCAATTCCATCAAATGAAGATATTTCGCTTTATCGTCAAGGTCAGTTCATTGATCTTTGCCGCGGTCCGCACGCTCCTTCAACTTCGCACATCAAGCATTTTAAATTGATGAAACTTGCTGGTGCTTACTGGCGCGGCGATGCTAAAAATGAAATGCTCCAAAGAATTTATGGCACTGCGTGGGAAAGTGAAGAAAGTTTAAAGAATTATTTACACATGCTTGAAGAAGCTGAAAAAAGAGATCACCGTAAGATTGGGCGCACTATGAATTTATTTCATACCCAAGAAGAGGCTGCAGGATCAGTATTTTGGCATCCTGAAGGCTGGATAATTTATCGTGAGATTGAAAATTACATTCGCTCTAAATTAGAAAAAAATGATTATGTTGAAGTAAAAACTCCGCAATTAGTTGATCGTGTTTTATGGGAAAAATCTGGGCATTGGGAAAAATTTCGTGAGAATATGTTCACCATTGAAAATGAAGAAAGAACGCTTGCAGTCAAGCCAATGAACTGTCCATGCCATGTCCAAATTTTTAATCAAGAATTAAAATCATATCGTCAATTGCCACTTCGTATGGCAGAATTTGGCTCATGTCATAGAAATGAATCTTCAGGATCTCTCCATGGAATTATGCGAGTTAGAGCCATGACTCAAGATGATGCGCATATTTTTTGTGAAGAGACTCAGATCAATGATGAAACTGTTAAATTCTGTAATTTACTAAAAGAAGTTTATCGTGACTTTGGCTTTAATGATGTGAAAGTAAAATTCTCAACCCGCCCTGAAAAGCGCGCCGGCTCTGAAGAAACTTGGGATCGCGCTGAAGGTGCTTTAGCCGAAGCTGTAAAAAAAGCAGGTCTTACTTATGAAATTCAAGAAGGTGAAGGCGCATTTTACGGACCAAAACTTGAATTCCATTTAACTGATTCAATTGGCAGACAATGGCAATGCGGCACATTACAAGTTGATTTTATTTTACCAGAAAGACTTGATGCGAATTACATTGCATCTGACGGCTCAAAGAAACGTCCTGTAATGTTGCATCGTGCGATTATCGGATCTTTCGAAAGATTTATCGGAATTTTAATCGAGAATTGCGCTGGCAAATTCCCACTTTGGCTTGCTCCAACTCAAATTGTTGTAGCCACAATTACTAATGATTCTGACGCTTACGCAAATCAAGTAATTGAAACATTAAAAGCTAATGGTTTTAGAGTAAAAGGTGATTTAGATTCACAAAAAATCAGTTATAAAATTCGCGAACATTCACTTAAAAAAGTTCCATATATTTTAGCAATTGGTAAGAAAGAAGCCGAAAATAACAGCGTTTCAGTTCGCATCCTTGGTGAGGAACAACAAAAAAATATGACTCTTAATGAATTTATTCAATTTGCTAAAAAACAAATTTTAGAGAAAAAATAATGAGAAAAAATAATTATGATTATTATTTTTCTGCTTTAGCAATATTGCTTCCACCATTAATCTTTGCCGCTCTTTTTCAAATTTGGAATGTTGATCTAACACAGCTAATGTTCAAATATAATGCTGATGATTTCATAACAGCATTTACGATTAAAACCGTTATTAATACAGGATGGTTTTCTTCAAATGATATGGTTTCTTTTCCTCATATTACAGAAAAATTTTATTTTCATGATTTTCCATTACATGCTGATTTTCTGAATTTTGTAATAATTAAAATTTTTGCTTATTTTTCATCAGATCCGTTTTTTATTTTAAACGGAGTTTTCATCCTTACCTTATCTCTTGTTTCGCTCACATCTTTTATAGTTCTAAGACATTTCAAAATCACTAATTTCACTGCTCTAATCATCAGTGTTTTATTTGCTTTCACACCTTACCACTTATATCGCAACACTCTACATCTCTTCCTTTCAAATTACATGATGATACCATTTATAATAATGGTTTCACTTTGGATCTCGTCAGATAAAATAAAGGTCTTTGGTATAAATAAAAAAGGACAATTTTCTTTTGATTTTAATCGTTATTTTTTTATCGCATTTCTAATTTGTTTAATGGCTTCAGCCACTGGCATATATTACGCCTTATATAGCTGCATTGTTTTTGCTATATCCTATATAATTTCTCTTCTCATAAATTCTAAAGATAAAAATCAAACTCTCTCTGCAACTTTTTTATTATGTTTAACCATCCTTATCGCTTTATTGTTATTAAATATTCCATCAATTCTTTATTGGTTTAAAAATGGTGCCAATATTCTTGTTGTAGGAAGAGATACTGAACATAGCTATATTTTCTCATTAAAAATTGCCAGTCTATTTGCGCCAATTGAGAATCATTACATAAAATATTTTGCTGACCTTGGAAAAACATTTGATTCCCTTGCTTCAGAAATAGAAACACCCGCAGAACGCCTTGGTTTGCTTGGTTCAATTGCATTATTATTTTTATTAATATGGCCATTTGCTAAGAATTTTCCTGAAGAAAAGAATTCTTTTTTTATAAGAACAATTCATAAATTTAACCTCACAAAATCTGATCAGAATTTAATTTCAAAACTCTCTTTTATTAATTTATTTATCATTTTATTTGCTACAGTTGGTGGCTTGATAACTTTTATTGTCATACCATTTCCTTTTCTTAGAAGTAATGCCAGATTTTCAATTTTCATTGCCTTCATCGCATTATTTTTAATTGCTATAATTTTTGATAAAATAATTGAGAATAAAATTTTTAACTCAAAATTAATAAGTAAATTATTAGTTTTAACAATTACTCTAATCGCTTTATTTGACCAAGTTGGAAAAGTTTCTGCCGCTTCAATTCAAACCGTAGAAATGAAACAGCAATTTAATAATGATCGTGATTTTATAAGGCTTATTGAAAACAAGATTCCACAAGGATCCATGATTTTTGAACTTCCAGCTCTTACCTTTCCTGAAGGAGGAGAATATAGACCGGTAATTGGATATTTATTTTCTAAGAATTTACGTTGGTCTTTTCCAGCAATGAAAGGAAGAAGCAGTAGTAATTGGCAACAAAATGTTGTGAATCTTGATTTTAATGATTTTATTTCAGAGTTGAAAAAAGCTGGATTTAATGGAGTTTACCTTGATCGCGAGCTATTCATAAATATCAATTCAGCTAAAAAAGAGACAAACTCAGATTTATCAAATATTTTGAAAGATTTAAGAATTCTTGAAAATAATTTAAAAACAGTTGCAAAAAATCCTCCTTTAATTTCTGAAAATAAAAAACTGATTTTCTTTGAAATATGAACTACACAAAAAAATTAATTTCTATAGTCTCTCCGGCCTTTAATGAAGAAGGTTGCATTGATGAATTAGCGAAACGCTTAAAAATTCTTTTTGAAAAAGAAAGCGATAAATATGATTTTGAATCAATAATTGTCGATAACGGTTCCACTGACAAAACTTACGAAAAATTAATTGCGATTAGGAATCAGGATGCACGTTTTAAAATTCTAAGCCTATCTCGCAATTTTAGATGTGATGGCGCAATCAATGCTGGGCTTGCTTTCGCTAAGGGAGATGCTGCTATAATTCTTTATTCTGACCTTGAAGACCCAGTTGAAGTTATTCACGAATTCTTACGTAAGTGGGAAGAAGGTTATGAAAATGTTTATGGGGTTGTGAGAAAGAGAAATGGAAGTTTGTTGCGCAAAATAAATTCTAATATTTTCTATCACTTAGTTAATAAAATGACCAATGGCATTATTCCGAAATACGCCTCTGATTATAGATTGGTTGATAAAAAACTTTATGAAGCTGTAAATAATTTGCCGGAAAAAAATCGTTTCATGCGTGGTTTATTTGCTTGGGCTGGGTTTAAATCAATTGGCGTTCCTTTTGATCGTGTAAAAAGATTTTCTGGAGAATCAAAAGCTTACAGTCTCGCCGTATTTAAACTTGCCGCTACAAGCATTTTATCATTTTCTTATTTTCCACTTAGAATGGTAACTGTAATTGGCACATTGCTTGCAACAACATCTTTCTTAGCAATATTAGTTCTTGTTTATAGATTTACTTTTTACGGCGTTCCTTTCCCCGGCTTTGGAACGATAATATGCTTGATGCTATTATTATTTGGATTTCTCTTTATGATTCTTGGAGTAATTGGTGAGTATATTGCGATGATTTTTGAAGAAACTAAAAGCCGCCCGAATTATATAATCAGAGAGAAGATTGGGCTTTAAGCTAAAAATGTGCTAAACGCACATTTTTAGCTTAAAGCGGGCGAAGCTATGCTTCCGCCCCGACAACGCATCGTCTTCGAGACGAAGCCGAGAAAAGCGATGCGTTGTAGTTTAGGCAATGATATATTCTTTTCGAAGATCTCTTCTCTTTAACTCACGAGATTGATGATTTTACTTCGTAAAATCAAGGATGACGTACTAGATAATTTTACGCATTTTCTTCCAAAGCTAATGCCGCATCAAACATCGCCTGCTCATCAAAGTGATTAGCAATTAATTGCAAGCCCAAAGGCAAACCATCCTTATCAAAACCAAATGGCACAGACATTGCAGGCAGCCCAGCCAAATTTGCTGGAATTGTGAAGACGTCATTTAAATACATTTTAATTGGATCAGACTGACCAATTTCTTTTGAACCCTTGATTGGAAAGGCTGAGCTTGGTGTTGTTGGTGCTAAAATTACGTCAACTTTTTTAAATGCTTCTTTAAAATCATTTAAAATTAATCTTCTAACCTTTTGTGCTTTTTTATAATAAGCATCATAATAGCCAGCAGATAAAACATAAGTTCCGGTTAAAATTCTTCTTTGCACTTCATCACCAAAACCAAGAGCTCTGGTTTTTTCATACATTTGATCAAGAGTGAACCCTTCTTTCTGTTCTCTAAATCCATAACGCACACCATCAAATCTTGCTAAATTTGAAGAACATTCTGCAGGTGCTAAAACATAGTAAACAGCAGCAGCATAAGAAGTGTGCGGCAATGAAATTTCAACAATTTCCGCACCAGCTTTCTTCAAAGCTTCTTTACCATTATTCCATAAATTAACAATTTCTTCTGACATTCCTTCTACAAAATATTCTTTTGGAATACCAACTTTTTTACCTTTAAGATCAGCGTTTAAAAGCTTTTCAAAATCTGGAACTCTAATATCAACCGAAGTTGAATCTTTATTATCAAAACCTGAAATAACTCTTAATAAAAGCGCTGCATCATAAACGCTTTTCGCAAAAATTCCCGCTTGATCCAAAGAGCTTGCAAAAGCAATCATCCCATATCTTGAACATCTACCATAAGTTGGTTTCACACCAACAGTATTTGTAAAAGCTGCGGGTTGCCTTACTGAACCTCCAGTGTCAGAACCAGTTGCGCCAGCACAAATATTTGCTGCAACTGCTGCTGCCGAACCTCCAGAGCTTCCACCAGGAACTAAGTCTTCAGATGATCCATTTTTTTTGTAAGGATTAATTACTGGTCCAAAAAAGCTGGTCACATTGGTTGAACCCATAGCAAATTCATCCATATTCAACTTGCCTAAAGTAACTGATCCAGCATCAAGTAATTTTTGTGTAACTGTTGATTCATACTCCGGAACAAAGTCGGCAAGCATCTTTGAAGCACAAGTTGTACGCAAATTTTTTGTACAAAATAAATCTTTTATCCCAAGAGGAATTCCTTCTAAATCTCTGGCATTTCCCGCAGCAATTTTTTTATCTGATTCCTTCGCCTGACTTAACGCAGCTTCAAAATTATCAGTAATAAAAGCATTAAGATTACGGTTCGCTTCAATATTTTTTATATAAGCAGAAGTAAGTTCAACAGCCGAAAATTGCTTTGTTTTTAATCCTTCGATTGTTTGTTTAATTGTTAATTTTGTAGGTTCCATTTTGTAATAACTTAAAGTTTTTTCCTCGTCATCCTGAGCTATAGAATTTCTTTTAGAAATTCTTAGTGAAAAATCTCGTGCGTCTTGATGAGATCCTTCGCCAAGAATTTGTAGAACAAATTCTAAGGCTCAGGATGACAATTATACCAAAACATAAATTATGTTTTGGTATAATTGTCATTTATATCCAATATGAATTGCTGCCGCGCCAAAGCTTAAATTTTTATAAGAAACATTTTTAAAACCAACAGTTTCAATCATTTTCTTAAATTTATCTTGGTCTGGAAATTTACGAATACTCTCAACTAAATATTGATAAGAAGCACGGTCTTTCAACACCACTTCACCAATTTTAGGAATTATTTTGAAAGAATAAGTATCATAAATTTTTTGTAAGAAATAATCATTAACTTTAGAAAATTCTAAACAAATAAATTTACCCCCCGGCTTTAAAACTCTATAAGCCTGCTCTAGTCCTGCATTAATATCAGTAAAATTTCTTATACCAAAAGAAATTGTAAAAAAATCAAAAGATTCATCTAAAAAAGGCAATTTTTCACCATCGGCACAAGTAAATTTTAAATCAGAAAATAAATTCAAATCAATGGCGCGCTCTTTACCAACATCAAGCATTTCTTGATTGATATCAACAACATCAATTGCGCATTTAACCCTTCTATCACGAGCTTTTTTGACAATGCGAAAAGCAATATCTCCCGTGCCACCAGCTAAATCAATAATTTTTATCGTCGGTTGAGCGCAGTCGAAACCACGATCAAAATTGTTAGCAGATTTTTCGTGGTTTCGACTGCGCTCAACCGACGAAAAATCTACCTCTTCGATCATCTTATTCTTCCAGATTCTATGCACTCCGCCACTCATCAAATCATTCATCAAATCATATTTTTTGGCAACACCCGAAAAAATTTCTTTGACTAGATGAGATTTTTCTTCACGATTAACTTTTTTAAATCCGAAATCTACCTTTTCGTTACTCATAATGTTTAAAACTTCTGATTTTAATTTTACTTTACCTGACGAATTAATTGCTCACAAACCCTTCTTCCCAAAAGAAGAAACCAAGATGCTGGTTTATAAAAATGGTGAAATTCTTGACCAAAAAATAATTAATCTAATTGATTTTTTGAAAGAAGGAGACGTTTTGGTTTTTAATGACGCCAAAGTTATCAAGGCCAAATTATCAGCCAAAATACTTCGTAATCAAGCCAAATTAGAATTTAATTTAGATCAAGAAGACAATGGAGTTTGGCAAGCCTTATGCCGTCCAGCCAAAAAAGTTATAATTGGCGATGAATTAGAAATTGCCGATGATTTTTCTGCAAAAGTTTTAAAAAAAACTGACGATGGATTCATCAAAATTAAGTTTAATTATTCAGGCAATGAATTATTCGCAATGCTTGAAAAATATGGTGATATTCCACTTCCTCCTTACATAAAACGTGAAGAAAAAAACAAAGAAGATCAAATAAATTATCAAACAATTTATGCGGCAAATGGTGTTGCTGTTGCAGCACCCACAGCAGGGTTACATTTTACTGATAAAATTTTTGACTTACTTGAAAAGAAAGGTGTAAAAAAAGCTTTTGTTACGCTAAATGTTGGTGCTGGCACTTTCTTGCCAGTTCGTGCTGACGAAATAAAAGATCATAAAATGCATGAAGAATTTTTCTCAATTTCAGAAAAAACAGCCAAGATAATTAATGAGGCTAAGAAAAATGGCAAAAGAATTATTGCAGTTGGCACAACCTCGCTTAGAGCCTTAGAATCAACAGCTGATGACAATGGCAATTTAGAAGCAAAAAATACTAAGACCAAAATTTTTATTTATCCCGGATATAAATTTAAAATTGTTGATATTTTAATGACAAATTTTCACTTACCAAAATCAACTTTATTCATGCTAATTTGTGCTTTTGTTGGAAAAGAAAAAGCTTCTCTAATTTACAACCACGCTATTTCCAAAAAATATCGTTTTTATTCTTATGGTGATAGTTCACTATTATTTAGAAGCTAATATTGTGTAGAAGATGGAGTTTGCGCAGGAATAGAGTCAATCAAA
>JAGWYT010000025.1 GCA_018969185.1 Rickettsiales bacterium | reverse complement strand
CACTTTATCACAAATTTTTAGTATCTCATTATTTGAGAGAACCAAGAATTTAAGCGACTTCGTCAAACAAAATTACAAAAATACAAACCATGAGTTTGATGGAGCTTACAGTCTGTTCAGCTCTTAACCGGACAGTAGTGGCTAAAAGCTAGTTCTCCATGTTTTAAATAAGTGAACCTAAGGAACTGACTACAAGTCAGTTCCTGCTCTAATCTCTATCCTTTAAACGCATGAGATCCTCGAAATGCTTCGCATTTCAAGGACGACGTAGTGGAAGAAACAAGGATGAAGTAGTAAAAGAAAAGAAGTGTGACGTAAAATCAAAAAATGAAGCAAAGTTAAATTTTTTACTTGATATTGACTTTAACAACATTCAAAGTTGGAGAAGTTTTATACCTACCAAATTATAATAACACAAAAATGTTAAGAAATATCAAGAATCTGCTTTGTTTTACGGCTTTAACGCTGTTTTGTGCTAATTCATTTGCACAAAATCCGGAGTTAAATGATAGCATCGTAAAAGAAATAGAAAATACTTTGCTATTTGATGGTTCGGCTAATAGTGAGGTAAATTTTTATAAGAAAAAATCTACAAAAAAAGATGATATCGTAATTAATCGTGCTCCTGATATAGCTACAAAACCGAATCTTCTTGTTAAAATTGACGTTGTTGAAAAAGATGTTAATTATGCTATCAGAGAGAAAGAAAAAACAGCTTATAATGCAACTTTGATTGAACAATATGAGGTTGCAATTCAGCTATTTAAAGATGTTCTTGCTGCTGAACCAAAAAATTCTTATGCCAAATTTTCTTTAGCAGTTATTTATCAAAAGATGGGACAGCTTGATCAGGCAAAAGTTTTGTATCGTGATATCTTAAAATCTGATCCTGAAAATAAAGATGAAATTATTGAAAATTTATTATCAATTTTTATTGAAGAAACTCCAAGGGATGCGGTTTATCTTCTTGCACGCCTTTCAGTGCAAAATCCTGATTCAGCTTACATTGCGGCACAATCTGCGCTTGCTTACGAAAAAATTAAAGATTATGACAGAGCAGTTAATATGCTTAAAAAGGCTATAAATCTAAGCCCAGATCGTGTTGATTATAAATATAATCTTGCTGTGGTTTTTGACGAAATGGGTGATTATTCAAAAGCTATGGATGCTTATTACGATGTAATTAAGAGCTATGATAATGGCGGCGAAAGTACACAAATCACTTCTGTTGATCAAATCAAAAAAAGAATCGAATCTATTAAGTCAAATTTGTAAATTAAATGAACACGCTAATTGAAATTTTACGTAATTCAAAAAAATTGAATTGTTCTGACGTTCACATTTCATCAAAAAATCTTCCTATGTATCGTCTAGACGGTGATATGGTGCGTATTGAAGGTTTGAAAGCTACTTCACCTGAGGAAGTAGCGGAGATGCTTGATTCGATTATGAGTGACACTCAAAAGAAGATCTATAAAGAAAGGATGGAGCTTGACTTTTCCATACAAGTTGAAGAGAACCTAAGGTTTCGTGTTAATGCTTTTAACACAATAAATGGCCCTGCGGCAGCGTTTCGTGAAATTCCTATCGAGATAAAAAGTTTAACGGCAATTAATGCTCCAGAGGTAATTCGTAGATTATCTTATTCTACGAAAGGTTTGATTTTAGTTGTTGGACCGACAGGTAGCGGTAAATCAACAACTCTTGCAGCATTGATTGATCAAATCAATATTTCTCACCCAAAACACATTATCACTATTGAAGATCCAGTAGAATTTATACATAAGAATAAAACTTCAATGATCAACCAAAGAGAGCTTGGTGGAAGCACATTATCATTTGCAAATGCTTTAAAAAGCTCACTTCGTGAAGATCCGGATGTAATTCTGGTTGGTGAGTTGCGTGATATTGAAACTATTCACTTGGCCTTAACAGCGGCAGAAACAGGACACTTAGTATTGGCAACTTTACACACAAGTTCAGCAGCACAAACAATTAACAGAATTATTGACGTATTTCCAACGGAAGATAAGCCAATTATTCGTAGTATGCTTTCAACTTCAATTCGTGCTATTATTTCACAAAGATTATTGAAGAAAGAAGGAAAGGGTAGATGTGCAGCTTATGAAATAATGATTGCTAACGGTTCAATTAGAAACCTGATTAGAGAAGATAAAATTCCACAAATAAATTCTATTATTGAACTTGGTAAACAAGCAGGGATGCTTACTTTGAAAGATTCAGTGGTGGATTTATTAAAGAAAGGCTTAATTTCAAAAGAGACTCATGATGAGACTCTGGTTGCAATTGAGTAAAATCTCTTAAAAAACCCTAACTTTTGCTTTGAATTTTACTCACAAATTTTTTTATTTTAATTTGTGTGAGTTGCAAATTACTCGCTTTGCTAAAGCAAAGCTGCGTCATTTGTGTCGTTAGTTTGTTTTTTAGCTCAGTCATGTATGTCAAATACACTCCGTTCGCTAAAAAATAGCGGAGCCGTTAAAAAAAGCGATTCGCTTTTTAGGCGGAGCCCTAAAAATTCTTTGCAAAAGCGGGTTTTTTAAGAGATTTAAGGCATCAACAAAAAATAAAAACTAATGTTTAGAATCAAATCTATTGAAAGCATAATTGCTTCTTCTGAAAAAAAATCTCTTAAGAAAACTCTGGGAGCTGTTGACTTAATATTGCTTGGAATTGGTTGCACAATTGGTACGGGAATTTTTGTTTTAACTGGAATTGGTGCGGGGCATGCTGGTCCAGCAATTGCTGTTTCATATTTTATTGCAGCGATGGTTTGTGCTTTTTCAGGATTGGCTTACACTGAACTTGCAGCAATGGTGCCTGTTGCGGGAAGTTCTTACACTTATACTTATGCTGTGCTTGGTGAATTTATTGCTTGGCTTGTGGCTTGTGGTTTGATTTTGGAATATACTGTTGGTGCTTCAACAGTTGCTGCTGGTTGGTCAGGATATTTTACGGGAGTTCTAAAATCTGCTGGCTATGAATTACCAAAAGCTTTAACTACAGTTCCTTCCGAAGGTGGAATTGTAAATCTTCCAGCGGTTTTTATTGCTTTGTTTGTTGGTTCTTTATTGATACGTGGAACTAAAGAAAGCGTTGTTGTTAACCGTGTTTTAGTTGGTGTGAAATTGGTTGTAATATTTGTCTTTATTGCGGTTGCAGCTCCTCACATTAAGATGGAAAATTATGCTGATTTTATGCCTTTTGGTTGGCATGGTGTTTTTGTCGGTGCCGCAACAATTTTCTTCGCTTATGTTGGATTTGATTCAGTTGCAACTGCAGCAGAAGAAACAAAAAATCCTAAGCGTGATTTGCCAATTGGTATTATAGGTTCTTTGCTTGTTTGTACAGTTCTTTATATTGCTGTTGCTCTTGCTCTAACTGGAATTACTTCTTACGCAGAGCTTGCAGATCCAAAGCTTGGAGCAACAGAACCAATGGCTTATGCGCTAAGACAAAATGGCAGCAATATTGGTTCAGCTTTGATTGGAACTGGCGCTATTGCTGGTATGGTTTCAGTGTTGTTAGTTTTGATGTATGGACAATCTCGTATTTTCTTCGTGATGTCGCGCGATGGTTTAATTCCGGGATTCTTTTCTAAAATTCATAAAAAATTCCAAACTCCCCACATTAGTTGTTTAGTTGTGATGACGGCGGTTGCATTAACTTCAGGCTTCACACCAATTCAAACTATGGGACATATGACAAGCCTTGGCACATTATTTGCCTTTATGGTTGTGGCAATTGCAGTTATGGTTTTACGTAACACGAAGCCAAATATTAAAAGACCTTTCAAATGTCCTGCGGTTTTCATTGTTGCGCCGATTGCCATTCTTAGCTGCGCTTACTTGATTTTCACATTACTTGGAACAACAGGTAAGCCATTTTTTGTGTGGATTATTCTTAGCATTATCTTCTACTTCTCTTATACTTATCACAAAAGCCCGATGGCTAGAGATAAATAAGAGTTTAACTATTCTAAGGCTGTCATCTTGAGCTGTAGGTTTTCTTTGTGCAGGAATTGGCTTGTAGCCACTTCCTGACGTTCATCACAATTTATTTAGATAAACTATTTTACTTATAAAACATGGGGAACTAGCTACAAGATAGTTCCCGCTCATGGGATTTTTCGTCGGTCGAGCTTGTCGAGACCAGAAAAATCTTTTTTAGCTAATTACCTTCCTCATCTTTTTAATAACCTTCTCAAGTCCTTCAAACACAGCTTCGCCAATTAAGAAATGTCCAATATTTAATTCAACAATTTCAGGAATTTTGGCAATTATTTTTGCAGTTTCATAATTTAAACCATGCCCAGCGTGGCATTCTAAACCAAGTGAATCAGAGAGTTTAGCGCAGTTTTTAATTTTCTGAAATTCTGCTTTTTGTTTTGATCCTTTTTGATGACAAAACTCTCCAGTATGGAGTTCAACAATATCGGCGCCAACTTTTTTTGCTTCATTTATTTGCATTTCATTAGCATCAACGAAAAGAGAAATACGAATTTTTTTGCTGCGAAGCTTTTTAATCATCTCTTTTAAAACTTTGCTATTTTTTATAACATCAAGCCCGCCTTCAGTTGTAACTTCTCTTCTTTTTTCAGGAACAATGCAAACCGCATTAGGCCTAGTTTTTAGGGCAATTTCTAACATTTCATCTGTTGCCGCCATTTCCAAATTAATTGGTAATTTTATTTCTTTTTTTAAACGCTTCAAATCTTCATCGCGAATGTGACGTCTGTCTTCACGCAGGTGAATTGTAATACCATCAGCTCCACTTTTTTCTGCTAAAATTGCAGCATCAACAGGGTCAGGATGAGTACCACCACGCGCATTTCTAATGGTTGCAACGTGATCAATATTTACGCCAAGACGAATTTTATGCGAAGATTTTTTTGCCATGTTTTTTGTTGTAAAAAATTAAAAAAGTTAAGTATGTCGAGCAACCAAGTATTATATTAATTGTAAAACCATAAGCATCAAAAATAGAAATTAAATAACCGCCAATTAATAAACTTGAAACTGCGCCAATTGCGCCAATTGATTGGAATGTAGCATTTGCGGCGACTAATTTTTCTTCTTTGTAATCATGATTAACTGTAGTAAATAATGATACATAAATTAATGCTGCCATCATGCCAAGGCAAAAATAAGCAACGAATAATATTGAGTAAGAATTATGAAAAATACTAATTATTATTAGTAGTATCAAACAGCCAATAAATCCTATATTTATTAGTTTATAAGGATCGTATTTTTTGAGTAAAAAACCAACATATACATCAAAGAATCCACTTGCCATAAATGCACTGACCAAAAGTCCTGATTTTTCTGGAGAAAAGCCAATTTTTTTGCCAAAAATTACTGTAAAAACTATTAAAAAATTAGTTTGAAAATCAAGAAAAAATCTTGCTAAGAAGCAACGTGGATTATTTTTAAAAAACTCGAATAAATTGATACGACGTGATTCTATTTTTAAATCGTTATTTTTTTTGATTTTAGATATTGCTTGAAATGAAGCTAAAGTGAAAGCTGCTGAAATTAAAAATGATAAATAATTTTCAGCACCAAGAATATCGACAATTATTGGTCCAAAAGCAATTCCAGCAGAAATTGCCATGCTAAAAATTCCAAGTCCAATTCCTCTTTTGTTATTGCTTAGCAAAGAATTAAGCCATGCCTGACGAGTAATGGCAAAAATAAACCATGTGCTTCCCATTATAATGCAAAGTGCAAGCCATAAATAATAGCTTTGATAAAAATAAATAATCGCTATTGCAAATGCGTAAATTGAAGATGAAACAAAAAGTGTTTTTATTAAACCAAACTTAGCGGCGATTTTACTTAAGAAAAAAGAAGTGATGATTCCGGCAAGAATGTCACAAGTTGCAGCAAAGCCAATTTGAGCAGAGCTAATACCATTTTTTGCTAATATTGTGGGGAAAGTAACAAAATTAATTCCCATCGCTGTAGCTAAAAGAAAAACGCTTAAGAAAAGCAAGTTTAGCTCTTTTGAGAATTTCAAATCTTTCAGAAATTTAAAATAGCGAATTATTTTTATCACAGATATTGAAAAGAAGTTAAAGAGCGTTTATTTTGAGTTCATCGTTATTTTTAGCAAGGTAAAAAGACGTCGTCTGACACCCTTGCAAGTTAACCAATATTAAAATGTCAAAAACTCAATTATTAGATCAGATTAAAATACCGGCAGATTTAAGAAAAATTCCGCTTGAACAATTACAGCAAGTTGCTGATGAATTGCGCTTTGAGACCATTGCAGCGGTGTCTAAAACTGGTGGACATTTAGGTGCAGGTCTTGGTGTTGTTGAATTAACTGTGGCTTTGCATTATGTTTTTGACACGCCGCATGATCCTTTGATTTGGGACGTTGGGCATCAGGCGTATCCGCATAAAATTTTGACTGGCAGAAGAGATCGTATCAGAACGATTCGTCAGCCAGAAGGTTTAGCAAGTTTTACTAGAAGAGCAGAAAGTGAGTTTGATCCTTTCGGGGCGGGGCATAGTTCAACTTCAATTTCAGCGGCTTTAGGAATGACTGTTGCAAAAAACCTTAAGAAAGAAAAATCACACTCTATTGCAGTAATTGGTGATGGTGCAATGTCAGCTGGAATGGCTTATGAAGCTATGAATAATGCGGGTGGGCTTAGTGATGAATTTTATTTGAATAATCGTTTAATTGTAATTTTAAATGATAATGATATGTCAATTGCACCACCAACTGGTGCGATGTCGCATTATCTTTCAAGGCTTGCTGCTTCAAAATCCTATTTAAAAATTCGTGATTTTTACAAAAAAGCTTCACGTAAATTGCCAAATTCCTTTTCTTATTTTCCACGTAAGTTTGAGAAGGCAGCAAAGGAATGGTGGATGGGTGGTAATATTTTTGAAGAGATGGGCTTTTATTATATTGGCCCAATTGATGGGCATAATTTAAATGTGTTAGTGCCAATTTTACAAAATATTCGTGATGATAAATCAACTGATCCAATTTTAATTCATGTTGTAACACAGAAGGGAAAAGGTTATAACGAGACCATGCAAAGCACAGACAAGCTTCATGCAGTTTCTAAATTTGATCATGAGACTGGAGTGCAAGAAAAGTCAAAATCACTTTATCCAAGCTATAGTAAAATTTTTGGAACTCGTTTAAGTGAACTTGCTAAAAAAGATGAAAAAATTGTGGCAATCACAGCGGCAATGGCTTCTGGAACTGGTCTTGATGTTTTTGCTAAAGATCATGCTAAAAAAACTTTTGATGTTGGAATTGCTGAACAGCACGCTGTAACTTTTGCAGCTGGTCTTGCCTGCGAAGGATTGAAGCCATATGCTGCGCTTTATTCAACTTTTTTGCAAAGAGGCTATGATCAAGTGGTGCATGATGTTGCGGTGCAAAAATTACCAGTGCGTTTTGCAATTGATCGCGCTGGTTTTGTTGGCGCTGATGGCCCAACCCATGCTGGTTCTTTCGACATCGCCTATTTAATTAATCTTCCAGATGTTGTCTTAATGGCCGCTTCAAATGGACAAGAATTAGTGAAAATGATTAATACAGCGAATGTTATTAATGATTCACCTTCAGTATTTAGATTTCCAAGGGGTGAGGCTGATTGTGAAATTAATTTTAACGATGATGAGGTTTTAGAAATTGGAAAGGCAAGAATGGTGCAAGAGGGAAACAGAGTTGCAGTAATTGCTTATGGAACAATTTTAAATAATGCAATTGCCGCAGCAGAAATTTTAGAGAAAGAAAATAATTTGAAAGTTACGATTGTTGATGCCAGATTTGCCAAGCCTTTTGATAAAAAATTATTTAAAGAAATTGCTAAGAGTTACGAATTAGTAATTACAATTGAAGAAGGAGCAATTGGCGGCTTTGGCTCAGCAGTTGCTAAATTTTTGCAAGATGAAGCCTTGCTTGATGATGGAAAATGTAAATTTAGACAGATGGTAATGTCTGATGAGTTTATTGAACAAAATAAAGTTGAAGTGATGCAAGAATTGGCGGGAATTGGGGTTAAGGATGTGGTTAGGGTTGTTCGGAAATTGATAAAATAAAAAATTTATGCTATGCTGTACTGGGTCTCCTGACCCAGTCCACAGATTTATTTCTTGTTTGGCATGAACGTGAGGACGTGGTCAGAGACCACTTACTGCAAAGGAAAAGTATGACGTATTTTTAGTTAACAAAAAACCATCAAAACATGACTGAAAATTTAGAAAATACAAATGAGCATCATTTAAAATCAGTAATATTTTGGAACTTAAAAAACCTATTCCAAGGTTTGTTAGTTGGAATGATTTATGCTGCATTTTTATTTTATTTTGGCATGGTGAGTGTTCTTGGTACATGCTCTGGGTGCTTGATTTTATTCGGTTCACTTACAGAACCATTTCTCTTTGTAATAGTAAAAACAGTAACATTAATTAATCATGATATTTCCTTTGCTTCTTTCAATGCGATTATACTTCGTGCTTGCTTTAATGGGCTTGCGGTGTGGATTATGTTTTATGCAATTTTTACCAGATTTAGATTAAATGTTAAAACTGGAAATCTTTTAACATTATCAATTTTACTTACGATATTTTTTGCTCTTGTTATGTTTGCTATTGTTGATATCAAGCAAGGTGGTATTACAAGAGGAACCAGCACTATTGTTTATGTGATAACTTTCTTTATAGTTTGTATTATCTTTGCCTATGTATCTTCGGTAAAATTCAAAGATGATTCTGAAACAAGTTTTCAGGAAATTATTGTAACAATAATTTCAATTATTTTTGTGGCTCTCTTAGCAGTGTTTCCTCTTATTAAACTATAAATGTATCAGCTAAATTACATTGAACCAGTTTTTCGTCCACCAAGTGAATGGAAATCTTTGATATTGCAAGTAACCAATGGTTGTTCGTGGAATAAATGCACCTTTTGTGACATGTATAAAGATGAGCAAAAACGCTTTAAACCAAAGTCGCTTGAGGAAATTGAAAAAGAGTTAAAATTTTTAGTAAAAAATAATTATCTGGTGAGCAGAGTTTTTCTGGCAGATGGTGATGCAACAAGTCTTTCATTTAGAAGATTAAAAGAAATTTTGGAATTAATTAAGAATTACTTTCCTAATTTGCAGCGTATTTCTTCTTATTGCCTGCCGCGCAACTTAAAAAATAAAACTGTAGAAGAGCTCAAAGAATTACAAGAATTGGGTTTAAAGATTCTGTATGTTGGTTGTGAAAGTGGTGATGATGAAGTTTTGGAATTAGTACAAAAAGGCGAGAGTTTTTCTTCTTCACTTGAAGCTTTGCAAAAAATAAAAGCAGCAGGAATTAAAAGTTCAGTAATGATTTTAAATGGACTTGGCGGTTCAAAATATAGTAAGCAACACGCCATTAATTCTGCTAAATTAATGAATGAAGCGCAGCCAGAATATCTCTCAACTTTAGTGCCAGAATTTCCTTTGGGATCAGAACGGTTTGAAGCTGGTTTTAATGGGACTTGGATAGAATTAACACCTTTAGAACTTTTTAAAGAAATGAAATTATTGATGGAAAATCTCAATTTAAACAAAACAATATTTCGTAGTGATCATGCCTCTAATTACCTAGTTCTAAAAGGTATTCTAGGAAGAGATAAAACAAGAATTCAAAATGAAATTGAATTGGCAATAAAATATGTTGAATGAAAATTTTATATGATAAATAAGAAAATTATAAATAATCGCCCACTAGCGGATTTAATGCGTCCTGAGCATTTACAAGATGTGATAGGGCAAGATCATTTATTTGAAGAAAATGGTGCATTATCAATAATTATAAAATCTGGCAATGTTCCCTCAATGATTTTATGGGGACCTCCGGGAGTTGGAAAAACAACAATTGCCAAGGCTTTAGCAAAAGTTGCTGATGCAAATTTTATGGTGATGTCAGCAATTAATTCTGGTGCGGCGGAAATTAGGAAGGTGGTTGAGGAAGCGCAAAAATTACAAAAAGATAAAAAATCAGATGATGATTTGTTTGTCAAAACTTCAAAGGAAAAATACAAAAAAACTATTTTAATGATTGATGAAATTCATCATTTCAACAAAACGCAGCAAGATTTATTTTTACCATTCATTGAAGATGGAACAATAATTTTAATTGGAACAACAACAGAAAATCCTTCATTTCACCTTAATTCAGCCTTGCTCTCACGTTGTAAGGTTTTGACTTTAAATAGCCTTGATGAAGAAGCTTTAGAAAAAATTTTACAAAGTGTTGAAAATAAAACTACCAACAAATTACCTTTAGATAAAAAAGCACGAAAATATTTAATTAATCTTAGTTGCGGTGATGCTAGGTATTTGTTAAATGCTTGTGAGGAGCTTTTAACTCTTGAAGAAAGCACTTTATTAAACGAAAATGACTTACAAAAAATAATTTCAAAACGTTCGGCTCACTTTGATAAAAAAGGCGATTTTCATTATGGATTAATTTCAGCTTTTCATAAATCTCTTCGTGGTTCTGATGTTGATGCAGCGCTTTATTATTTAGCAAGAATGCTTGAGGCGAAGGAAAATCCATATTATATCTTGCGCCGCTTAGCACGCTTTGCCACGGAAGATATTGGTCTTGCTGATCCAAATGCTTTATTACAAGTAATGGCGGCGAAAGAAAATTATGATTTTTTAGGAAGTCCAGAAGGTGATTATGCAATTAGCCACGCCACAATTTATTGTGCCACGGCACCAAAATCTAATGCTTCTTATTTAGCTCATAAAGCGGCAATTGAAGCGGCTTCTAAAACAACAAATTTAATGCCACCAAAAAATATTTTAAATGCAGCAACTAAGATGATGAAAAATGAAGGCTTTGGTGAAGGCTATATTTATGATCACGACACGCCAAATTGTTTTTCTGGTCAGGAATTTTTTCCTTCTGAATTATTAAAAAAAGATCGTCCAAAATTTTTTGAACCAAATGAAAGAGGTTTTGAAAGGGAATTGAAGAAAAGAATTGCTTATTGGCAAGATTTAAAAATAAAATTAACTCAGTAATTTCAGTCAAATTTAATACCAACTTTGGGAATTGTATGTTAATTTATTAAGCTTCTCGCTGGTTGAACTTGTGACAAACCAATTTGGTTTATTCCAACAAAAACTTATATTCAAAATTTATTAACTTTGTTTAGTATCAACCTTATCAAGAGCAGTTGAGGCCATAGATACTGCTCTTTGATGCGGTTTTTCAATCTCATGATTAGACATTTCAATTCTGGCATTTGAAAACAAGGTTGGACATAGGATATTTGCAGTTTTCAATATCACATCAACTGTTTCTTTATTATATTTATTTAAGGTAATTCTAAATAGTGATGACAGGCATAATATTGCACCACCATGGCTATTTCTGTTTGATAGATAATAAAAATCTTCCTTACTAAGACCGTATTTTCTTGCTAAATCTTCGTTGGATATTTTTCTTTTTGCTCCAAGCTCTTCTTCGGATAAAAACTTTTCACAATAGATAAGAATTTTTCTGGCGATTGTATTAACAGCCACAGTGTTTTGCGAAGAGTTGTATTTAAGACATTTCATTATCTCATCAAGAGTTTTGCTGTCTTTAATTTCATTGAAGCCAAGTTTTATATCAGCTAAATTTGTGTTAAGTTCTAAAAGAGTTAATAAAGACGGAAGAGATTTATCAGTAATATCAGTATTTGCTAAGTTTAAAGTTTTTAGCGATGCATTAATTTCAAGATTTTTTTCTAAAGTCATACAACCAGTATCGCCAATTGAATTATTCCTAAATGAAAGAACTTCAAGAGTTGAATTAAAACTTAATGTTTCAGCTAAGGCCTCAGCGCCAATGTGAGTGATTTGGTTATTTCCTAAATACAGATTTTTTAAAGTATCATTTTTATTTTTTAAAAGATTAGCAAATAATTTTGCTCCTTCATCACCAACCTTATTACTTCTTAAATATAGAGTGTGTAGTGATTTATTTTTTTCTAAAGCCGATGTAATAAGTGCAACGCCGGATAAGCCAATAAAATTATTACTAAAATCAAAAATTTGTACAAATTGATTTTTAGCTAAGGCAGTTGTTAAAGAAGTAAGATTTTGAGTGGTAATTTTTGTATTGTGTAAATTTATCTCGGTTAGGGTTTTATCGTTATCCTTAACTCTTTTAATTATATCTTCGATATTTTTCGCAACTGTTTGAATCATGGTTTTTTAATATAATGATTTTTCTTCTTCCTCTAAGAAAGAAAAGTTATTATTTTCTTTTTTTGCAAGTAAATCAGATATTATTTTTCCTGACGCGGCTGATAATGTCCAGCCTAAAGAGCCATGTCCAGAATTTAAAAATAAATTACCATATTTTTTTACTTGGCAAATTAATGGAATTGAATTTGGTCTAAATGGTCTAAATCCATACCAATTTGATACTTCATTTAAATTGCCAAAATCAGAAAAATTTTCTTTAACATTTTCTGTTAAAAATTTAATTAATTTTTTATTCTTTTTAGTTTTTAAGCCAGATATTTCAATGGTTCCAGCCACTCTAAAAATATTACCAATTCTGCTATAAACAACTTTATTTTCCACATCAGTTAAAGCCATTTTAGGTGCAATGAATTCTTCATCTGCAGCAATTGAAATGCTATATCCTTTTAGCGGATAAATTTTTGAATTAATACCAATACCTTTCAAAAGGTCTTTGCTGTAAGCTCCAATTGCCGAAACATAAGCGTCAGCTTCAATAACTTCTTTATTAGTATGAATGCCTGTAATTTTTTTATGATTGGTAAGAATATTGCGAATTTCAGTTTCATATTGAAAAGTTACTCCATATTTATCACGGCATATTTTCTCAAGTGATTTAGCAAAAACCAAACTATTACCGCTGGCATCAATCTCATAAAATATACCACCAGCCAATTTTCCCTCATCATAAAGCTTAACTAATGTTGGTTCTTTTTTTACGCATTCATCTTTATTTAAGATTTGAGGGTGGCAGCCAATGGAGTTATGAAATTCAATCTTTTTTACTGCTTTTTCAAAGGTTTTTTGATTTTTGAAAAAATGTAAAATTCCTTCATTCTTATAATCAAATTTTAAATTTTCTTCTTCTCTTAAAATTTCAGACAGGGCTTCTTTACTATGTTTACTAAGTGTCCAAAGCTTTTTACTATTTTCTTCATTTTTTTCTTTAGAAGAATTTTTTACAAATTCATATCCCCATCTTAAAAAATCACGGCTAAATAAATTAGAAATTGATAAGAAAGACGAAAAACAAAATCCAGATTTTAGAATTGATAATAATGATTCTTTCGAAGACCAAGGTTCAATATGTGAATAGCTTAATTGACTGCCATTAGCATAAGAGCAGCCAAGAGCTGATTCGGTATTTTTTTCAAGCACAATAACTTCATGACCGTCTTTAGCAAGAAAATAGGCGGTTGTAATTCCAATTATTCCTGAACCTAAAACTATTACTTTCATTAATTATATAGAAAACTATTTTAAAATTTTATTTGCTTACTTGAGCTTGTGACAAACCAAGAATAAGATTTTTTATTAAGCTTCTCTTGGTTTTTCACAAGCACAAACAGCGAGAAGCTTTAGCATACATAATTTATGGTTAATGCTAAAAATTCTTCCAATTGTCTTTGAATAAAGCTAATTTTAGTAAAAATTTTTAAGAAACCAATAGCATTTAATGAATATTCTAAATATTCCTTCACAATATAATTTTCTTGAGTCTCTTTTTGATTGGTTGTTGAAAAATTTTCCTAACAACATTGCCGATGTTAAAATCTTTTTACCAAGCACCAGAAGTTGCAGAGAATTTAGACAAATTTTCTTAAAAAATAATTATGGTCAATCAGTAATTCTGCCTAAAATAAAGGCAATTTCAGATCTTTCCTATGAAGATTTTTTTGAATTTTTGTCAGATGAAGAAGTAAAAGAAATAATTGACGAACTCCTTGAAATAAAGGTGATTTCTGATATTGACCATCTTTTTTTCTTAAGTCATGAAATAAGAAAAACAAATATTTTTAATAATCTTTCTCTTTCTCAAAGCTTAAATATTGCGCTGCAATTAAAGAATCTTTTTGATGAGATTGAAAAAGATGAGGTAGATCTTGATATTCTTAAAGAAATTGATGATTCAGATCTTTCGCTACACCGTCAAGTTACGTTAGAATTTCTTAAAAATTTTCACGTTCACATCAAAAATTCTTTAATTAAGAAGAATATTTTCTTTGCCACTTCTTATCAAAATTTTGTTACTAAAAAATTCATTGAACTTCTTGCAAAACGGGGCACAAAGTTTCCTTTAATTATTGCGGGGTCAACTGGTAGTGTTTCTGCGGGAAGAAAATTAATTAAAGCAATTTCACAGCAGAAAAATGGTTTTGTTGTTTTTCATTCTTTTGATAAGAATATTTCTAAAACTTTAGAAAAGAACCATCCGCAATTTTTGTTGCAACAGTTATTAGAATTTATTGAAGTTAAAAATAATCAAGTCTTAGAAATAAAAAATGATCAATTCCAAATTTGCTCAAATGAGAGAATTAATTTTATTTCTAACATCACTTTGCCTTATGAAGAAACGATCAAATGGCAGAATATATCTGATTTCTCACTATATGATTTAGAAAAAAACTTTAAAATTATTACAGCAAAAAATTATCTTGAAGAAGCAAGGATCATTGCGGTTAGTTTAGAAAATGCGGTTTTAGAAAATAAAAAATGCGCCGTTATCACTAATAATTCAGATTTGTTACAGCTTCTAAAAAACGAGCTTCTTGGTCTTTCTCTTAACTTCAATGACTCAAGAAACATTTCTGTTAAAGATTCAAAATTAATTAATTTTATTTTATTGCTTTTGAATCTGATTAAAAGCGACTTTGGATCCTACGAATTGCTGGCAATATTAAAGAATCCTTTATTTAAAAAAGTTGATCGTAAAATTATTGAAGATTTTGAAAATAATATTTTACGTCAAGAGCGTGTCTGTCTTGGTTTGCAAGGAATAAAAGAAAAACTACTTTCATTAAATGATGAAAATTTAAATAAGTTTTTTACAGATTTTTATGATAATTTATCAACCATAATCAATGCCTCAGATCTTTCTATAGCCGCTTATTTAGAATTACTAAGTGACACAATTGAGAAATTAACTAATAAAAAATGGCATCATCTTTTAGAAGAAGAGGATGCGGCTCTTGAGATATTTGAATTTTTTGAAAAGTTAAAATCACAAAATAATTTTACGATAAAGAAAGAAGAAACCTTAGCAATTTTTGAATTGTTATTTTCACAAATTAGTTATTTTGAAAAATCAGATTCATCAGCGAAAATTCAGCTTTTACCAAGCATTGAAGCACGTTTATTGAATTATGATTTAGTAATAGTCGCTTCTTTAAATGAAGGTGATTTTCCACAAATTCAAACTGAAAATTGGCTTGGCAAAAAAATTAGAAATGATCTTGGGATTGATAAGGACAGACAAAAGATAGGACAAAATGCCTATGATTTTTGTAATTATTTGTGCAACTCCTCAGTAATATTAAGTCGTTCTTTAATCGCTGCTAATTCCACATCTCTTCCTTCATCTTTCTTTTTGAAATTTGAAACCTTATGTAAGAAGTTAAAGGTAAAATTGAAATATTTGGAATATGCTATGGAGACTACAGAAAAGCATATTCTTATCAGATCAAAAGCTAATCCTGCTTTAAAATATCGTCCAAAAAAATTGGCAATTACCGATATTTCAAAATTAATTAATGATCCATATTCAATTTATGCTAAAAGAGTTTTGTTTTTACGTGAATTGCAAAAAATAGATTTTGAATCTGGCTATGTAGAGTTTGGAAACTTTATTCATAGGGCTTTAGAAGAGTTTATTAAAAATCCTTGTGAGCCAGAAATATTTTTAAAAAATGCTGATAAAATTTTTGATAAATATTTTATTTCAAATCAGGCAAAACTTATTTGGTTACCAAAATTTGAAAATATTTTTAATAATTTTGTTAAAGAAGAAGAGCTCTTAAAAGCTAAAAAAAATTATGTAGAAGTGGCTATTCAAACGCTAATTGAGGATGTTGTAATTAATGGTAAAATTGATCGTATTGTTTTAAATGATGATAACTCGATAGAAATTCTTGATTATAAAACTGGGCAAGTTCCAACAACAAAAGATGTTATTTCTGGTCTTGAACCACAGCTTACACTGGCGGCTTTGATGCTATTTCGTTCTGGCCATCCTGAATTCCAGCCCTGTAATTCTGAGTCTCACCACTGTCATCCTGAGCGAAGCGAAGGATCTCATACAATTGAAAGAGATATTTCGCTAAGAATTTCTAAAAGAAATTCTATAGCTCAACATGACAATCATAATAAAAAAATCTCTTCTCTTAAATATATAAAGCTTTCAGCAACAATTGGTAATGAGACAAAAATTATTTCTAAAGATAGTGAAGAAATTGAAATGCTTGTTGTGGCGGCAAAAGAAGGTTTATCAAAGCTTATCAAATATTTTAAAGATGAGAAAAACGCTTATATTGCAGCACCAAATTTGAGTAATTATAAAGAAAATGAATATTCGCATTTTTCACGAGTAAATGAATTAGAGTAAATAATCTTATCCGCTGGTTCCCGCGAAGTCGAAACCAAGGGTAAGATTATTTATCTTCTCTTGGTTTCAACTTCGCGGGAACCAGCGAGAAGATAAATATGAATTGGAGTAACTATGCGCTACAAATTAACTATTGAATATGATGGCACGCGTTATTGCGGCTTTCAAAAACAAAATGATCAACCAGATAGATCAATTGAAGAATTATTAGAAAAAGCTGTTTTTTCTTTAACTAATGAAAAAGTTGAAATTACGGTTTGCGGTAGAACTGATGCTGGAGTTCATGCTTTAGGGCAGGTGATACATTTTGATTTAGAAAAGGAATTTGACACTTTTAAAATACTTTCTGGAGTCAATCATTTCCTAATGGAACAAGATATTGTTGTTTTATCATCTGAAATTGTTGATGAAAATTTTCATAGCCGTTTAAGTGCAAAAATGCGTCATTATCGTTATGTGATTATTAATCGCATTGCACCTCTTGCTATAGAGAAAAAACGTGCTTGGCATGTGGTAAGAAAACTTGATACTCAAGCGATGCGTTTGGCAGCAAAAGATTTAATTGGACTTCATGATTTTTCATCTTTTCGTGATCGACAATGCACTGCATCTTCAGCAATGAGAAGAATAAGTAATATTGAAATTAAAGAGTTCGGTGAAGAAATTTACATTGAAGTTAGTGCTAAATCTTTTTTACATCATATGGTGCGCAACATTGTTGGCACGCTTGTTTTTATTGGAATTGGAAAAGAAAAAGCAGAAAATATGAAGAATATTTTATCAGCAAAAGATAGAACTAAATCTGGACCTAACGCTCCCGCTTGTGGGTTATATTTTATGAAGGTGGATTATTAGCAAAAAACCGTCATTTCAAGGATGATGTAGAGGGAATATGAAGTGTAAGAATGCGAATTTACACAACTCTAGGTTGTAAAACTAAAAATAAAAAAAGCCTCCTTAACCTTTATTAAAGAAGCTTCAAAGATAAAATGTCGGGAGCCACCACCACGCAAACCCGGCGTGTATGTTCATATTTGCTGTAAAAGCTTTTTTATTCTGACATACTCCCGACTGCCCCATTCTCTATTTAAAAAAATAATTTCACAAGTATTTTTTTATTTTTGCGGATATTCCCAATTAGGTTCAATTTCTCTAATAGTCTGCAAGAAAAAATCGCGATTTAACAAATCATAATGCGGAATAACAAGTCTATCCTCAATCTTAACTACAAGATCTTCAATTGTTAGAATATCAATATCTATCTCACGTGGCGCCCATCTCTGATCATATTTTCGGCCCAAAGAACTTTCAATTTTTTTGATAATTTCTAGAATTTTTTCTGGTGAGAATTTTTCCAAATTAATATCCGCACTTAGTGCAATATTAAAAAATTCAATGTTCCATTCTTTCGGAGAATTTGGTAAAAGAAGAGCAGGGTTTTTAAAAATTTTTGATCTTTTAATATTGCTAAGAGATAGTTCAGATTCAAGCATTGAAACTGCTTTATTCAAATAAGATTCACGGTCACCTAAGTTTGAACCAAGTCCAAAAATTATTCTCTTAAAAGACATTTTATAATTTAATTCCAAGCTTTGCTAAATCAGCGTCAACCATCATTTTTACTAAACCTTTGAAATCAATTTTTGGCTTCCATCCAAGTTTTTTTCTAGCTTTTGAAGAATCGCCAATTAGTAAATCAACTTCTGCAGGACGGAAATATTTTTCGCTAATTTCAACATGTTTTTTCCAATCAAGACCAGCGTAACCAAAAGATTCATCTAAGAATTCTTTTACTGAATAAGTTTCGCCAGTTGCAATAACGTAATCATCTGGCTCGGGCTGTTGTAACATTAACCACATTGCTTCAACATAATCGCCAGCAAAACCCCAATCTCTTTTAGCATCTAAATTTCCTAAATAAAGTTTGTCAGTTTTTTTAGCCATAATATCTGCAAGTCCGCGGGTGATTTTTCTGGTCACAAAAGTTTCACCTCTTCTTGGTGATTCATGGTTAAATAAAATTCCGCTGCAAGCAAACATATTATAGCTTTCACGATAATTTACAGTAAGCCAGTGCGAATAAAGTTTAGCGCAGGCATAAGGGCTTCTTGGATAAAAAGGTGTAGTTTCTTTTTGTGGAATTTCTTGAACTTTACCAAACATTTCGCTGCTTGAAGCTTGATAAAATTTAGTCTTTAGATTGATTTCACGAATAGCATCTAAAATTCTGCAAGCGCCTGTGGCGTCAATATCTGTGGTATATTCAGGAATATCAAAACTTACTTTAACATGGCTTTGTGCCGCTAAATTATAAACTTCATCAGGAACAATTCTTTCAAGTAAGCGCGAGATATTTGATGAATCAGCTAAATCGCCGTAATGTAGAAAAAGTTTTTTGCCAGAAATTTCAGGATCATTATATAAGTGATCAATTCTATCTGTATTGAAAGTGCTTGATCTTCTAATGATACCATGAACTTCATATCCTTTAGAAAGTAAAAGCTCAGTTAGATAAGATCCGTCTTGTCCAGTGATTCCAGTGATTAATGCTTTTTTTGTCATTTTTTAAGTGAATTTTTTTTAGGATTGAACATTTTTAAGGATAGAAGAGCTGCTTTGCAAGAGAAAATTCTAAGTAGTATTGGTAATCGTGTGTTAATTGATTTTTTTTGTTAGACAAAGCTTCTCGCTGGTTGAGCCGCGCCACACTGAGCTTGACGAAGTGTTGAAACCAAGAGAAGCTTAAAAATCTTATCTGCTGGTTGAGCTGCGCCGCACTGAGCTTGACGAAGTGTCGAAACCAAGGATAAGATTAGGCGCCTAAGTTGAGTACAACATCACCATCAAACATGATATTAATTATCAATAAATTTTTTGTTGTAAACTAGATCAAAGGCTTTTTTAATATAGGAAACAAACTTCTGATAAATCTTTTTTTAAAAAAATGTCTAAAGAAATAAAAAAATCTCCAACTTCTCCTCATCTACAAATATATAGATGGAACGTTTGTTCACTTACTTCAATTTTTCATCGTCTTACTGGAATTGCTCTTTATGTTTCTATCGTAGCAATTTCTTGGTATGTTGTTTTTTATACTTATCAGATGAATATTGAAGCAGCTGAAGAAGCCTGTGATTGCCCTATGCAAGAAATTATGAATTTTATTTTTGCAGCTGCAGGTTGTGCTTTGACATTTGCTCTTTACTATCATTTTTGTAATGGCGTGCGTCATTTATTTTGGGATATTGGCAAAGGTTTTGAAAAAGAAACAGCACAAACTAATGCTTTTCTTGTGATTATCCTTTCAGCAATTTTTACCGTTCTGACAATTGGTTCGGTGGTTTATTTTAAATTATTCTAACTATGACAAAAAAAATCGCTCCTTCAACAAAAACAGGTGCTCATCACTGGCTTATGCAGAGAATTTCTGCGGTTGCTTTAATTCCACTTATATTTTGGTTAGTTATTTCTTTTGTGCAAATTCTTGAAGATCCGCAAGGCTACTTACCAGTGTTTTTTGCATATCCCCTAAATGCAATTATAGGAATTTTGCTTATCAATACCTCGCTTTATCATGGATCTCTTGGTATGAGAGTTGTTATTGAAGATTATGTTTCTAATAAAACTAAAATGCATTTTTACATTATGTTGGTGCATTTTATTTCTATCGCAACTGCTGTTGCAGCAACTGTATCTATTATTAGATTACATTTGGTTGGATAGTAAAGACTAAAGAAATCTTATCCGCTGATTGAGCTTGTCGAAATCAAGGATAAGATTTTGCTTCCCTTGGTTTCGACTTCGCGGGAACCAGCGAGAAGCATAAAGCAGTTATAAGGATAATTTAATACAAACAAAACAATGTCAGAAAATAAAATTGGAAATTATCAAGTTGTTGATCACGAATTTGATGTAGTGGTTGTTGGTGCCGGCGGTGCTGGTCTTCGTGCCACATTTGGTATGGCAGCAAAAGGTCTTTCAACTGCTTGTATCACTAAAGTTTTTCCAACTCGTTCACATACAGTTGCAGCACAAGGCGGTATTTCTGCTGCTCTTGGCAATATGGGTGAAGATGATTGGAGATGGCACATGTATGACACCGTAAAAGGTTCTGACTGGCTTGGAGATCAAGATGCTATTGAATATATGTGTAAAGAAGCTCCAGACGCAATCATTGAGCTTGAACATTATGGTGTGCCTTTTTCACGTAATAAAGAAGGCAAAATTTATCAACGTCCTTTTGGTGGCATGACTAAACAGTTTGGTGAAGGTGGTCCTGCGCAAAGAACTTGTGCGGCTGCTGATAGAACTGGTCACGCAATTTTGCACACGCTTTATCAGCAATCATTAAAGCATGATGCGCAATTTTTTATTGAATATTTTGCGCTTGACCTAATCATGGAAAATGGCGTTTGTCGTGGTATCACAGCGCTTTCTTTAGTTGATGGAAAATTACATCGTTTTAAATCTCACATTGTGGTTTTAGCAACTGGTGGTTATGGACGTGCTTATTTCTCTGCAACTTCTGCTCACACTTGCACAGGGGACGGCAATGCTATGGTGCTTCGTGCTGGTCTTCCGCTACAAGATATGGAATTTGTGCAATTTCACCCAACGGGAATTTATGGTTCTGGTTGCTTGATTACAGAAGGCGCAAGAGGTGAGGGTGGATATTTAGTGAACTCTGAAGGTGAGAGATTCATGGAAAGATATGCTCCAAGCGCTAAAGACTTGGCAAGCCGTGACGTTGTTTCTCGTGCCATGACAATGGAAATTTTAGCCGGACGTGGAGTTGGACCAAATAAAGATCACATTTATTTACATTTAAATCACTTAGATCCGAAAGTGCTTCACGAAAGACTTCCGGGAATTTCTGAAACTGCAAAAATTTTCGCTGGTGTTGATGTTACAAAAGAACCAATTCCAGTGTTACCTACGGTTCATTATAACATGGGCGGTATTCCAACTAATTATAAAGCAGAAGTTTTAACTGTGAAAAACGGTCAAACTGAAGTGGTGCAAGGTTTAATGGCAATTGGTGAAGCAGCTTGCGTTTCGGTTCACGGTGCTAACAGACTTGGTTCAAACTCACTTTTAGATTTGGTTGTGTTTGGTAGAGCAGCGGCAATTAGAGCGTCCGAAGTTGTAAAACCAAAAACTCCACATAGAGAATTTAATAGTAAAGATGCTGGTGCTGAAGGAATTGCAAGGCTTGATAAAATTAGAAATGCTAATGGAAAATCACCGGCTGCTAAAATCAGACTTGAAATGCAGAAATGTATGCAATCACATGCGGCGGTGTTTAGAACTGAAGAAATCATGTCTAAGGGTGTTAATAAAATGGAAGGAATTTTTGCAAGTTTTGAAGATTTGCACGTTACAGATCGTGGACTTGTGTGGAATAGTGATTTAGTTGAAGCGTTAGAGCTTGATAACTTAAGATCACAAGCTTTAGTTACAATTACTGCGGCACTAAACCGTAAAGAAAGCCGTGGTGCTCACGCTAGAGATGATTACAAAGATCGTGACGATGAAAATTGGATGAAACACACTATTATCTTTGCTGATAATAAAGGAAAAATTAAAACTGATTTTCGTGAAGTGGTGTTAAAGCCTATGAGCAATGAGGTTCAGGCTTTCCCACCGAAGAAAAGGGTTTACTAGAATAACTATGTCATCCTGAGCTATAGATTTTCTTTTAGAAAATCTTAGCGAAGGATCTCAGGAAATGCAGGAGATCTTTCGCTAACAGCCGCTAAAACGGCTGTAAACTCAAGATGACAACATTTGCAACTTATAAACAAACAAAAAATGGCAGAATTTAAACTTCCAAAAAATTCACAAATTGATAAAAAGGCTGGTAAAACCTTTAAAGCAAAATCAGGTGCTAAAAATGTGCGTGTTTTTGAAATTTATCGTTATGATCCTGAAGATACTGAAAAAACCAATCCTTACATTGATAAATTTGAAGTTGATTTAGATGAATGCGGACCAATGGTTCTTGATGCATTAATTAAAATTAAAGCAGAGCATGACGCTTCAGTTACTTTCCGCAGATCTTGTCGTGAAGGAATTTGTGGTTCTTGTGCCATGAATATTGACGGCACTAACACTTTAGCTTGCACTAAATCAATTTCAGAATGTAAAAGCAAAGATGTTAAGGTTTATCCATTGCCACACATGCCAGTTGTAAAAGATTTAGTTCCTGATTTAACACATTTTTACGCGCAACACAAATCAATCAAACCTTGGTTACAAGCTTCAGCGCCAATAAACACTGATAAGGAAAGATTACAAACTCCAGAAGATCGTGAAAAATTAGATGGTCTTTATGAATGTATTTTATGTGCTTGCTGTTCAACTTCTTGTCCAAGCTATTGGTGGAATGGTGATCAATATTTAGGGCCTGCTATTTTATTACAAGCGCAAAGATGGATTGTTGATTCAAGAGATGAAGCAACTGACGAAAGGTTAGATGCATTAGAAGATCCATTTAAGCTTTATCGCTGCCATACAATTATGAATTGTACCAACACTTGCCCTAAGGGTTTAAATCCAGCAAAGGCAATTGGGTCGATTAAGCAGGCGATTGCGGGAAGAAAGGCTTAAACCCACGTTTATTACCCTCCCCTTGAGGGAGGGTCGAAATCCGTAAGGATTTCGGGGAGGGGTCAAATATTCTGTTTAAATTTTATAATTTTTAACCCCCCACCGACTCATAAGCTAAAGCTTATTCGTCGACTCCCCCTCAAGGGGGGAGTGATAACATCGAGCAAGTTTAAAGCAATACTAAGTTAACACTGTCTTCAAAATGACAAAAAAACCAAGAGTTTATCTTTATGATTCAACCCTAAGAGACGGTGCGCAGACCAGCACGGTTAATTTTAGTGTTAAAGATAAAATTGACATTGCTATGAAGCTTGACTCTCTTGGTATTGATTATGTTGAAGGTGGCTGGCCCGGAGCAAATCACACTGATGATGAATTTTTTTCTAACTTACCAAAATTAAAAAAATCACAATTTTCAGCTTTTGGCATGACACGTCGCCCTGACGTTTCAGCCGCTAATGACGCTGGTTTAAATGCCCTGATAAATTCAGATGCCAAAGTTATTTGCATTGTTGGTAAGACTTGGGATTTCCATTTAAAAAATGCACTTAACGTTTCAGAAAGCGAAAATTTCGCCATGATTTCTGATTCAATAAAACATATCGTAAAAAAGAAAAAAGAAGCTTTCTTTGATGCTGAACATTTTTTTGATGGTTATAAAGCAAATCCAAAATTTGCATTAGATTCTGTGAAATCAGCTTATGAGGCTGGAGCCAGATGGGTTGTGCTTTGCGACACTAATGGTGGAACTTTGCCAAGTGAAATTTCAAGAATTGTTAAAGAAGTTACTAAACATATCCCAGGTGAAAATCTTGGTATTCATTGCCATAATGATACTGGCAACGCCGTTGCAAATTCATTAGCAGCGGTTGAGGCAGGAGTGCGCCAAATTCAAGGCACCATCAATGGTCTTGGTGAGCGTTGCGGTAATGCTAATTTAATTTCCATCATTCCAACATTAGCTTTAAAAATGGGTTTTGACGTTGGAATTAAAGAAGAACAGTTAAAAAATTTAACTAAAGTTTCACATTTCTTAGATGATCTTCTAAATAAAGATCGTGATAAATTTGCGCCTTATGTTGGTAAATATGCCTTCGCGCATAAGGGCGGATTGCATGTTTCAGCGGTTGCCAAAAATCCAAAATCTTATGAGCATATTGAGCCAGAATTGGTTGGTAATGAAAGACAAATCATGGTTTCAGATCAGGCAGGGCGCTCTAACATCATTGCTCGCTTAAAAGAAATTGGCTTACATTCTGAAGATCACATTAAATTCAGCCAAATTTCTGATTTAGTAAATAAAGTAAAAGAACTTGAGGCGCAAGGATATGCCTATGACGCCGCAGATGCGAGTTTTGAAATTTTAGCTAAAAAATCACTTTCTGTAGTTCCTAATTTCTTTGAATTGGTAAGTTTTAAAGTTTTTGATGAAAGAAAATTTAACAGTAAAGGAAAGTCAGTTATGGCTTCAGAAGCTGTTATTAAAATTAAAATAGGCAATAAAGAATCAATTTCCGTTGCTGAAGGAAATGGTCCTGTGAACGCTTTAGATAAAGCATTACGCAAGGCTTTAGCACGTAAATATCCTGTTTTAAAAAATATTAAATTAAGCGATTACAAAGTTAGAATTTTAACTCCACTTAGCGGTACCAAAGCAATTACCAGAGTGCAAATTGAATCAAGCGATGATGAAGGTAATAAATGGGTTACAATTGGTGTTTCTGAAAATATAGTTGATGCCTCTTTCGCAGCACTTCACGACAGCATCACTTACAAATTGATGAAAATCTCTTCTTAGTTTTTTCTGCTTTAAAAAATTACCATATATAAGCAGAAACTGGTTTGTAGCCACTACTGTCCGGTTAAGAGCTGAACAGACTGTAAGCTCCATCAAACTCATGGTTTGTATTTTTGTAATTTTGTTTGACGAAGTCGCTTAAATTCTTGGTTCTCTCAAATAATGAGAT
>JAGWYT010000024.1 GCA_018969185.1 Rickettsiales bacterium | reverse complement strand
TTTTTCGTGGTTTCGACAAGCTCAACCGACGAAAAGTTAGATGATGCTTAATATCACTCTCAATTAATTTGAAAAAAAATGCTTGGACAAAAATCAATTTCAAAAGTTGTAGCCTTGCATTTCATCGCAATTCTATTCGTTATTTTCAATATTTCTGATGTTAAAATTGCTGGTCTGACCAATGTTATTCCGCTTTTTGACTTGATGATGATTTTTTATTTTGCGGTTTTTAGAAATGATTTTGATTTGTGGTTTGTGTTTTTGATGGGAATTTGGAACGATGCGATAACCGGCAACACACTTGGTGTCACAGCCCTTTGTTATATTTTATTAGTAAAATTATTTATTATTCTTAATAGAAAATTGAATATAAGAGATAATTTTCAACATATTCTAAAGCAATTTATTTTCTTCGCTTTTGTTTTTCTATTGATGAAATGGGTCCTACTCTCTCTGTTCAGCGGTGCTTTATATAATGCAAAAATATTATTAGTGCAATTTATCCTCTCTTCAGTTTTTTATGTTGTGATGCATAAATTTTTCGATTATCTAAGTATAAAGCTTCTGGGAAATGAGTGACTATGCTAAGAGATATTCGTAAAAACAAAGTTTTTAATCGTCGTGCGTTATTTGTTGGTGCCGCTCAATCTTTTCTTACTACTGCCCTTATTACAAGACTTGGTTATTTGCAAATTGTTAAGCATGAAGAATATTCAAATCAATCTGATAGCAACAGAATCAAGCCTCTTATCAATCCGGCGCCAAGAGGTATAATTGCTGATCGTAATAATATACCTCTAACAAAAAATCAAAATAATCATCGTTTATTATTTTATTTTGAAGGCAAAAGAGATGTTGAAGCCTTGGTAGAGAGACTGGCAGTAGTTCTTGATCTTGATGAAGAAACAAAAAATCATTTCTCCGCAAAAATTAAAAATGCTAGGCGTAAAAGCATTATTTCTTTGATGGATAATTTGGATTGGGATGATTTAGCAAGAATTGAAAGTAATTCACATTTACTTTCCGGGGTTTCAATTGAAAGTGGTATTATTAGAAGTTATATTTACCCTTTTGAGACCGCACATTTCCTTGGTTATGCCTCACTTCCTTCTGAAAAAGAAATTGATAATAATGAACAAAATTTGTTTATGCATCCAGATTTTCGTGTAGGGAAATCAGGCATTGAGAGATCTTTTGATGAAGTTTTACGTGGCAAATATGGTGTAAAATATGTTGAAGTAAATGCTCATGAAATTCCAGTGCGAACCCTTTCAATAAAAGGCGCAACTGAAGGAACAAAAGTTCATTTAACAATAGATTTAAACTTACAAAAATTTGTTACGGAAAGAATAAAAGATGATGTTGCTTCAGTGGTGGTTATGGATGTAAAAAGCGGAGAGCTTCTTGCATATGCTTCAAGTCCATCTTTTGATCCAAATAAATTCGTTGAAGGAGTATCAAAAGAATATTGGCAAGAGTTAAATTCTGACCCCAGAAAACCACTTAATAATAAACCAATTGCAGCACTTTACCCTCCTGGTTCAACTTTCAAATTGATGGTTGCATTGGCGGCACTTGATGCAGGGATTAATCCAAATATGCACGTTAACTGTAATGGTTCTTATCAACTTGGGAAAAGAACATTTCACTGTTGGGAAAAGAAAGGGCATGGATCTTTGGATTTAGTCAATGCAATCATGCATTCATGCAATACTTATTTCTTTACATTGGCTAATCAAATTGGCATTGAAAAATTTGCTAACATGGCAAAAAAGTTTGGTTATGGTGAAAAATTTGATGTTAGTCTATATGGTGCTAAGTCAGGAAATGTACCTTCTGATGAATGGAAAAGAAAAGTTTTTAAAACTCCATGGGTGGGTGGAGATACGTTAAATACTGCTATTGGGCAGGGTTTCGTTTTAGCAACTCCTTTACAAATGGCGCTGGTTACTGCACGTATTGCTAATGGTGGTGTGCCGATTAGGCCTTATCTGGTGCGCAATCGCAACATTTTTAAACAATTTGATGATTTAAAAAATGAGCCTTTGGTTAAAAAAGAGTATCTTGATTTGATTAAAGAAGGTATGAATCGAGTGGTTAACATGCCAGGTGGAACGGCTTATGGTAAGAGAATTGATATTAAAGGTTTTGAAATGGCAGGTAAAACTGGAACTTCGCAAGTAATTTCAAAAAGAGAAGATGAAATGTCAAAATCTGAAACCGCGCTTCACACTAATCAAAATCATGCGATTTTTGTTGGCTTTGCGCCGGTGCATGATCCAAAATATGCAGTTTCAGTGGTTGTGGAACACGGTAAGAGTGGCTCTGCCGCTGCTGCTCCAATCGGCAAAGATGTTATATTGGAAGTGCAAAACTTGAATAAAGTTTAGATTTTTGAATTATCTTGCGTAGTGCGTTGTAATAAAATCTTATTCGCTGGTTGAGCCTGTCGAAACCAAGAATAAGATTTTATTTAGTTTCTCTTGGTTTTGACAGGCTCAACCAGCGAGAAGCTAAATAAGAGGTCCAAACTTTTTCAATTCTCCTCTTGTGAATTAAGTTATTAGCAATTATCTTCCGGCTCCCTTTCGCAGTTTGTTGACGAAATCTCAAAAAATAATTATAACAATAAAATCCGATTTTGCTTTTATGAAAAATAAAGGAAAGATTACGCAAGTTATCTCTGCTGTAGTTGACGTAGAATTTGAAAATGGTGAAATGCCAGCTATTTACAATGCTTTAGAGTGCGTTAATAATGGTAAAAAATTAGTATTAGAAGTTGCACTTCACATTGGTGAAAGAGTTGTGAGAACAATTGCAATGGATTCAACTGATGGTCTTACTCGTGGCCTAGAAGTTGTTGACACTGGCAAGGCAATTTCGGTTCCAGTTGGTGAAGGAACTTTGGGCCGTATCATGAACGTTATTGGTGAACCAATTGATGAAAAAGGTGAAATTTCTTCTAAAGAACTTTTCCCAATTCACGCTTCAGCTCCTGAATTATCTGAGCAAGCAACTGAAACAGAGATTCTTGTTACTGGTATTAAAGTTATAGATCTTTTAGCGCCTTACGCAAAAGGTGGAAAAATTGGTCTATTCGGTGGTGCGGGTGTTGGTAAAACAGTTTTGATTATGGAACTGATCAATAACGTTGCTAAAGCTCACTCTGGTTATTCAGTATTTGCTGGTGTTGGTGAAAGAACTCGTGAAGGAAATGATCTTTACCATGAAATGATGGATTCTGGTGTAATTGATGTAAATAATTTGAAAAATTCAAAAGTAGCACTTGTTTACGGACAAATGAATGAACCACCTGGAGCGCGTGCACGTGTGGCTTTAACTGGTCTTACTCAAGCTGAATATTTCCGTGATAAAGAAGGAAGAGACGTTCTTTTCTTCGTTGATAACATTTTCCGTTTCACACAAGCTGGTTCAGAAGTATCTGCGCTATTGGGTCGTATCCCTTCAGCGGTGGGTTACCAACCTACTCTTGCAACTGAAATGGGTTCAATGCAAGAAAGAATTACTTCAACTAAGCATGGTTCAATTACTTCAGTTCAAGCAATTTACGTTCCTGCAGACGACTTAACTGACCCTGCTCCAGCAACTTCGTTTTCACACTTAGATGCAACAACAGTATTGTCTCGTCAGATCGCCGAAATTGGTATTTATCCAGCAGTTGATCCTCTTGACTCAACTTCAAGAATTCTTGATCCAAGAATTGTAGGAAAAGAACATTATGATACTGCGCGTCAGGTTCAGCAAATTCTTCAATCTTACAAATCATTACAAGATATTATTGCGATTCTTGGTATGGATGAACTTTCTGAAGAAGATAAATTAACAGTAGCAAGAGCAAGAAAAATTCAACGTTTCTTGTCACAACCTTTCCACGTAGCTGAAGTGTTCACTGGGGCTCCTGGTAAGCTTGTAACTTTGAAAGATACAATTAGTGGCTTTAAAGAAATTTGCTCTGGTAAATATGATCATCTTCCTGAAGCAGCATTTTACATGGTTGGTTCAATTGATGAAGCTATTGCTAAGGGTGAAAAGTTAGCTAAAGAAGTAAAGTAGTATTTTAAACCCTGTAAAAGGGTGTGAGTGGTGTCTAGTCATTGCGGAGCTATAATTTCTTTGAATAGCAAAGCGATTCTTAGAAATTATTCATCCGCAATCCATAAAAAATATGAGTGGATACCGGATCTACATTTTCTAGGTCAGCAAAGCTGGCTAAGAAAATGTTCGTCCGGCATGACGAATATGAGATTTGGTTACAAAGTTAAAAAATATCTTTATAAATAATGTCAGAATTAAATCTAGAAATCATTTCTGCGAAAGGTCTTGTTTTTAAAGGACAATGCCACATGGTTGTTGTTCCTTCAGTTGAAGGTGATGTTGGTATTATGCATGGTCATGAATCAATAATTGCCAGATTAAGAGAAGGCAAAGTTAGTATTTATGATGCTGCTAAAGCTATTATAAAAGAATTTGATGTGGTATCAGGCTATGCTGAAATTACAAGTGCTGATAAGCTAATTGTCCTTCTTGATTAGAGTTTGTTTGTAGAGATTAGTATTTAAATAAAAAAGCTCCTTTTTCTGATGAGAAAGGAGCTTTTTTTGTGGCGGTTTAGGTGATACTGATTCAGAACTATTCTACTGATTTTTTAGGTTTCCTAGTTACAAGGCTTCAAAGGCACTTTTCACGTTCACTAAAAAGTTCGCAAAAAATCGACTGGTAGGCAGGTGATATAATTTGCGAACTTTTAAAACATGAAATCTTCTCTAACAGCATTTCCAACGCTAAGATTAGAAATGTATAACTTTATAGGATACCAGCTACCTTGGTTATTCAGCGTAAACCCTCGAGAGAAGAAACCATCCCTAACTATTTGAATTTTACAATCAAAGATTTCTTCTTTTGTCAGCATTATTCTATTGGAAAATCTTCTTTTATCAATCACCACGGCAGTTCTATTTCCAGCGCTGAGACCGCCACCAGATGTTTCCACATCAATTTCCCCTACATAGTTAGTTACAAAAAAATTTTTTCGATTTTGCCTTATGAGTTGTTGTAATTCGTGATCATAAAATCCCAAGTTCTGTAAATTAGTTTTATCAAAACCGAATCCTAAAAAATAAATATTTTCTGCTTTTTTGATTTTTAGCATAACCTTCTCAACCTCTTCTTTTTTTGAGCTTCTAATAAAATTTATATTGTTACCATTATCGCCAATAAAGCCGTAAACGTGACTCTTTTGTAATCTAGCAAGTAAATCTTTTAACTTACTTATTCTGAGTTGTTTTCGTTCGTTATCACCATCATTTCCTGATTCGTAAAGATCGATAAGATACTCTACGGTTTTCTCCAAAGTTGTGTCATAGTTAAAATTTATAACATCAATTTGATCAACATTATCAACAAATATACGGTTCTGGATGATGTCAAAAAAATAATTATCATTCCATTGCGGAATCTTATTTTGAGCTTCAAGAATTATATTCGATATTGCTGATTTTATTCTCTTCACCAGATCTTGATGTTGATTCTGATCTATAACTCTTGTAATCAAATGATCAATACTTGATGGGTTGTGATTTTTTATAATATTCTCGAGATCAAAATTATTTTTAAGATTTTGTAGCAGTTTTTTTCCATCTGGAAAATCTTTTTGAATGTCTATGCTTGCACCAGCTCCGTTGATGATCAAATATTTCATTTCTCGTAGTTAAAATTTACTAAAAGGGGTTATTGATTAACGAAACAAATGTGGCGGAAGGAGAGAGATTCGAACTCTCGTATAGTTTTATCCATAACACGCTTTCCAAGCGTGCGCCTTAAGCCGCTCGGCCATCCTTCCATGATTAACGTTGAAAAATCTTATCCGCTGGTTGAGCTTGTCGAAACCAAGGATAAGATTTTCTCAAAAAATTTACGTTTTAGCTTCTCTTGGTTTGTCACAAGCTCAACCAGGGAGAAGCTTTCTTGATGTTCATATGTGAGGACAAGTCATTTCCTGCGCTATTGCAGCTATAATTACTTATCCTTGAATTTTCTGCTTACAATATATTGCTGCAAGATCGATAGCGTGTTGCTCCAAGTCCAGTAAATTACAAGTCCTGCTGGAAATGCTGCCAAAACAAAAGTCAAAACATAAGGCATGAATTTTAGAATTTTTGCCTGCACAGGATCAGCGCTTGCTGGGCTTAGTTTTTGTTGAATCATCATTGTAAGACCCATCAAAATTGGCCAGATACCAATAGTAAAGCTTGCGCTTGGCTCAAAAGGTAATAATCCAAATAAGTTGAAAATTGTTGTTGGATCTGGTGCTGATAAATCATGAACCCAGCCGTAAAATGGCGCTTGGCGCATATCAAGCGTAACATAAAGCACTTTGTAAAGTGAGAAGAAAATTGGAATTTGAATTAAAATTGGCAAGCAACCAGATGCTGGATTAACTTTTTCTTTTTTATAAAGATCCATCATTTCGCGGTTTAATGCCACGCGATCATTTTTAAATTTCTCTCTAAGTGCCTGAATTTTTGGTTGTAATTTTTTTACTCTATGAATGGCCGTATAAGATTTATTTGCCATTGGAAACAAAAATGCCTTGATAATAACGGTCATGGCAAGAATTGCTAAACCAAAATTTCCAATAAGTTTATAAAGAAAATCAAGAATAAAGAAAAATGGTTTGGTTAAAAAATAAAACCAACCAAAATCAATAGCGCGATCAAAAAGCACAATGTTAAAATCTTTAGCATATTGGTCTAAAAGCTTAACTGTCTTAGCTCCAGCGAAGAGATGATGATTTAGAGTTAATTCACCATTTGCGGCAATTTTATATTCTTCAGAAACAAATTCTGTGTTAAAAATGCTATTATTATCAATATTGCGATTACTAAAATTAGCTTTGTAAGAAATTTTATTATCAGGAATTATCGAGCTAAGCCAATATTTATCAGTGATGCCAAGCCAACCACCATCTTTACTGTCAAAACTTTGATTTTTTTCTTCAACCAAATCACTATAAGTTGTTTCTTGTAACACTCCTGAGAACGCGCCAATTGTGCCTTCGTGAAGAATATAATTCGCTTTTTCTAATTGATTTAAAACACGATTAATTCTGCCATAAGGCGCTAAAGAAATTTCTTTAGGAGAGTTATTTTTCACCGATTGTGTTACTGAAAACATGTAATTTTTATCAAGAGAAATTTTGATAAAAAATTCAATATTTTGATTATTCTTCCAAGATAATGTAACAGGGCTATCTGGCGTTAACTCTTTATTATCAGACTTCCACAAGGTATTTGGTTTTGGTAATTCAAGTGAATTATCAGAACTCAAAAATCCGAAATCAGCAAAATATCTTTCCTTACTTTGCGATGGAGAAAATAATTTCACTTCTTCTTTTTTTTCTGATGTAACAAAATATTTTGCTAAAGTTAAATCATCAAAGCGCGCGCCTTCAAGGTAAATTGAGCCATGTAGATTTTCACTTGTTATTGTAACACGATTTTCTTTGCTTGCAGTAATTACATCTAAGCGATCTTTTAATATTGCTGGTGTGGCTTCTTCGCCATTCTTTACAGTAGAGTTTTCAGAATTCACAGCCAAATCATCTTCTGATTTTTTTACTAAATTATTTTCTAAAGTAGCTTTTTCTTTTTGCTCTTGAAGTAGGATTTTATTAGCTTCAGCTCTTTTTTCAGCTTTTGGTTTTTCATAAAACCAAGTCCAACTAATTAAAATAATGCCAGAAAGAATTGTGGCTAAAAGGATGTTTTTATTATCTTGCATGAGAATTATATTGTAAAAATTTTATCTTCTAAATCTTGGCGGAAATCAGCAATCCACTTCGAATTCTTATATTGTCTAACCTTAGCGGATTCTTTATGAATTAAAATAATTATTTTATTTTTTGAACTGCTATGAGTTTTTTTTATATCTTCCTCTAAAAAACAAAAATCAGATTTTTTGAAGGCAAATTTTTTTAATTCTTTTTCAAATCTTTTTAGAATAAGTTGGTTGATTAGCCTTAATTTTCTAACCTTGCCGCCAATTGCCCAAGCAGGAAAAATGCCCTTCTCTTCAAGATCATTTACTAATTCACGAATTAAAACTTTATTTCCTTCTTTAACTCCCGCCTCTGCTCTTTTTAGAATTTCTTTATTACCCATACAGCTCTTTACACAAATTTTTATTAAGAATCTTTATTTTATTATCGCTTTTTTTAGCAATTTCAATTAGTTCTGGTCCGCTTGCCTCTAAGATTAAAGCTGTATCAACAATTTTTAGATAATCTTTTAAATTATCATGACCTCTGCCAAATCTACGACTAATAACCGGAGGTTCAATATTATGACCACCCTTATTAACTCTATTTAAAACTCTTATTTTTGCAAGTTTTGGACTTTGTAGGGTTAAGAAAATCAAATTTACCTTATAGCCTTGCTTTTGTGCTTTTTTAATGAGATTGAGGTAAATTCTTGCGGAGAGCGTGGTTTCAAAGGCAAAACTGATTTTCTCCTTCAAAAGAAAATCTATTCTTGTTAGCATCAATTTTCCAGCTTTTATGGCAACTTTTTCAGGACTTTGCGGAGATAGCATTTTAGCTATTTCATCAGCATTAACAAATTCATTACTTTTTAGAAAATCAGGAAGCAGAGTCACTCTGGCAAGCGAGCTTTTTCCCGCGCCATTAGGGCCTGCAATTATGTGAATTTGCTTGCTCATGTTAGTTTTATTAATTATAAATTAGTTGATTGTTGTTTAATCTTGTCCGCTGGTTGAGCTTGTCGAAACCAAGGGCAAGATTACTTTAACGGCTTCTCTTGGTTTCGACTTCGCTCAACCAGCGAGAAGCTTTTAGCAAGCAATTTCATTTATTTTTTTACCAAAGCTTCTTTCAAAGCTTCTTCCACCCTTTTAATTGGTTTTATGGTTAATTTGTCCAAAACTTCTTTTGGCAAATCAGCAAGATTTTTTCTGTTACTTTCAGGAATCAAAACAGTTTTAATGCCGCCACGAAGTGCCGCTAAAAGCTTTTCTTTCAAGCCGCCAATCTCAAGAACTCTGCCTGTCAAAGTTACTTCACCCGTCATGGCAATATCTTTTTTAACAGCCATGCCTGACAGGCAAGAAACTAAAGCAACACAAAGTGCAACACCCGCTGAAGGTCCGTCTTTAGGGGTTGCACCTTCAGGAACGTGAATATGAAAATCATATTTATTGAATTTTTTAGGATCAATTTTGTAATTCTTGGCAATAGATCTGGTATAGCTTAAAGCGGTGTGTGCTGATTCTTTCATCACTTCGCCTAATTTTCCCGTAGTTTGAATTTTGCCATGTCCTTCAAATTTCAAAGCTTCAATATCAAGTAAATCGCCTCCAGAATCAGTGTAAGCAAGACCTGTAACCACACCAACTAAATTCTTTTCCTTAGCAATGCCAAAATGATGCTTAGCAACTCCCGCATATTCATGAACATTTTTAGCCGTGATATGTAAAGATTTTGATTTTTTAGTAACAATTTCTCTGGTCGCTTTACGCGCTAAATTAGCGAGTTCGCGGTTTAAATTTCTAACTCCCGCTTCGAAAGTATATTGTCTGATGAGAGTCAGAATTGCCTCGTCAGAAATTGAAAATTCTTTTTTATCAAGGCCATTTTCTTCAAGTTGTTTTCCGATTAAATGTTTCTTCGCAATTTGTAATTTTTCACTTTCGGTATAGCCAGAAAGTTTAATAATTTCCATACGATCACGAAGTGGAATTGGAATTCCAGCAAGGCTATTAGCGGTTGCAACGAACATTACTTGTGATAAGTCGTAATCAACTTCTAAATAATGATCAGAAAAATTATTATTTTGTTCAGGGTCTAAAACTTCCAAAAGTGCAGCAGCAGGGTCGCCACGAAAATCATGTGCCATCTTATCAATTTCATCAAGCAACATCAAAGGATTTACTGTTTTTGCTTTGCGCATGGATTGAATGATGCGTCCTGGCATTGAGCCGATGTAAGTTCTTCGATGTCCACGAATTTCAGATTCGTCACGCACTCCACCAAGAGCAACCTTAACATATTTGCGGTTTAGCGCATCAGCAATTGATTTTGCAAGTGAAGTTTTACCAACCCCCGGTGAGCCAACTAAGCAGAGAATTGGACCTTTCAAAGCTTTGGTTTTTATTTGTACAGCAATAAATTCTAAGATGCGTTCTTTAACTTTATCTAAGGCAAAATGATTTTGATCAAGAACTTCGTGAGCCTTATCTAAATCTTTGCTGGGCTTAGTTTTTTCATTCCAAGGAAGTGAAACAATCCAGTCCAAATAATTGCGCACCACTCCTGATTCTGAAGAAAAAGGATTCATTTTTTCTAACTTCGCAAGCTCTGATTTACATTTAGCTTCAACTTCTTTTGGCAGTTTTAATTTAGCAATTTTATTTGCTAATTCCTTTACTTCGGTTTCTTCATCTTGCCCTAATTCTTTTTTAATATTTTTTAATTGCTCGTTTAGATATAGGTCTTTATTGGCCTTGGCAATTTTATCTTGAATTGATTTATTGATGCGTGCTTCTGACTGAACAATTTCCATTTCAGTTTTAAGCATTTCCAAAACCTTATAAAGTTTTTTAGTAAGATTGTTTTCTTCTAAAATTATTTGTTTATCTGGTGCTTTGCTGCTTAAATGCGAAGCAATTAAATGTGTAATGTCATAGGGAGATCTTAATTTGACAAGAGTATTTAATGTTTCAGTGGTAATTCTCTTGTTAAAAGAAGCATATTTACTGAAATTTTCAACGCAGCTTTTTATTAAGCCTAAAACCTCTTTGTTGCTTTTTTCATCAGGTATAAATTTTTCATCTTGTAAAATATTAATTTCACAAGAAAAGCTATTTTGATTACTTATAATATTTTTAACTTGTGCTCTAAAAAGCCCTTGAATTATGACTTTAAGAGTGCCATCAACTGTTTTTATTGATTCAAGAATTTTACATACCACACCAACTTTGTGAATATTTTTTTCTTCAAATTCATCAAGATCAGGATTAGTTTGTAAAATTACAAAAATTGGAGCACCAAGTTTTTTTGCCGCTTCAACGCTATTTATTGATTTTTCTCTGCCAACAAGAATTGTGGTAGTCATGTGAGGAAAAATCACCGCATCACGCAAAGGTAAAGCTTGAAAAATTTGCGGTTTTATTTCTTGTGTTGTCATGTTTTAGTTGGTTAAATAATGCTAAAAACTCTAAACCAAAAATGGTAATAACTTTAATAGTAATATCTTTAGTTCTAGTCGCAACTACTATCTTCTTCTACAATTCAAATAGAAATTTGCAAAGCTTGAATGCGAAGAATTTAATATCTGATGAAAGAGCTAAGAATTTTGCAACGCAATTACAAGAGCAAAGCAAAAAATTTGAATTTTTATTTGAAGAAAATCGTGATTTAAGCTCTTTTAAGGGCAGATATGAGCATGCGCAAAATGAAATTAATTTTTTGCGTGAAGAAAAAAATAAAATGCTTTCCGAGCTTGATTTACTGCGTCAAAAAATTCTTGAATTTGAAAAACAAAATGAGCTTTTAAAACAATCTTCACAAGAATTAAAAAATCAAAAAGAGGAATGGGGAAAAGACAAGGAAGCGTTGCTTTCAAAGCTATCAGAAGAATTGATCAGAAAAAATAATGAACAGCAAAATTTATTTAACACAAATCAACAAGAACATCTTAAAAAAATCACTAGTGATTTGATGAAAGATTTTGAAAATGTTAGCGTAAAAATTGCTACGTTAAACGATGATGTCAAAAAATCAGTTAATGATAATAGCCTAATTAAGAATGCTTTGCTAAGTCCAGGATCTGCGGGTAGAACGGCAGAAATCACTTTAGAAAATATTTTAAAAAATTCGGGTTTAAAAGAAAAAGATAATTTTAACGCAGTTGGTGATTATCTTTTACAATCACATTTTAATGCCATTAATCATGGAAATGATAATGAAAATAAAAGACCAGATGTTATTTTATTTTTACCAAATAATCAGGTTACAGTTATTGATAGTAAGTCATCACCGCATTTTCTGGAGCTAGAACAGGCAAGGCTTGACGGCAATTTAGAACAAGAGAAAATTATTTTAGGAAAAATTAAAGATAGTTTTAGAAGACATTTAGAAAGCCTGTGTAAAAAAGATTACACTAAATTTTTATTTGAAGAATTGCGCAGTAAAGAACAATTAGATTATAAAATTCATGTTTTGATGTTTTTGCAAACTGAAAAAATGTTAGAAATTCTTCGAGAAGCAGATCATGGTTTTGAACAAAGAGCTTTGGAAAAAGGCGTCATTATTGCAACACCAATTGGTTTGATTAATTTTTTATCACAAGCACGTTTTGTGATTGATCGCTTAAAACAAGATAAAAATATTGAGAATTTAAAAATCGAAATCAGAAAATTACTTGATAATGTGGTGATGATTTTTAAAGAATCCGGAGAGCTTGGGAAGTCCATAAATAAAGCGATGATCGGCTATAATAAACTTGCAAAAAACCTTAATCGCACAGTAGCTTTAAGTAAAAATATTTCGGATCTTGGTATTGAAGGAAAAAAATCTGCAAATTTGAAAATGCTTGAGACTCATGAGTTGGATGGGGAAACTGAAGAATAAGATATCGTTGTGCTGAAATGTGTCTCCTGACCCATTCCACATATTCATTTGAAAACTATATGAATATTAGGACGGGGTTAGGAGACTCCGTCCTGCGCTTGGTTAGGATTTATAACAATATCTTTAAAATATAATTCTAACCTTAGTCCCCTTATCCTTCTCAGATTTAATCTCCAATAGCCCGCATTGCTCTTCAATTAAGCTTCTAACTATTGCTAATCCAAGTCCAGTTGAATCAATTTTTTGATTTGGATCATGTTGAATTCTACCATATTTTTGAGTAGCAATTTTTAATTCTTCTTCATCCATGCCATAGCCATTATCTTCTATTTCAATTGCAATTCTATTATTTTTATTTTCAATTTTTGATTTCAATAAAGATGATAAACGATTTATTTTTGCATTAGTAAAATCATGATTATTTTTAATATTCTTCTCTATAGCTAAATTAATTTTATTACTTTCTTCTTCAGAGAGATGAGTTATAGAGATGCTGATCTCACTGTTTCTTGGGCTATATTTAATTGCATTACTGATAATATTTACGATTATTTGTTTTACCCTTCTTGGATCAAGTTTATCTGCAATAAATTCTTCTTCAGAGTTTTTATCAATGTTGGTCGTAATATTTTTTCTTTCTTTTAAAGCTTGTATTCTCATTAAATTAACTGATCTAAACATAATGTCTTTTAGATTAACCATATCAACAACGTCAATTTTAAAATCGCCAGTTTGAGCTTGATTAATATCTAAAATATCATTGATAAAAATTACTGATTCTTCGCCAAGCTTCACTAAATCAATGGTCCAATTAATATTTTCAGCTTCTCTTTTTTTCATCTCACTAATGCTTTCAGAAGGCGCGGTAAGATTCATTTTCAATAACTCGCTAAGTCCAATAATGCCGGATAGCATATTTTTCAATTCATGAGCAGTAGAAGATAAAAATTCTGTTTTATTATAATTAGCGCTCTCAGCAGTATCTTTGCTCTTCTTAAGATTTTGTTTAATTGATTCTTCGGCAACTAAAAATCTTTTTACTTTTTCAATTGCTAAGGCAAGAGAATTAACTTCTGCTATTTCTGATCTTGGCACTGTAACTTCAAGCTTTCCTTGTGAAATATCACCCGCAATTTCTGAGAGTTTTACTATTGGTTTAAGTAATTTTGCTCTGAAGAAATAAAGTAAAATTAAGAAGAAAATAATTAGATATATTGTATTCAAAGCCTTTGGTATAAAATCTGCGCGCAGTTGAGATAAAAATATTTTACGATCTATCCCAATCAATATTTTTAATTGATATTTAGTTGGTTTATAGTAGAAGTTTTTGCCTTCTATCGTGATAAATCCATATTCTGGATTGATTTCTTTTATTTTGTTAGATAGGGGAATTATATTATTTTTATCAAAATTGCTGGAGGTTGATACAATTGAGTTTTCTGTATCAAGTATAGCAAATGTAATGTAGGAAATATCGGAAACTAATTCTAATTTTTTTTGTAATTTTATTGCATCAATACCAAAAGAAATTATACCGATAAATTTATCATTTTTATCAGTAATACCAAAACCAAATGGAATCATTTGTCTTTGGCTTGATAGTCCGATATCTGTTTTGGAAGATAATAATTTCCACGGTGTGATTCTTGAATTTTTTATCCAAGATCTACGCTCTTCTGTTACAAGAACAGGATTTTTTAATACACCTTGTGAGCTACTTGCAAGGACATAGTTATTGGCATTGATAAAATCAAAGAATGTCCAAGTAAAAATATCTTTTGTTTCAGGATCAATATTGGGTTTTGTGTTAAATAAAATCTCAGCTATTTCTTGTTCGGTAATATTCTTTTGTTCTACTATTTGTGTTCCTATTATATTAGAAATATTTTCTATATAAGAGAGTGATTCATTGAGTTGAGTTGTGGCTTTGTCCGCGGTGCGAATAACAAGTGATTGTGATTTTTTATATAAATTTTTATAAGAGAAAAACAATAGTGATAATGAAATCAGAATAGCGCCAAATACCACTATATTGGTAAACAACGCGTAATCCTTTTTCAAACTCTGTAGCTTCATTATTAAATTAAAAATGAAATTATAACCGAGACTATACCAAACTAAGTATTTATAGTCCTAATAAATACTTAGTTTGGTATAGTCTTTTAACAAATGAAAGTCAAATCGGAAAATATTTATGAGTAAAGGAAAATTCGAGAATAGAAGAGAAGGTGGTGATGCTAGCAGCGATGTAACAGATTTATATGATAAGCGTTATTCTAGTGAAGAAGTTGGAAAGCTATCTCCCTATTTGTCAAGATTTGATCCTGAATATTTAATAGTGCCTGGTGAAGAGCGGGTTTTTATGGCGGGTCTTAAAGAGATGGCAGATTCTAACCCTATGATGCAAGAGTTAAATTCAATTAGTAAAAAAGTAGAGTTATGGAAGAAATTAAAATCTGGTGAGAAAATTGATGATGTTCTACAAGAAATTAGAAATGCTTATGATAGAAAAGAACCTTTAGTTATAACTGCTGTTGATTTTGGATGTGGTGATGGTAGGAGTTTGGAACTATGGCAAAAGATGGCAGATGAATTAAAAGATTTTGGTATAGCCCTAAGAGTAAAATTCTACGATGTTTCAAAAGTTGGTCTTAAATCTTTAGAATCAAGGTTAACAAATCCAGTTTTACCAGAAAAATATTCGGATAGTTTAATAGAAATTTATGGAGAAAATATAGTTAAGAAGAAGAAATTGCGGGTTGGGGCTAGTCCATCACAAAAAGATATTGATGAGTTAAAGGAACTGTATGGAGAAGAAATTTATAGAAAGAAATTAAAATTGGGTAATCTACCTATTGATGAAGCAGCAATTGATAGTGATGAAGAAAAACAATTAGCAAGAATTTATGGAAAAGAGATTTATCAAATTCAAAAAAATAAAGAAGGATCAGCGTTAAGAAAAGAAGAACAGGAAGTGTTACAACGATTTCATGGCGCAGAAGAATGTGAAAGGAGAAAAGGATTATTAGATAATAAAGTGCCTTCTTCCGAAAAAGAATTAAATGAGGAGGATAAAGCTAAGCTAGAGAAATCTTATAGCGACAAGAAAATTGAAGAAAGACAAAAACAAATAAAATTCCTACAAAATGTTAAGGACTTTCTAGAGAAAAAGAAATCATTATCAGAGGAGTTATCAAGTGATCAATTGAAGATTTTTTCAGAAGATTTTGCTTTAGAAATGCAAGAAGTAGAAGGTGCGGTAGGAAAGATATTGAGTGACAAAACAGAAGAATTAACGAAACAATTTGGATATCAAAAGAAGGATGAAATAAAAAAAGAATTAGATAAATATATTGATGAACAATGTAAAATTTATAATAGTCTTATAACAACTTATGAAAAAGTTTTTCTAGAAGAAGATTTGAGGAATTTGAGTAAAATTTTTGCAATAGAAGATAATAATATATTAGAAAAATATCATTCTCGAAAAGAAGAGGATATTGGCGTTATAGAATATCAAAGAAGAAAAACACTAGATTCAATTACTGATATTGATAGAAGAAAATTGCAAAAATGTTTCGAAAATGATGAAACATTAGTTAGAGATGAAGAAAGACAAAAAATAAATCTCAGAACAATATATGAAGAAGAAGATAAGAATAATTTAAGTGATATTCGTAGAAATGGCATTATAGAGCAATATGGTGATGAATATTGGGGTGAAGATGAAAGGCGTTTAACAAAATTGGATGTTAAGAATTTACAAAATATTTATGGTAAAAGATCTTATGAAAGAAGGATTGGAAGAGGTGATTTTCCAACGATCGAAGATTATGAAGAATTAAGTAAGATTTATGGTGATGGTGAAATTCGTGCATTAAAAGAAAGAATGCCAAAATTTATTAAAATGGAATCTGAAATAGGACTTATTGATCAAAGTAATATAAGTTGCCTTGGGACTTATAAATATCGTAATTTTGAAGCAGAAATTCTGCTTGGAAATGATTTAAGAACAAAGCCTTCGGATTTTAAAGAGGCGATAGGTAAAGTGGATATGAGTTTGATATTATATGGATCAACTTCTCATATCCCTGATAAAGAATTGCGAAAAAATTTTATTAAAGCTGTTATTGATAGCACTTCTGGTTCTTTTGTAGCCACTCTTCCAGGGCGGCAAGGTAGAGCAGATGAAATTAAAGAAGAAATTGCGAAAGGTTATGATGGTTCAGAGATCAAAATTAAAGCTGCAGAATTTAAGGGTGATAATAAAATAATACCATATGCTATTTATACACATCAAACATTAACTGCATTGCTTAATGAAATTTATGATGAACTGGAGCTTGAGAGAGATAATCGAGAGTCACGTATTGATAGAAATAAGATTAGTGTAAATATTGCCACTAAACGTAATCCTGCTGATATTTCAAAGAAATGCTCTGATTACATAGTTGATGCTATTTTAACACCACTAGCAAATCTTGCGCTTGATGTTCCTTGCGCTTCAGAATCAATTAAAGATGCAAGATATTTTGGTGTAGTTGCTCCAGGGTCTGCTCCCAAAACTAGTGTTGTTGTTGATACTTTTAATCCAATGGTGAAGAAAGAAGAAGAAAGAAATAAGTAGTATTACTTCAACTTAAAATCAAAATTTTTATTTAGATCAACATTTAGCACCAGACCAAATCCAATCAGCATTGAAGCTGTAATAGTTCCACCATATGAAACTAAAGGCAATGGTGCACCAACAACAGGCAGTAAGCCTGTCACCATGCCAATATTTACAAACATGTGAACAAAGAAAAGATTTATAATTCCGATTGTAAGTAATCTTCCATATTGGTGACGTGTTGACATCGCAATATAAATTCCAATTCCAATGATAATGGCATAAACTGCAATAGTAAAGATGCAGCCAATAAAACCAAGCTCTTCAGAGAGCATTGTAAAAATAAAGTCAGTTTGTTTTTCTGGTAAAAAATTTAATTGTCCTTGTGTGCCATTCAAATAACCCTTTCCTACTATGCCTCCAGAGCCAATCGCAATTTTTGACTGAATGATATTATAACCACTTCCAAGTGGATCATTATTAGGATCAATGAAAGTTAGAATTCTTTGTTTTTGATAATCATATAATACAAAAATCCATAAAAATGGAATGGCCACAAGTCCTGCAATTCCCACAGCCATAAATTTCCAAGTTTTAACGCCGGCCATGAATAATACTGAAATTCCAACTAAAGTTAGAATTGCTGCGGTTCCAAGATCTGGTTGAGAAAAAATTAAAAACGCAGGAATTGCAATCATCAAAATTGGAATTATTAAAAATTTTATTTGTCCAATTTTATCTGCTTCGATGTTATAAAAATAACGTGCAAGTGCAAAGACCGTGCAAACTTTCATAATTTCTGAAGGCTGAATTGTTAAAGGCCCAATACGAAACCATCTGGTTGCTCCCATCGCATTATGTCCCATTATATCAACAATTATAACCATTACCAATGCTATGGCATAGAAAAGATAGGAAAGTTTAAACCAAATTTTTATGTCAGTAACTGCAATAAATATCATCACAGTAAAAAAAATTGTAAAAAATGCTAATTGTCTTATAAGCCATGGTTTAAAACTTCCACCACCTGCAGAATATAACATGATAAAACCAATCGATGCTAAAACTGTTATCATGAAAATGAGTAACCAATTTAGCTTTTCAAATTTTTTTGAGAGAGGAATTTTTTCTTGATCACTAAATAGCATTTTGTGCTTCTCAAATTCAAGGTTGCAACGGGCTGTGCCAAACAGGAGGACAGGCGCATTAAAACATCTTGATATTATTAATCAAGCTATTTACTTTTGCATTTATATTTTGTGTTTTGTATTTTTAGATCATCAATAAATCAAATATCGATTACTGTAATTAGAGCATGGCGGAAGCGGAAAAATCAGTTAAGAAAAATAAATTAAAAATAAAAAGTTGGTATTCGAATCGCTATCAGATCGTTGTTGTGCAAAGAAATATTCTTTTTCTTTTGACTTTAATTTCGATGGTTTCAGTTGCAATTGCGGTGATCTTTGTAAAAACTATAATGTCTTCAAAGTCGTTAGAGCCCTACGTAATTGAGGTTGAGGAGAAGACGGGAGTTGCAACAGTTGTAGATCAACTAACTTCAAAAAGTTTTACTGCTAATGAAATGGTGCGTAAATACTTTATCAATCAATTTGTTCATGCAGCAAGTGGCTATGATCCAAAGAGTTATAAAAGTGATTCTGATAAGATGAGATTATTTTCAACTCCCTCTGTATTTGGTGAATTTAGAAGTCGTATTAATGCCAGAAGTCTTGGTGCTGGAACAACAATTGATGTTAGAATAAAATCAATTCAGTTCCCAGATAGTAATACTGCTCAAATTCGTATTTTTAAACAAACAACTTATCTTGACACTAAGCCACAAGAACAGGATGAAATTATAACTATGAATTTCTACTTTACTAATGTGGAATTAACTGATGAGGAAAGATTAATAAATCCTTTAGGTTTCCAGGTTAGTAAGTATTTAGTCGCAGAGGAAGTTTACAAATATTAGGTTTTTAAAAACCTGCCTTTTGCTTCAAACTGCTTCGTTATTTTGACTTTTTGCGTCCTCACGTATGTTGAAATACGCTGCGGTACAAAAAATTAAACTTCTCGTATTTTTTTTGCAAAAGCGGGTTTTTTAAAAACCTATTTAAATAAAAATAAAAAATATTTTGATGGTGTTTATTCGTTCAATCACATTGCAAATTTTTCTTTTGCTGTTTTTTTGTATTGCTTTTGCGCCTGTGTCATTTTCTGATCAGGTTCCTGTAACTATGGATTCAAGGATTAGAACACTTGTCTATAATTCAAATGAAGTTTATGAATTAAAATTTTATTACGGCTATCAATCATTTATTGAATTTGCTGAAGATGAAGAAATAGAAATGATTTCAATTGGTGAAGCTTTCGCATGGCGTCTTACTCCAGCAGGAAAAAGATTATTCGTCAGACCTCTTGAAATTGCTGGTCACACTAATATGACAATCATAACCAATAAAAGAACTTATCATTTCGACATTAGATCTGGAGAATATGATGGTAAGGCTGATGAAGAATTAGTCTATACAGTTAGATTTTTCTACCCTCAAGTGGGACAGCCTTTACCAATTCCACCAAGGTTATCTGCGCCAAATCCAGCGGCAGCGCCAGTAAAACAATCTATCATTAGAACTCCACTTCCACAAGCAAATATTGATAAGCCACTGCCTGCGGAAATTAGCAGAAATCCTGATAATTCGGCTTTGAATTTTGATTTTAGTATTGCAGGAACTTCTGATAATATTATGCCGTCAAAAGTTTATGATGATACTAAAGAAACTTTCTTTGCTTTTCCTAATGATAATTTGATTGTTCCATCAATTAGTTTGGTTGATGCTCATGGTGGAGAGCAGCCTTTGAATTATATCATTCGTGATGGTTTTGTGGTTGTTCCTGCGGTTGGCAGACAATTCACTTTAAGATTAGCGGATAGCCTAATTTGTGTTTATAATAATAAGGCTTTGAATTATATCAGAAGGTAGAATTTTAAAATTTCTACTATGATGGCTGTCTACATCTGATTTGCTGTGCTTTCGGTGCTCACGTATATTTATATACGCTGCGCTCCTGTTTTCCCTAAATCAGCGTATCCAGCTAGATTTTAATCAGGTTCTAAGTATAATCTAGACACCGAATGTCAAAATCAACTTATCTTGGTAAAATTCATATTTTTTGCATCTCTTCAAAAAGCTCATTCCAAGCAGCGATACTCCCATGTTAGCATTGCTAACTGAAGCAGGAATGTTAATAAATCGAACTCCTGCAATTTCAATTTCTTCTAAAATAATGCTTGCGCCAAAACTTATACCATTTGCTGTTTGATAAGGTCTGTTAAAAGTTAGTCTATTAACATCAATACCAATATTTTCTGCATCATTAGCGTTAAGCATCACATCGCTTGCGCCAGTATCAACCATGAAGCGAATAGTCTTTTGGTTAATCTTCAAATTAATATAAAAATGACCATCTTCGGACATGTTAATTACAATTTGTCCATTGTCATTTAGGCGTGCTTGACTCGGATTAATTTCACCAATAATGCGATTCTTTAAATCAGAAAAATCATAACGAAAGCTATAAAATGCGATTACAACAAATGCTATAGCACACCAGATAAATAAATATTTTAGAATTTGAAAAAAACTTATCTCTCGGCGGGTTATAATTCCTAAAATAAGAAATACTAAAATTATTATGTAATAAACCAATTGCGGCGTGCTAATAAAATTCATGGTTATAATTATTTTAATATTTTCAAAATTTGTAAATTTTCTTCCTCACTACCAATTGTCATTCTCAAGCAATTTGGTAAATGATAGCTTTGCATTTCACGTAAGATAATGCCTTCTGAAAGTAGAGTTTCGTTGACTTTACGGCATGTTTCAGCATCACCAAAATCTAGCAGAATAAAATTAGCAATTGATGGATGAGCAGTAACTCTATTAGTTTTTGAAAGTTCATTAAAGAAAATTTCTAACCATTTATTATTGTGATTAACTGACTTATTAAAGAACTCTTCATCATTTAAAGCGGCAATGGCTGCTTCTTGCGCTGGACCAGAAACGTTAAAAGGACCACGAATTTTATTTAAAATTTCTGCAATTTCAGATGAAGAATAACACCAGCCAATACGTAAACTAGCCAGTCCATAAATTTTTGAGAAAGTTCTGGTGACAACAATATTAGCATTTTCATTAACTAATTTTATTGCGTCTGGGTAATCGGATTTAGTAACAAATTCTTCATAAGCATGATCAAGAACAATCAAAATATTCTTTGGAGTTTTTTCAACTAATTTCTGAACTTCTTCTTTATTAAGATAAGAGCCTGTTGGGTTATTAGGATTTGCTATAAAGATAATTTTTGTTTTATCAGTGATTGCCGCTAAAATAGCATCTATATCAGTTTTAAGATTTTTCTCTTTTACTTTAACTGCCTTGGCACCAACTCTTTTTGCAGAAATTGGATACATTAAAAATCCATGTTCACTATAAATAACTTCATCACCAATTCCAGCAAAAGCAGATGTAAGTAAGGCTATTACCTCATCAGAACCGGCACCACAAACTATTCTCTCTGCATCAATTTTATTCTTTTTTGCCAAAGCTTCACGTAAATTTTCACAAGAGCCATTTGCATAGCGGAAAATTTCTTTCGTATGATTAACATAGCTTTCAATGGCTTTTGGGCTGGTTCCAAGAGCATTTTCATTTGAAGATAATTTTATTACTTTATTCTTATTTCCTACTTTTGCTTTACCGGGTTTGTAATTTTCAATTTCCGATAAATAAGAATGAAATATTGGTTTATTTGCCATTTTTAATATTTTCAATTAATTGTTGAATTTCTTCTATTTCAGAGAATTTAATAGTAATTTTGCCTTTGTTCTTAAGAGAATTATATGAAATCTTTGCTTCCATTTTAAGAAGTTCTGATAGTTCATTTTCTATTTTTGTTAATTGTGCAGTATTAACAAATTTAATTTTTGATTCAGTTCTTACTAAAAGTGTATTGTTTTTAATTTTTTCAACTTTCTCATCGCGCACTAAATCTTCAACATTCCTCACGCTTAAAGATTCATCAACTATCTTTTGAGATAATTTCTCAGGATCATTAGAATTTATAATTACTTTGGCATGTCCCATTGAGATTAACTTTTTATCAAGCAATTCTCTGGTCATTTGCGGTAATGTTAAAAGTCGTAAAAGATTTGTGATATGGCTTCTGCTTTTGCCAACTCTTTTTGCAACTTGTTCTTGGCTATATGAAAATTCTTCAATTAATTGCTTATAGCCAGTTGCTTCCTCGATAACTGATAAGTCAGATCTCTGAACATTCTCAATTATGGCTAGTTCAAGAGCCTCGTGATTGTTAATTTTTCTTATGATTGACGGAATTTTAGCAAGCCCAGCAATTTTTGAAGCACGAAATCTTCTCTCACCAGCAATAATTTCATAATGATCTTTCTCATCAGCTTTACGTAAAATAATTGGTTGAATTAAACCATTTTCTTTAATCGAATTTGCTAATTCATCAATTTCATCATGATTAAAATTCTTTCTTGGCTGATATATCCCAGCTATGATTTTGTTGATTGCAATCATCTCAACAACATCGCCAGCTTTAACATTTGGATTTTGAACAATCTCAGTTTTTTTGGATTTGCTTTCACCTAATAAGGCTGATAATCCACGACCTAACTTTTTTTCTGGTTGCATATTTTTTATTATCGAATTTATATAAAAAACTATATATTTTTTCTTGATTTCGACAAGCTCAATTAGCGAAAAAATATTTTAAAACACCTATATTAGAAGTATAAACTTTTTCGCTGATTGAGCTTGTCGAAATCAAGAAAAAGTTTTATAAATAATGTTCCACGTGGAACATTTATTTCTTATCCTCTTTAGAAAGAATTTCTTTAGCAAGTTTAATATAAGCTACAGCGCCACTACATTTTGAATCATAAAGAATACCTGGTATTCCATGCGATGGTGCTTCAGACATTTTAACGTTTCTTGGAATTGAATGTTTGAAGACTTTGTTTTTTAGAAAGCTGCGCACATCAACTTCAACTTGTTCAGTTAATTTATTTCTTCGATCATGCATAGTTAATATTATACCACTAATTCTTAGATGGTGGTTTAAATTATCTTTTACCAAATCAAGGCTGGTCAGTAAGTGACTTAATCCTTCAAGGGCAAAGAATTCGCATTGCATTGGAATTAACACCGCATCAGAAGCAACTAAACCATTGATCGTCAGAAGTCCAAGAGATGGAGGGCAATCAATGAAAATATAGTCATAATCATGAATTATTTTAGATATGCTTTTTCTTAAGATGAATTCTCTATTTTCCATAGATACCATTTCAACTTCACAAGCGGAAAGATCCACGGTTGCAGTTATTATACTTAAATTAGGAATGCTTGTTGGTAATATCGATTCCTTAGCGCTACACTCGCCAATCAATACTTCGTAAATAGTTTTTTGTCTTTGTGATTGTGCTATACCAAAGCCAGTACTGGCATTGCCTTGCGGGTCAATGTCTATCAATAAAACTCTTTTCTTTATGGCGGCAAAAGCCGTTGCTAAATTGACGGCGGTAGTTGTTTTTCCAACCCCACCTTTTTGGTTTACAATTGAAAAGACCTGACCTCTTCTGTGACGACTAGTCATAAATTCAAGCAATTTATTAATATGTTATTGCTTAAATTATAGTTTATTTTTTTTATGTCAATGTTCCACGTGGAACATTATCTTTTTGATTTGAAAAATTTTACCAGAAGTTCCTTAGATTTTTCCTCAGCAATATTTGAATAAACCTCAGGCCTATGATGACAGGAAGAGCTATTAAATATTCTTGCGCCATTTTCAACTGCACCAAATTTATCATCTTTAGCTGCATAATAAACTCTTTTTATTCTGGCAAGTGCAATTGCACTGGCACACATTGCACATGGTTCAAGAGTTACATAAATATCGCAATTATCAAGACGATGTGATTTTTTTACTAAGGCAGCTTCTCTTAAAGCAACAATTTCAGCGTGAGCTGTAGGATCATTTAAAGTAATATTCTTATTATGAGCAGTTGCAATAATCTTGCCATTTTCAACTATTATAGCGCCAACTGGAACTTCGTCTTTTTCAAAAGCTATTCTTGCTTGTTTAAGAGCTTCTTCCATAAAACTATTTGTCATAGTGTTTTTGCCTTGGTAAAAATTCTTAAGAAATTCTCTGTAGTTTTACTCATTACATCCTCATATTTCAAGCCTTTAAGCTCAGCGATAAATTCAACAACATGTTTGGTAAATGCAGGTTGATTAGTTTTACCACGATAAGGAGTTGGTGCTAAATAAGGAGAATCCGTTTCAACTAATAGCATTTCGAGAGGTAAATTCTTAACAATTTCTTGCAATTGAGTTGCATTTTTAAAAGTTACTATTCCTGAAATAGAAATATAAATTCCTAAATCCAAAGCTTTTTTAGCTAATTTTTCTGAAGAAGAAAAACAATGCAGCAATGCAGGAAATTTCCCAATTTTTTGCTCTCTTTCCAAAATTTCCATCATATCTTCATCACAGTCACGGCTGTGAATTATAAGAGGTAAATTTGTTTCTCTGGCAGCTTTGATATGTTCAAGAAAGCTTAATTTCTGCGCCTCAATTGCGGATTTATCGTGATAATAATCAAGCCCAGTTTCGCCAATGCCAATGATTTTAGAATTTTTATTACATATTTTTACAATATCGGCAGCAGTTACTTGTGGTTCTTCAGAAACATTGCATGGATGAATTCCAACTGAGGCATAAATAAAATCGTGATTTCTTGTAAAAGCTAAAATTTCGTCAATTTTTGTGATTCTTGTGCAAATTGTTTGCAAAATTTTCACCTGATTATTTAAAGAATTAGCTATAACTTCATCAGCTTTAAGCCCCTGTTTTTCTATCAGATCTAGATGACAATGTGTATCAACAATATAATCATATCCACAAATTCTATCTTTTGCTTCAAACTGCTTCGTTATTTTGACTTTTTGTGTCCTCACGTATGTCAAATACGCTGCGGTACAAAAAGTCAAAATGCCTCGCATTTTTTTGCAAAAGCG
>JAGWYT010000023.1 GCA_018969185.1 Rickettsiales bacterium | reverse complement strand
CTTCAAAAGCACGATAATTAGCAATTACGGTATCTTTTTTATCTGCTGCAAAGGCACTATTTCCTAGGAGAAACAAGAATAATGTACAAGTTCTAAGAAATATTTTTGGCATCAATGTTATTGATTATTTTGTGTAGAAATTGTATCGGAAGAATTTTCAATTGATTTCAATAATTCTTGTGCGTCTTCCATATATTCAGGATCTTTAGCAACCAATTTATTTAATACTTTCTTTGCCTTATCAAATTTATTAGCAAGAATTAGGCAATAGGCCAATTGGTAATATGATTCAAGGTGATTAGGCCAAAATTTATTGATAAAACGAAAACGAAATATTGCTTCACTCAAATTGTCATTTTCTAAATGTTTTAACCCAAGCTGATAGTTGGTCTCAAGCAGATTGCTGCATTTTTTTCTTATTGTAACAACTTCGTCTTGCGCCAATTTTATTTTATCACCAACAAAGTTAGATAGGTCTTGAGACTTCTGTTTTAAAGATGTTGCAAGCTCGCTTTTTTTCTCTTCAGTGTTTTTTGATTTTTTAGAGAAGATTTTAAACATAAGACTTAAATAATTGTATGAAACATATGTTTATGGTTTTTAAAGAATTTTACAAGAAAACTCAAGGAAAATTAAGATGTGACTACTTTAGTTTTTGTTATTTTCTCAAAATAAGATAGGATATATGCCATAAAAACTTGAATTTACCTGATGAGTTGTAATATTGATCAAAATTTTGTAATTGTTTTTTGGTAATAAAATTTTTTTCTTTTGAATAATTTGCACCAATTTTTTTTAAATGCTTTAAAGCTGCAATTGTTCCATTAAATTCTAATTCCAAAATTTCTGATTTTAAATATTCCTTCGTAAAACCACATTTTTTTAGTTTTTTTTCTATATCAATAATTTCTGGCAATTCATGAAAATGAAAATTACATCCGGAGTCAATACTTGCTTTTCTAAGCTTTTCAAGGCTTTTTGATGTTGGAATAGAAAATACCAGAATTCCATCTTTTTTTAAAACATGATAAAAATCATGAAAAGTTTTTTCAAAATTTTCTAACCATTGAAGTGCAAAAGATGAAATTATTACATCACAAGATTCCTTTTTTAAGGGTAAGTTTTCAATATCAGCAACGATAGGATTAGAATATTTATTCGTTGTTTTTTTTAACATTGTAAGTGACAAATCAGCCTCAAAAAATACTGATTTATTAGGCAAAACTAAGTTTTTATAAATTGCGGAAGTACCTGATCCAAGATCAATAATTTTGATTTTTTTATTATTAATTTTTTCAATTAATGGAGAGGAAATTTTACAAAGTTTTGCAGCAGCGTGAGCTTGTATTTTAGCTTCATTATCATAATTTGAAGCTGCTTTAGAAAAATTATTAGCTATAATTTTCTTGTTAAAATTATGAGAATTCATTTTATGCTTTAGCAGCTGCTTCTTTTTCAATTAAAGAAACAATGTGATCAACTAATTCTTCACTTGTAACCTTATGATCTGGCTTGCCATTCATATAAACATTATGACGTCCTCCGCCACCTCCCGTAATGCCAATTTGCGTGTGAGCTGCTTCGCCAAGACCATTTACAACGCAGCCTAAAATTGAAATTGTGATTGGAGTTTTAATATGTTCAACACGCTTTTCAACTGCTTCAACAGTTTTTATTACGTCAAAAGCTTGTCTGGCACATGACGGGCAGGAAATTAAATTTACACCACGATTTTTTAGACCCAAACTTTTTAAAATTTGATAAGCAACTTTAATTTCTTCTTTTGGATCAGCAGAAAGTGAAACACGCATGGTATCACCAATGCCAGACCATAGCAAAGAGCCAAGTCCAATTGATGATTTTACAGTTCCTGCCATTAAACCTCCGGCTTCAGTGATTCCAATGTGCAGAGGATAATCACAAACTTCAGCAAGTTTGCGATAACCGGCAACTGCTAAAAAAACATCAGAAGCTTTAACGCTGATTTTGAAATTAAAGAAATCATTATCTTCTAAAATTTTTATGTGGCGCTGCGCTGATTCCGTCAGCGCTTCTGGTGTTGGTGTTTTATATTTATTGAGTAAATCTTGTTCTAGAGATCCGGCATTAACACCAATACGAATTGAGCAACCATTGTCTTTCGCGGCTTTTATCACTTCTTTTACTTTTTCATTTGAACCAATATTTCCAGGATTAATTCTCAAACATTTTGCGCCAGCTTCAGCAGCTTCAATTGCACGACGATAATGAAAATGAATATCGGCAATAATTGGAACAGGACAATGTGGTATAATTTCTTTTAAAGCAGCGGAAGATTCTTGATCGGGAACTGAAATTCGCATTAATTCAGCACCAACTTCCACGCATTCATTAACCTGACGAATTGTTCCTTGAATATCGGTTGTTTTAGTGTTGGTCATTGATTGCACGGAAATTGGCGCATCTCCTCCAATCGCAACATTGCCAACAAAAATTTGGCGTGATTTGCGGCGATTTATAGCACGGTAAGGTCTAATATCATTTAGTTCGGCAAGCATATTAAATTAAAGTTTCAAATATTTTTAAAATTTCTTTTTGATGTTTTTTAATCAAATTTGATAGCGAATTTTTTTCTAAATTCAAAATTGAAGTAATTGATGTGAAGTCTTGGAATCCAGGGCCAGAGAAGATTTTAAATTTTTCTATATCCTTTATTTTTAAAAAGCTTGCAACAGAAATTGCTCTAAAAAATATAGCAGCAAAATTTTTAGTTAAAAATTCTTCATCAAATTTTACTTGTTCTTTTTTTACAAAATCTAATTCTTGCAAAAGTTTTTTAAGATCAAGAGCAGCAATATCTTCCATGCTCTCAGCAAGATTATCAAAAAACTCTAAATAATATTTTTCGATATTTTTTTGATTCAATTTAAAAATATCTGACCAAATTTCAGGGTCTGAATTATCAAGACGAAAGGCTTTGGTAAAGAATTCGTCACTAATTTCTGTGGGAGAAAATTCTTTAGTTAGAAAAGATAAAAATTGTGGTAAATGTGAAACTAAAGCATAAATTTCATCATGTTTTTTTGCTGATAAGAATTCAACATTGGCACCAATCTCTTTGATTAAATTTTCAATTTTTTTAACAGAAATTTCGTCACAATTTTCAGGGCAGATAATGAATTTCTTATTAGAAAAAAGATTTTCTGTTGAATTTTCAAAGCCTGTTTTATCTGATCCAGCAATAGGGTGACAAGGAATAAAATTCTTACTTAATTTATTTTTTATTTTTAATTCTTTGATTGATCCAAGATCAATCAAAATAGCTTTAGGGGAAATTTTATCAGCTATTTCCAAAATAATTTCATTATATTTAGAAAGAGGGACCGCAAGAACTATCAAATCAAAGCTAGAAATATCAACATTTAGTGCAGCAAATCCATCAATTATATGAAGTTCTTTTGCGGCATCTATTGAATTTTTGTTTAAATCAAAAGCAAAAATTTTGTCAGCAATTTTATGCTTCTTTAAGGCTCTGGCAAAAGATCCGCCAATAAGACCAAGTCCTATAACTAAAATTTTATTGAATTTCTTGTTTGACAATTTGATTTTTTGTTTAATTTAATGCAAATTTTAGTGGAAGTTTAATTTTAGATTGTGTTTTATCAAGTTCAAAGCTTAAAAGTTAACAATATTAGCCATGAAAAAGATAATTTTGATTTTGTCGTTATTAGCTCTTGTTTCTTCTTGTAAGAGTAAGACAATAGATATTAAAAGTCCTTGTGTTTCAACTGAGGACGGTCCTTGTGGGCCAAAAAAACCAGTTAATGAATGGTGGTTAAAAAACTCACAAAACTATAAAACTAACTCTTAAAATAAGTTTTTAAACATGTCTGAAAATACCAAAAGTTTTGCCGAAAGATACGCGAGTAAAAAATCATCATTTACATCTCAGAGCTTACAAAAGCCTGACCCAGTAGAACAAAAGAGTGCTGATGTAAAACAAGATTCATCAGAAAGTAAATCTAATTCTAAAATTGATATTAAGAAAAAAATGCAAGCAGATCTTATTTATCTCGTTAAGGGAGTTGATGCCGGACGAAATGCCTGGTATTATGTTTTAGTTGATCGTTTAAAAGTTCAGCCTTTCTTAAAGGCTTTAAACGATGATATTATTCATCTTGAGAATTATGGCAAAATTTTATATTCTGCCTATGGTGATGAGCCGCCTGAGGATATTACTAAGGCACTTAAAGAAGAATACGGCATATAAAAATGTTGTCGTAAATCCTGCCTTTTGCTTCGAATTTTGTCGTTAGTTTGCTTTTTAGCTCAGTCATGAATGTGGTAATACACTCCGTTCGCTAAAAAGCAAACTGCCTAAAAATTCTTTGCAAAAGCGAATTTACAACAACATTTTACGTCATCCAAGATATAAGCTGTTGTTGTTTCAAACTCTTAACTTCTAATGAAAAATCTCGTTAAAATTTCTATTATTGTTGTAATTTCAACCGCGGTTGGATTCTTTTCTGCAATGTCATTTTCGCAGATTCAAATTAAAACAATTAAAATTGAAAATAAGGATTCAGCCTTAGATCAGAAAGAGTTTTTACAAGATGTAATATCTCGTGTTAAGAGTGATTATGTTGAAGAAAAAACTGATAAGCAACTAGCAGAAGCCGCAGCAAATGGTCTTTTATCCTCTCTTGATCCTCATTCATCATATCTTAATGAAGAGTTGTTGAAAGAAATGAAAGTACAAACCAAGGGTGAATTTGGTGGTCTTGGCATTGAGATAACGTTAGAATATTCTTTAGTAAAAGTTGTTTCTGCAATTGAAGGAACTCCGGCAGATGAGGCAGGTGTTAAGTCGGGAGATTATATCAGCAAAATTAACGAAGAAAATGTTGTTGGTATGACAATTGATGAAGTAGTTAAGAAGCTACGTGGTAAGCCCGGAACTAAGGTTTCTATAACGATCTTAAGAAAAGGTGAAAAAGAGCCAATCGTAAAAACAATAACCAGACAAATAATTCAAGTTAAAGCAACAAGAGCGGAGCAGTTTGGTGATATTGCTTATGTTAAAGTTAATAGTTTTTCTGAGCAGGCTTACGTTAATTTAGTGAAAGAGCTAAATAAAATGAAATCAAAGATGGATGAGGGCAAGAGTTTAAAAGGCTTTGTGCTTGATTTGCGTAATAACCCTGGTGGTTTGTTGGATCAGTCAATCAAAATTAGTGATTTATTTTTAGATAAGGGAAAAAATATAGTTTCAGTTAAAGGGCGTGATAAGGATGTGTCCAAGGATTATGTTGATAGTTCAGATGAAAATTTAATTCCAAATGTGCCAATTGTAATTTTGATTAATGAAGGTTCAGCATCAGCTTCTGAGATTGTTTCAGGAGCATTACAAGATAATAAGCGTGCTATTGTTATGGGAACCAAATCTTTTGGTAAGGGTTCTGTGCAAACTGTAATTCCTCTTGAGAAAAATAACGGTGCGCTACGTCTTACAACTGCGCTTTATTATACTCCAAGTGGTAAATCAATTCAGGCTCATGGTATTGAACCAGATGTAATGGTGGTTGATGCTAAAATTGAAAAATCAAAAACTTTCCGTGATTCAGAAGCTGATTTGAAAGGTCATATTGAAGTTCAGTTGCAAGAAGCAATCGAGGAAGCTAAAAAAAGTCAGGTTAAGGATGAGAATTTAGATCTTTATAATAAGGATTATCAATTGGCTAGAGCCATTGATTTGCTTCGTGGGATAGACGTTTACAAAACTGTAACCAAAGCGAAATAATAAAATTGTAAACTTATGAAAGTTTTAAGCTCATTTGTTATAGCAATAGTACTCTTTCTTTCCTCTCAAAATTCTTTTGCTGCTTCCAAAGAAGCTAATTTTGTTGTTGCTAAAGTTAATAATAAAATTATTACCAATCTTGATTTAACAGATCGTTATCGTTTTGTTATGCTATCTTCCAAAATTAGCAACATGTCTGCTGAAGATAAAAAAAATCTGCTTAGTCAGATAGTTGATAAAATGATTGATGAAGAATTAATTAGACAGGAAGCGGAAAATTTAAAAATCACAGTTACTTCTGACGAGATTGCTGATGCCATTGAATTAGCAGCACTACATCAAAAGAAAAATGCTGTTCAATTTAAACTTTCGTTAATTACAAGAGGAGTTTCTTTTGAAAATTATGCGAAGCAGGTTGAGTCTGAATTATTATGGTCAAAGATTATTTTTGATGTTCTGAAATCAAGGGTGAAGATTACTGATGTTGAAACTAAAGAATTTTTTGAACAGCAAAAATTAAATATAAATATTAAAAAGCTTCATATTGCTGAAATCTTTATTCCAAATTCGATTTCAGAGGGTAATAGTGTTCAGTTACTTGCTAAAAAATTAGTTTTGGAATTAAGAAAGGGTGCTAATTTTAAAAATATGGTAAAGCAATTCTCGCGTGATAGCCTTTCAGCAGAGCATGGTGGTGAGATTGGTTGGGTTTCTAATAGTGATATTGATCCAAAAATTTATCAGGAAATTTCAAAATTGAAAAAAGGTGAATATTCAGATCCTATTTTCCTTGCAGATGGCTATTATATTTTCAAGCTAATAGACAGTAGGGTTGAAACCAAAATTGCAGAGCAAGATTTAAATGCCGCACGCAATAATATTTTTGTGCGCAAGCTACAAAGCCTTGCTAAAGGCTATTTGATGGATTTGAGAAAAAAATCTTTTATTGAAATAAGTAGAGATAAATTGAGACATAATTAAAAAAATGGGTGGTTTTTTTGCCCATTTTTCCCAACTGCCACAAGGTTTTTCAAGACATTTCTATTTTCTCCAAATAGAAATGTCTAGTTTTGATTCAAAAACATGAATAAAAAATTGTCCAAAATGTCGCTTAATTTCGGTCAGAAAAGATGGCAAGAAAAGAGGTAAACAATCTTACAGATGTAGCTCATGTAATTACCGATGGATAATCAAAGGCAATCATCAACAAAACTATCTAAAAGCATACCAACAGTGGCTTCTTGGCCGCAGAACAATATCAGAAATTTGCTTTGATATTGATGTTTCTTATCCGAAGTTAATCAAAGAGTTTGATAAGTTCGATGTGTATGAAGGCTTGCAGGAAGGTGTTTTGGAATATTTTACAAGACCAATAAATCTGCAAATCGATGCAACTTTTTTCGGACTGGAATATGGCTTTTTAGTTTTTCACGATTGCCAAAAAGTAATTTATTTTAAAGAGATTAAGACTGAATCAATCAAACATTTTCGGGAAGGAATAATAGCTCTTAAAAGATCCAATTACTGCATTGCAAGCGTTACTGTGGATGGAAGAAGGGGTTACATTAACAACATCAGAAAGCTTCTTGGAAATATTCCAATTCAAATGTGTTTGTTTCATCAAAAAGCAATCATTCGAAGATACATCACAGACAGACCGCGATCTCAGTGTGGCAAGGATTTAAAGGAGTTGATGCATTTGCTTTGTAAGCCTGAAGAACAACAAGAATTCATTAATCAATTTTATTTTTTACAATCAAAATATTATGGATTATTGCATCAAAGAAATGAATTTGGAGGCTACAAACACAATGCTTTAAGAGCTGCATTTGGATCAATAGAACAAAACATGCCTTATTTGTTTATCTACACTGATATCAGAAATTCAAAAATTCCGCCAACAATAAATCATCTTGAAGGACTTTTTGGACATCTAAAAGAGAGAATAAAAATACACCGAGGATTAGACAAAAATCGAAAGAAAAAAGCAGTCAGATTTCTGCTAAGAAATTTGGGGAAAAATGGGCAAAAAAACCACCCATTTTTTTAATTATGCCTAAATTGATGGCTAATTAGTCCACGTTAACATTGAAATGCTAAGCATTTCGATGATCTCTTGCGTTTATATGTTCTACTTATTCAATGCCGCAACACCAGGTAAATCCTTGCCTTCCAGCCATTCTAAAAATGCGCCGCCAGCAGTTGAAATATAAGTGAATTTATCAGCAAGCCCTACAGAATTAATGGCTGCAACTGAATCTCCACCGCCAGATACTGAAATTAATTTTCCTTCCGAAGTAAGTTTAGCAGCTGTTTTGGCAAAACTTTCAGTTCCAATGTTAAATGGCTTCATTTCGAATGCGCCAAGTGGACCATTCCACACCAAAGTTTTGTGATTTTCTAAATCTTTTGCAAGGGTAACGCTGCTTTTTTCGCCAATATCAACAATAATGTCATCATCAGCAACTTCATCAACGCTAACGGTTTTGCAAGGAGAATTTGCTTCAAATTTTTTAGTTACAACAACATCGAAAGGTAGGATAATATTGCAGCCATTGCCTTTTGCAGTTTCAATAATTTTTAGAGCAGTATCTTTTAAATCCTTTTCGCACAATGATTTGCCAATATTTTTTCCTAAAGCGTAAAGAAAAGTATTTGCCATTCCACCGCCAACCACAATGGTTTGCGCTTTAGTTGAAAGTGAATTTAATAAATCTAATTTAGTTGAAACCTTAGCACCACCAACAACAGCCATTACTGGTTTTTTAGCATTTTCTAAATGATTGGTAAGACCATCAAGTTCATCTTCCATTAAAAATCCAGCGCATGATTTTAAAATTGCTGGAATACCGGTAATTGAAGCGTGAGCACGGTGTGAACAAGAAAATGCATCATTAACATAAAGATTACCAAGAGATGCTAATTCTTTAGAAAATTCTGGATCATTTTTAGTTTCTTCTTTGTAAAAACGTAAATTTTCAAGCATAATAACTTCGCCGTATTTTGTAGCTTCAACGGCCTTTTTTACTTTATCTCCTATGCAATCATCAATAAAATGAACTTTGATTTCACCAAGTAATGATTGAATGTGATTCACTAATTGTGAAATTGACATTGATGGTTCAACTTTACCTTCTGGTCTGCCGAAATGTGATAGAACAATGACTTTAGCTTGATTTTTGGCTAAATATTTTATTGTGGGAAGAACAGCTTTAATTCTGGTATCATCTTCAATTTTACCATTTTTTAGCGGAACATTAATATCAACACGAAGAATAACGTTTTTATTAGTAATGACGCAGTCTTTTAATCTGTTAAATTTAGGCATTTTTTTGATTATTTATTAGCAGAATTCAGTAACGCCAATTCTGAATAAGAAAGTAATTTTTTGTTTTATTTAGTTTTATAAAGCTAATAAAATTAACAATGTATAAAAATTCTAACTTAGACTTTGAATTTTTTAGGTTTTTTTCTCACAAAAAACCCACTTAATTGTATAAGTTAAAGTTTTTTATTTCGAAAAGAAACCTAAAAAATTCTGTGTCGAAGCGAATTTTAATACATTTCTTATCTAGAATTGGCGTTTGAAATAAAAGCTTGATTTTGCTTTAATTATCTTTTATTTTAACCGCCCTCATTTCTTATTTCTACAAGAAAGTTTAAGGAAAGTTTCTAGAAAAATTTCATATAAATTTAAGTTCATAAAACATTATGGGTACTAAGAATAACCCGAAAAACAGGGTAAAAGCAGCTGAAAAGAAAAAGCATAAAGGTAAAGAAGTTGAACCAGTTTATTACTATGGCGTTCATGCTGGACATGGTAAATATATGGCGGCTAAATATGCTGGAACTATGCAAATCGTAGTTGATGAAGCTCATAAGCCATTGCAATGGGATCAACTAAGCGACTAATCGGACTTATGCAATTCCATGCTTTTTTGACGATTTTGGCGTCAGTAAAAATTTTTGAAACGCACGTATATCGAAATACGCTTTCCTTTCAAAAATTTTTACTTCCTACAAATCGCCTAAAAAATCATGTTTTGCAGAAGTCCTTTTCATAAATACTTATCTTGACAACAATGCCTGAAGTAATCATCAATGGTCCCGCTGGAAGAATAGAAGGGCGCTATCATCAAAATCCTAATCCTAAAGCTCCGGTTGCTCTTGTGCTTCATCCTCACCCTTTGCACGGTGGAACGATGAATAACAAAGTGACCTACAACCTTTATAAAGCCTTTGTAAATAATGGCTTTACGGTGTTGCGTGTTAATTTTCGTGGAGTTGGAAAATCACAAGGTAAGTTTGATAATGGTGTTGGTGAATTGCTTGATACAACTGCAGTTATGAATTGGCTGCATGATCAAAATATGGAATGTTCTGATTATTGGGTTGCGGGCTTTTCTTTTGGTGCGTGGATTTCATTACAGGCTGTAATGAGAAGACCAGAATTAGAAAATTACATTTTAGTTGCACCTCCAGCAACAAAATATGATTTCAACTTTATTGTTCCTTGCACTTCTACTGGTTTGGTTGTTCAAGGTGATAAAGACGAAATCACTAAAGAAGCAGATTCAGCAAAATTATCTGAAAAATTATCAGCAAGAGAAGGAGCAGAAATCAGTTATCAAGTTGTTCACGGTGCTGATCATTTCTTTAATGGTCATATGGATGAGTTTGAATCAATCATTGATCAACATATTAAAAATCGCTTAGTTCTTGATGCAACAAAAGTTCGTAAAGTGAAGCGTGATAGACGTCGTCGTCGTAAGAAGAAAAATGTTGTTGAAGTAAAAGTTGAACGTAATCACTTCCCAGTTAAGCCATTATCATCTTTTGAGATTTAGCATTTATAAAGCACAGCGCCGCAAGAAGCTTTTTTAACTCCTGTGGTTTTTGGAAAACTGATTGGAAGGTTTAACAAGCTTCTAATTCCAAGAAAAGCGAAGGCTTCCGCTTCAACAGAATCACCATTAAAACCAATTTCTTCTATAGTTCTTACTCTGATATTTGGTAGCCATTTCTTCATTTCATCCATTATTGCAATATTTTTTCTACCACCCCCACAAACAAAAATATCATGTGGTTTCTGACTAAAAAAATCAAGGCTTAAGCTAATTGCTTTAGCATGCATATAAGCGAAAGTTGCCAAAGCATCTTCAGGTTTTTGCAAGCTTTTAATTGGTGCAAGTAATATTGAAAAATCATCGCGATCAAAGGATTTTGGTGGTTTTTTGTGAAATATATCATTTTGTAAAATGCGATCAGCCAAAATAAAATCAGCATTTCCTCTATTGCTTAATTCACCATTTTTATCAAATTCAACGCCAAATTTTTCTCTCATCAAATCATCAAATGGCGCATTACCAAAGCAGGTGTCGAAAGCTTCGATAGAATTCTCATCATCAGAATTAAAATAAGTTATATTAGAAATTCCGCCAATATTTAAAACCGCAGTTGGTTTTTTCTGATTATGTAAAAGGTTGAAGTGATAAATTGGAACCAGTGGTGCGGCTTGCCCGCCAAGCATTACATCATGAGTACGAAAATCACAAATCACGTTTATAGCAGTTTCTTTCGCAAGTAAATAACCATTGCCAATCTGCCAAGTTATTGATTTTTCAGGCAAGTGAAGAATGGTGTGTCCGTGAAAAGAAATTAAATCAATTGAGTTTTTATCAATGTTATTTTTGCTAAGAAATTCTTTTACTAAATCAGCGTGAAGCAGCGTTAATTCATTTTCTACAGACTTTATCTTTTCTAAAGATGAAGTTTCATAAATCAAACTTTTTAAACGTTTTTTAAAATCATTTTCATAAGCCTTATAATAAAAATTTTTGCGATTAATAACTTCTTTACCATCACTTTCAATTAAGGCTAAATCAATGCCATCCATTGATGTTCCACTCATCAAACCAATGCTTCTGTAAAGTTTTGTCATGCAACTATTTGATTGAAAATATTAATGAAAGTTAGTTTTTTGTCTAAATATAACGATCTGGTTTTTTGTAATGAGTTACGAATATTGTCATAAATTACAAACACTTCTTTTAAAGATAATTTCTCTTTGAGAGCAAAAAAAACTTCTTTCTCGTCAAAATAAAAATCAATTTCACTATTATTTAGAAACTTAATTAGGCGGTTTAGAAAAAATTCTAAAGTTTCTGCCATAACTTCAAGAGAGAAGTTTTTGTCAGAAAGATTTTTATAAATTTCTTCACTAATTATATTGTTTTTAAGAGAAGAAAGTAGGTTTGAGTAAAATTTGATAAACTCTTCTCCATGCTCTAGAGCTTTAGCCGGAGAGTTATCACAAATATGAGAAAGAATTTTTATTTCTTCAGTAGAAATTTGCGGATTATTTTTTCTAAGAATTTCTGAAAAATCATTTAAGTTTAAATCTGCTATTTTTATAAGTTGGCAGCGTGACTTTATTGTAGCGATTACTTTATTTGGATTGTGAGAAATCAGAATTAAAAAATTATTCGTATGTGGCTCTTCAAGAGTTTTTAGAAGGGCGTTGGCAGATGATTTATTTAGCTCATCGGCAGAATCAATGATAATGAATTTATCTTTGGAAATAGCGGAAGTTTGATTAAGAAAACCGCTGATATTTCTAATTTTTTCAACTGAAATTTCTTTTTTCCCTTCTTCTTTTTCAATTAGAAGAAGATTAGGGTGGTTTAAATTACTGCTGTTTAAGATTTTCAAAACAAATTCTTTGGCGAAGTTTGATTTTCCTATGCCTTTTTTGCCATGAAGAAGAATTGCGTGATGGAGTTTATTATTTCGATGAGAAGTTAGTAAATTATGTTTTATTAAATTATATCCTAATAACATTTTACCTAAATTTAGGTCCTTCAACCCACACTACTAGAGACCTTCTAATGCCTTTAGTTACTGGTGTAACTCGATGAATTATATAAGAGGGAAAAGCAACTAAAGTGCCTTTTTTCATATCAAGAGTTTTTAATTTTGCTTCACTACTATCATTAATTTGGAATTCCCCACCTTCAAAATCAACTCCCGGTTCACTTAGTAAAATTGATAAAGATAATTTCCTTGCTAATGGTAATTTACAACTTTCATCATTTGTAAACATATCCATATGAAAGTTATATTTACCTAGCTCTGAACCATGATATTCCGAATATTGAAAATAATTATATCCATAAAGATCAAAGTGGAAAAATTTATTATTCATATCTTCAATTCCGAAATTGATGCGATCAAATATCCACGCATTTTCGTCATTATGATTATGAAAATTTACTTTAGATATTCTGGTTTGGTTATCAATAATAGGGTTATTTTGTGATACGGTAGAGTTTTGTTTTTCCTTTGAATCGCAATAAGCAACTATTTTTTCTATATCGTTTCCGCTAAAAAAATCATACCAATATATTTGAGAATATATTCCATTTGATCTTACAGAAGTGTTATTAGAGATTTTGTAATTCATATGTTTATTCTCCACCACCAAGTGAATGAACATAAATTGCTAATTGCTTGATGGTTTGTTCATCAAGTCTACCTGTCCAATAAGGCATTACACCAGCATGGGCATAATTCACAGTGTAAGTTATTTCCTCTTTAGTTCCACCGTAAAGCCAGATTGCATCAGATAAGTTTGGTGCGCCAAGTTCACGGTTTCCTTTTCCAGCAGCTCCGTGACATGCCACACAGTTAGCTTTAAAAATTTCTTCACCTTTAGCGTTGTGAGAGGCCTTGCCGGATAATGACATTACATATTCAACAACTTCGCCAATTTCTTCTTTATTTAAAATCTTATCAAGACCAAAAGAAGGCATTTGGTTAGAGCGTGCCTTTTCATGACCTGATCTAATACCATATTTTAGTGTTGTATAAATATCTTCAATTTTTCCACCCCACAACCAATCATCATCATTTAAATTTGGATAGCCCTTAGCTCCTTGCGCTCCAAGGCCATGACAAGCAGCACAATTTTCTTTAAAAGCAGCACGACCACCATTTTTAGCAAATTCTATTAATTCATGATCTTGTTGAATTTGTTCAAAACTACTTTTAGCAAATTTTTCTAAATAAACATTTTTAAGAGCTTCAATTTCCTGTTGCGACTCTTTTAGTTGGCTAGTACCACTCCAATTTAGTGAACCTTTTGAATTTCCACCCGGAATTGGCCAAGTTGGATAGAAGAACCAATAGACAACTGACCAAATAATACAAACTATCCACACAATTAACCACCAGCGTGGTGCAGGAATATTATATTCAGAAATGCCATCCCACTCATGTCCTGTAGTTTTAAAGCTAGCTTCAACTTTCTTTTTCTGATCTTGATTTTTGTTATCTTTATTATCTGTCATTTGTTCGGATAATTTATTTTTTACTTTTTGTTTTTGGTTTTTCCATCAATATTTCTCTTTCTTTGAAGGGAATTTGTGAATATTTATCAAATTTCTTACTAGTTCCTTTTTTAAATACTGAAAAGATGACATAGCAAAAAGTCAGAAAGAAAAAAAGAGTGGCAATTGTTGGTGCTTGACTAGTAATGAAATCAATCATTTTTTAACCTCATTTGGATTATCGTATTTAGCAAAATCAACAAATGTTCCAAGAGCTTGTAAATAAGCAACTAAAGCGTCCATTTCAGAAACTATTTGTGGATTCCCATCAAAATCTCTGACATTAACTTTGCCGCCATAACGTCTTTGTAAAGCTTCAGCATCTCTGTCGCTTGAAGCTTGAACAGCGGCGTCAGAAACGGCATTTTGAATCATATCGTCAGTGTAAGGAACGCCAATTCTGCGTAATGTTTCCATATCATTTGCAATACCAGAAATAGAGGCTTCGCGATGAGGCATGAATTTATAACCTGGCATGATTGATTCAGGAACAACGCTTCTTGGATCAATTAAATGGCGTTTGTGCCAATCATCAGAATATTTACCACCAACACGTGCTAAATCAGGACCAGTTCTTTTTGAACCCCATTGGAAAGGGAAATCATACATGCTTTCAGCTGCTAAAGAATAATGTCCATATCTTTCAACTTCGTCACGTAAAACTCGAACTTGTTGTGAATGGCATCCATAGCAACCTTCACGCTTATAAATTTTTGAACCAATTAATTCAAGTGGAGTGTAGGGGCGCATGCCTTCAACTTTTTCAATTGTAGTCTCAATACGAAATAGGGGAGCAATTTCCACTAGCCCGCCAATTGATACAACAAGAATTGTTAGAATTAGAAGTAAGGTTGAATTTTTTTCAATTTTTTCGTGTTTAAACATTACGACTTAGACTTAATTGTTTTATAGAAATTGTAAGCCATTATACAAGCTCCAGTGAGGAATAATAGTCCACCAATAGCGCGTGTCAAATAAAGTGGATGCATAGCTTTAACAGTTTCAACAAATGAATATTGTAAGAAGCCCATTTCATCATAAGAGCGCCACATCAAGCCTTGCATGATACCGGAAATCCACATTGCTGTAATATAGAGAACTATACCAGTTGAAGCAATCCAGAAATGTACACTAACTAACTTTGTGGAATAAAGTTCTTTTTTATTCCATAAAACTGGAACTAAATGGTAAAGTGCACCAAAGCTGATAAAAGCAACCCATCCTAAAGCCCCTGAGTGAACGTGACCAACTGTCCAATCAGTGTAATGTGATAAAGCATTGACTGACCTAATTGCCATTAGAGGGCCTTCAAATGTGCTCATTCCATAAAATGCAACTGCAGTAATTAAAAAGCGTAAAACTGGATCAGTACGCAATTTATCCCATGCACCAGAAAGTGTCATAATACCGTTAATCATACCGCCCCAAGAAGGCATCCAAAGCATAATTGAAAATGTCATACCAAGTGTTTGTACCCAATCAGGAAGTGAAGTGTAATGTAAATGGTGAGGACCAGCCCAAATATAGATAAAAATTAATGACCAAAAGTGTAAGATGGATAGGCGATAAGAATAAACTGGCTGACCAGCTCTTTTTGGAACGAAATAATACATTATACCAATAAATCCTGCCGTTAAGAAAAACCCTACAGCATTGTGTCCATACCACCATTGAATCATTGCACTTTGTACGCCACCAAAAATTGGATAACTTTGTGAGCCATCAAATGAAAGTGGAATTGATAGATTGTTAACAATATGAAGAATTGCTACAGTAACAATGAAACCAAGATAAAACCAGTTAGCAACGTAGATATGAGGTTCTTTACGGTTTTTTAAAGTCATCATGAAAACTAAGAAATAACAGACCCAAATTATTGTGAGCCATAAGTCAGCATACCATTCTGGTTCCGCATATTCTTTAGCTTGTGTAATGCCATTAACATATCCATAAGCTGCCATGATAATGAAAATTTGATAACCCCAGAAAATGAATTTTAACAAATTATCAGAACCCCAAAGCCTGACCTGACAAGTTCTTTGTACAACGAACAAACTTGTGGCAAAAAGTGCATTTCCACCGAAGGCAAAAATTACTGCTGAAGTGTGAAGAGGACGAAGTCTTCCGAAGCTTGTCCATTCTAGGCCTAAATTAAGTGCTGGAAAAGCTAGTTGAAAAGCGATGAAGACACCAGCTGTAAAACCAACTATACCCCAAAATGTGGCAGCAATAGTAAATAATTTTACGATGTCATAATTGTATTTTACTTGATGTGAAACTGACGTTGAAGACATTTTATCTATTTATCTAATTAATGAAATTGCCATTAAAAAAATCGTTACAAAATTTATTGTAAGGATAATTTTAGAAATAATTTTTAATTCTTGTTTAAATTTTTTTAGAAAAAAATATCCGCCAGAAGCGGTAAAAAAAAGTGCTGGAAAAGTTGCTATTCCAAAGGCAAACATGCCAATTCCTGCAATAAATGGTGAAGAAATTGTCATAGCTAACAAAAATGCACTATATAATAACCCACAAGGAATAAAACCAAGAATTACTCCAAGAAAAAATCCATTAAACTTTTCTGGATTTTTAAAAAGGTTAGAAAGAAGTGATGATAAAAACTTCGGTCCATTTGAGTTTATTTTTAGGCTTTTTGATTTAATTGGCAATTTGTTTTTTATGCTTTTAAAGAAGCTTTTCTCAAATAATAATTCTAAAAATGCCATTGCTGCAATTAGAAGAAAAAAAGTGGCAATAATTCTAAATTCTGTAAAATCACGAATATTTTTAGTTAAAAAAGAGCAACAAATTCCAATTAAAGAATATGTGGTGATACGTCCAAAATGATAGGGAATTAGGGCAAAGTTTTTTAATCTAGAAAAATTCTCAACTTTGGTTTTGGTCAGACGATTTGTAACTTGAGTAAAAACAAAAGGTGAGCACATTCCGATACAATGGCTAAATCCACCAAAAAAACCAAGGCTAAATAATGATAATATTATAGTTAAATCATGCATGGCTAAATAACTAATATTGCGGCAACAATTCTATCTTCCAAAGTCAAGATATTAAAGGTTCGACATGCTGCAGCCGTGGTCATAAAATCAACTGAAGCAGACGGAAGTTTTTCTCTAATTCTTTGCTTAAAATTATGATTTGGAGCTTTATGTGTTTTTCCAGTTCCAATTAATAAAATTTCAATTTTTTCTTCACTAAATTCAGCAATTAAATTTAATAATTTTTCTTCTTCAAAAATTTCGTTTTCGTTCAGTTTAATTTCAGTTACTTTTGTTGGTAAAAGAATAATGCTTCCAGAAAAATCTTTTTTTGAAATTTTAAAACCTAAATCGCTATAGGAATCAATAATATTGCGACCTTTTTTGATTAATGGTGTTATATCCATATTTTAAAAGTTATTTTTAATTGCAAATTGTGCTTCTCAAATATAAGTTTAGGCAAGCAAATATATCTTATCAATTCCAGTTTTTTAAAAAATGAAAATAAATTTTGTAAAAGCAAATTCGCTTTCTAATGTAAAAAATTCAGTTGCTGTTTTTCTTTTAAGTGAAGAACAAGTTAAAAAATCAAAATCAAAAGCTTTAAAATCAGCTAAAGACAATTTTTCTTTTAGCGGAAAAGCTGGTCAAACCTGCATTATTTCTTATGAAAATTTATCACTGGTTTTTGTTGGTGTTGGTGCGGAAAAAAAGGTAAATAATATTTCTTTACAGAAAGCTGGTTCAGCGGCATTTTCATTCTTAAATGCTATGAAAATTAAAGATGCTACAATATTTACAGCACTAGACTTAGATGAAAAAAATTCTATAAAATTTGATTCTTATTCTTTAAAGAATGCTTGTAATGCGGCATTTGGTGTGCTTTTACAATCATATCGTTTTAATAAATATTTTGTAGATAAAAAAGAATCAAAAATTCTTAAAGTTCTAAATTTAAATTTTGCAGTTAGTGATGAGAAAAAAGCTAAATTAGAATTTAAAGAGTTTGAAACTCTTGCTGATAATATTTTCTTTGCTCGTGATTTAGTCTCTGAGCCAGCTAATGTATTAAATCCAGAAAGCTATGCAGAAATTTGCAAAACTTTAAAAAAAGAAGGTTTAGAAGTTGAAGTTCTTGGTGTTAAAGAAATGACTAAACTTGGAATGAATGCTTTGCTTGGTGTTGGACAAGGTAGCTCTAAAGAATCAAAGATGGTTATTTTGAAATGGAATGGTACAAAAAACGCTAAGGATCAGCCAATTGCTTTTGTTGGTAAAGGCGTAACTTTTGATACTGGTGGAATTTCAATTAAGCCAGCACAAAATATGGAAGATATGAAAACCGATATGGGTGGCTCTGCCGTTGTTGTGAGCTTGCTTCGTTTACTTGCACAAAGAAAGGCAAAAGTAAATGCAATTGGTGCAATTGGTATTGTTGAAAATATGCCATCAGGCACTGCACAAAGACCGGGAGATGTTGTAAAATCAATGTCTGGTCAAACTATTGAAGTTATTAACACTGATGCAGAAGGAAGGTTAGTTTTGGCTGATGTATTACATTACACTAACACAAAATTTAAGCCGAAATTTATTGTTGATTTAGCAACTTTAACTGGTGCGGTAATTGTTTGTTTAGCTGATGTTCACGCTGGTCTTTTTGCAAATGATGATAATTTAGCAAAACAGCTTGAAGATGCTGGCAAAGCTACATCTGAAACGGTTTGGAGATTGCCAATTGGTGAAGAATATGATGAAATGATAAATTCTGATATTGCTGATATGAAAAACGTTGGCAATGGAAGAGGTGCTGGCAGCACAACTGCAGCACAGTTTTTAAAGAGATTTATTGGTGACACTAAATGGGCTCATCTTGATATTGCAGGCGTTGCTTGGAAAGGCAAAGGTGATTCTATGGCCGTAAAAGGTGCTACAGGTTATGGTGTGCGTCTTTTAAACCAACTTATTATTAACAATTACGAAAAAAATTAATTATGAAAAAATTTTACTTAGTTTTGCTTTTAGCTTTTATTTCTTCTTGTGCCATAACTAATCCTCCTTCAGGTCCAGGTGTGTTTTACACTGATGTAAAAGAACTTCTTTATTATGATGAATATGTAGTGCCAACGGTTTCAGTGACTTCATGTAGTAATAATTATTTTGGTTTTGTTTCAATTGGAGATAGTGGATTAACTAAAATAAAATCAAGATCAGAAATTAAGAGAATTCATTCAATTGAAAGAACTTATGAAAATACATTTTTTGTATCTGCAAAATCATGTTTAATTGTTAAAGGTCAGAATCATTAATTAAACATGAAAAAACTTTTTATAAAAGGTGGAAAAAAGCTGCAAGGAAGCATTTCTATTACTGGTGCTAAGAATGCAGCTTTACCATTGATGGTTGCATCAATTCTGACTGAAGAAAAATTAACATTGCTTAACATGCCTCATGTTGCTGACATTTCAACAATGGCAAATCTTTTGGCAAGTCTTGGTATAAAAATAGAACTTGATGGCGCTAATAAAAACGGTGGAAATCAAGGGCGAGTAGTTGTTTTTGATGCTAAGGAAATTTCTAATCCAGTGGCACCTTATGAATTAGTTTCAAAAATGCGTGCTTCAATTTTAATTTTAGGGCCTTTGTTGGCGCGCTTTGGTAGAGCAAAAGTTTCACTTCCTGGGGGATGCGCAATTGGCACGCGTCCAGTAGATTTACACTTAAAAGCAATGGAAAAATTAGGTGCTAAAATTGAATTAGTGAGCGGTTATGTTGAAGCACATGTTGATGGAAGATTAAAAGGTGCGGAAGTGAATTTTGAAAAAGTTTCAGTGGGTGCCACACAAAGCACAATGATGGCTGCAACTCTTGCTTCTGGTGAAACTATTTTAAATAATGCTGCTTGTGAACCGGAAATTATTGATTTGGCAAAATGCCTAAATGCAATGGGAGCAAAGGTTTCTGGTGCTGGAACTTCACAAATTGTAATTCAAGGTGTGGAAAAATTACACGGTGCAGAACACAAAATTATTGCTGATAGAATTGAAGCTGGAACTTATGCAATTGCGGCTGGAATTACAGGAGGATGCGTTAAGTTAATTGGTGTTGAGATGTGGCTTTTTGGTGGTTTTAAAGAAGAACTTGAAAAAGCAGGAGTAAAATTAACTCAAATTTCTGATAACGAAATTGAAGTAAAAAGAACTTCTGAAGAAATAAATTCAGTTAGTATTTCAACCCATCCCTTTCCTGGTTTTCCAACTGATATGCAAGCGCAATTTATGTCTTTAATGGCTTTTGCTAATGGCGTTTCAACAATTGAAGAAACAATTTTTGAAAATCGTTTCATGCATGTTTTAGAATTAGTTAGAATGGGCGCTAATATTGAATCGCACGGTAATATCGCAATTGTTAAAGGAGTTAAGAAATTAACTGGTGCGGAAGTGATGGCAACTGATTTAAGAGCTTCTGTTTCTATGGTTTTAGCGGCTTTGGTGGCTGAAGGAGAAACTATCATTAATCGTCTCTATCACCTTGAAAGAGGTTATGAGAGGCTTGCTGAGAAGTTAATTTCCTGCGGAGCAGATATTAAGATTTTGTACTAGTTTTTATGACCCTCCCCCAGCTTTTGTTCTTGGGGAGGGTCGAAATCCGTAAGGATTTCGGGGAGGGGTCAAATATTTTTTTTAACCTACCACCGATTCATAAGCTAAAGCTTATTCGTCGACTACCCCTCAAGGGGAGTGATAACATCGAGTAAGTTTAGAACAATATCAAGTTAACACTGCCCTCAAGGGGAGGGTAGTAACAACATATATTTTAAGTTAATTTTTATTTAGATGATTTCATATATTGCAAAAAAAATATTCGGATCGGTAAATGATCGTGTTATTAAATCTGTGTTTCTTGAGGTTGAAAAAATAAATGCTTTAGAACCCCAAATTTCAGCGCTTTCAGATCAAGAATTAAAGATGAAAACGGTAGAGTTTAAAAACCGTCTTAAGGCTGGACAAACTCTTGATCAAATTCTTCATGAAGCTTTTGCTGTTGTTAGAGAAGCATCAAAACGTGTTTTACATATGAGACATTTTGATGTACAATTAGTTGGTGGTATTGTTTTGCATCAAGGTAAAATTTCCGAAATGAAAACTGGTGAAGGTAAAACTCTTGTATCAACTTTGCCATGCTATTTGAATGCCTTGTCGGGAAATGGTGTTCATGTTGTAACGCCAAATGATTATCTTTCAAAAAGAGACTCAGCATGGATGGGAAAACTTCATCAATTTCTTGGTCTTTCAGTTGGTTGTGTGACAACTGATCTAAATGAAGAAGAACGTAGAGCTGCTTATAATTGTGATATTACTTATGCTACAAATAATGAACTTGGTTTTGATTATTTGCGCGACAATATGAAATATTTCGTTGCTGATATGGTGCAACGCCAAGGTGTGAATGGCAAAAATTTTGCAATTGTTGACGAAGTTGATTCAATTCTAATAGATGAAGCAAGGACTCCGCTAATTATTTCTGGTCCAACTAATGATAATTCAAAACTTTATGAAGATATTAATGGCTTGATTCCAAAGCTTGATGAAACCTGTTATCAATTAGAAGAAAAAGAACGCTCAGTATTTTTAACTGATGCTGGTGTTGAAAAGATGGAACAGCTTTTAAAACAAAAAGGTTTGATTGAAGAAAATGCCTCACTTTTTGATATTAATTATGTTTCTTTAGTCCATCACACTAATCAGGCATTGAAGGCACATAAGGTTTTCAAAAATGAAATTGATTACATCATTAAAGATAATTCTGTTATTATCATTGATGAATTTACTGGTCGTATGCAAGAAGGAAGAAGATTTTCAGATGGCTTACATCAAGCACTAGAAGCAAAAGAAGGTGTGAGAATTAGAAATGAAAATCAAACTTTAGCTTCAATTACATTCCAAAATTATTTTAGACTTTATAACAAACTTGCAGGCATGACGGGAACTGCAATGACTGAGGCAATGGAGTTTGAAGAAATCTATGGTTTAAGAACTGTTGAAATTCCAACTAATCAAACGGTTTCAAGAATTGATGAGGATGATGAAATTTATAAAAGTGAAATGGCAAAATATAATGCAATTGTTAAAGCAATTTCAGAAAGCCATGCTAAGAAGCAGCCAGTGCTTGTTGGAACTGTCAGCATTGAAAAATCAGAATATCTTTCAAAACTATTACGCCAGCATAAATTGCCGCATAATGTTTTAAATGCTAAATATCATGAGCAAGAAGCAGAGATTATTTCGCAAGCTGGTGTTTCTGGTGCAATAACAATTGCAACCAATATGGCAGGGCGTGGAACGGACATTAAGCTTGGTGGAAATTCTGAAATGATTATTGAAAAATTCTTAGAATCAGAAGCAGCTAAAAATTTAAGTGATGAAGAAATTAAAGAAAAAATTGCCGAAATTAATGCCAAAGTTGAAGCTGATAAAAAAATTGCAATTGACGCTGGAGGCCTTTTTGTACTTGGTACGGAAAGACATGAAAGCCGTAGAATTGATAATCAACTTCGTGGTCGTTCAGGAAGACAAGGGGATGCTGGAAAATCAAAATTTTTCTTATCTTTACAAGATGATTTGATGAGAATTTTTGGTTCAGAAAAATTACAAGGTATGCTTTCAACACTTGGTTTGAAAGATGATGAGGCAATTTTCCATCCATGGATTACCAGAACTCTTGCGAAGGCGCAGCAAAAAGTTGAAATGCGTAATTATGAAATTAGAAAAAATCTTTTGAAATTTGACGATGTTGTAAATAATCAAAGAAAAGCAATTTTCTCTTTGCGTCATGAAATTATTAATGGTGCTGATGTAATGCAAAAAATTGCTAAATATTGTAAAGAGATAAACAGTGATTTAGTTGAAGATCATATTCCAAAAAATGCTTATCAAGATAATTGGGAAATTGATAGTTTAGAAAATGAAGTCTTTCGTATTTATGGCATCAAGCTTGATTTGAAAATAGAAGCAGCGAAGGATGGTGTTACTGAAAAAGAAATTCTGAATTTAGTTAATCAAAAAACTGATGAAATTTTTAAAGAGAAAGAAAGTCTTTATGGTGCAGAAGTGATTTCACAAGTTGGAAGACAAGTATTCTTGTTAACGCTTGATTCCGAATGGAAAGATCATTTATTATCTTTAGATAAATTGCGTAATGGAATTAACCTTCGTGCATACGCTCAGAAAGATCCATTGATTGAATATAAGAAAGAAGCTTTTGATTTATTTGAAGATATGATGCTGCGTCTTGAAGAGCAAGTTGTTAGCAGATTAGCTCATGTTCAATTGAATTTATCATCTGACGAAAATAATCAAGTTAATTTAATTGCACGTGCGCCAAAACAAAAAATGTTTGAAACGCGTAATGATCCTTCAATGGCCGATTCAGAACCTAAAACAGCAAGATCAACTTCTTCAATTACTCCAATAAAAACTCAAGTTGATCCTAAAGATCGTGATCCAAGAAATCAGGAAACGTGGGGACAAGTTGCTAGAAATGAATCATGTCCTTGTGGTTCTGGTAAGAAATATAAGCATTGTCATGGGCTTTAAGCGTTAAAAAAACGTGCTAAACGCATGTTTTTAGCTTAAAGCGGTCTCAGGAGCGAAGCGGCGCAAGACCTGGCGCGAGTCGTCTTCGAGGCTTGAGCGACGGAGATTTATCTCCGGCAAATTAGCCTTAACGGCTAATTTGAGCGAATAGCGGGTTTGGCTGTAAAGCCAAACCCAGAGTCCGAGCGAAGCCGAGAAAAGCGACGAAGCGTGGCTTAGGCGACGCAAGATCCTTACGCAGGAGGTGGTCTCATGACCACGTCCTCATGTTCATGCTAAAGTTGATGCAAAAACATGAACATGTGGACTGGGTCTTTGAGCGAAGCGAAAAAAGCGATGTGTTGTATTCTAAGTATTAATCAAAAACCACCATGCAAAATAATCTAAAATTCATAATAGTTGAAAGTGATAGCAAAGAATATCTTTCCTGCATCACACTTGCTGAAGAAATTTTACGAAAAACCCTCAATTTAAAATTCTCAATTAGGGAATTAGAAGAAGAAAAAAACAATATTCGTATTGCTGGATTTTTAGATGGCAAGCTATGTGCTACAGCCATGCTATCTCATGATGATGATAAATTCTTCATGCAGAGAGTTGCAGTAAAAGAAGATATGCAAAATAAGGGCATTGGTTCTGAACTTTTAAAATTTTGTGAAGAATTTGCTATGGAAAATGGTGTTAGGGCAATATATGCAAATGCTAGAGATAGCTTTGGTAAAAGCGCTGTAAATTTTTACACAAAAAATGAATATTTTTCAGGTGAAGAACAATTTTTAGAAGATGGAATTCCACATAAATTTGTGTGGAAGATTTTGTAGTCATTGCGGAGCCAGAATTTATTGGAATCGCAAAGCGATTCTTAGAAATTCTTCATCTGCAATCCATAAAAATAATTATGGATACCGGATCTACATTTTCTAAGTTAGCAAAGCTAACTAAGAAAATGTTTGTCCGGTATGACTATTTAAGATTACCCAAAGCCCTAAAAACAAGACTTGCTGCTGATTTTGAAGTTCTTGCATCCACGTCAAATTTTGGATTTGTTTCAGCAAAATCAAGAGAGATTAATTTTTTTGATTTGGTAATTAAATCAAAACAACTCTTAAAAATAAAATCTGGTAAAATGCCGTTTGGCGAAGGTGCGCTAACACCGGGAGCAAAGCTTGCGGCAAAAACATCCATACAAATTGTTAAATAAATATAATCATTTTTTGCAATAAATTCTGCGATTATTTTTAATAAATTATTTTTATTTTCGTAATTAAATTCATCACCAAAAACATATTTCACGCCAAGTTGATTGGCAAGATTAAATAAAAATTTGGTGTTAGAAAATTTTTGAATTCCTAAAGCTAAATAATTAAAACTCTCATTATTTTTTTCCATATCTTCGGAAATCTGCCAAAATCCTGTGCCGGAAGTGGCACCAATTTCTTTTTCAACTGGTCTTAAATCAAAATGAGCATCGAAATTAATAATGCCAATTTTAGATTTTTTAGCAAAATTCTTTATGCCTAAATAATTTCCATAAGTAATTTCATGTCCGCCTCCAAACACAATTGGTAAGGCTTTGCTCTTTATAATTTTCTCAACATAAAAACCTAAATTCTCTTGTGATTTTTCTAAATTTCCATCATCACAAGTAATAATTCCGCCATGAAAAAATTTATAATTATTAGAAAAATTTATTGGAAAATTTGCAAGAGCTTCAGAAATTGCAATACCACCTTGTGCTGCGCCAATTCTGCCTTTATTTCTTCTAACACCTTCATCAACATTGAATTCAAGAAAGACAATTCCACTTTCATTTTCATTAAAATGAATTTCATCTTTTTCTAAATCAATGTGGTTAATTACTTGATGAAAGCGAAGCACGCTTTCGTCTGTGCCATCAATCCTGCCGCTAATTTTTAAAGATTTTTTATAAGTCATTGAGGTGCTCCATTTTTAAAAACCATAAATGGTTTCATTTTACCCTGATGATAAAGAATTTCACGATAATCATTACATGGATAAAGTTGTAAATCAGCAATCATATTTTTTTCAATTCGTCCGCGATCATTCAAATTCAAGGCTTTAGCAGCTCTGAAAGTTAGCGCAGAAAAAATTTCTGCTGCACTTAATTTTTCATAAATTCCAAAAAGTGCTGCGCCGCAAAGTAAATCTCCCATTGGTGCTGAACCTGGGTTCCAATCCGATGCAATTGCTAAAATTGCACCATGATTAAGAAGCTCTCTTGCCTTCGTCATTTCATAAATTCCAAGTCCGTAAGATGCAAGGGGAAGTGCCACTGCAACCACGTTTGATTTTGCAATTAATTTTATTTCTTCAATTGAACTTGCTTCTAAATGATCTGCTGAAAGTGCATTTAGCTCAACTGCCAGCTTTGATCCAGCAACGGAAAATTGATCAGCGTGAACTGTAATTCCAAAACCAAGATTTTTGGCTTTTTGTAAATATTCTTTGGCATCATCGTAATTGAAAGCGCTTTGCTCAATAAAAATATCAACTCGATTTGCTAAATTTTCCGCTTTAATCTTTGGCAGTAAATTTTCTGCTATTTCATTTAAATATTCTGAAGCATTCCCCGTAAAATCCTTTGGCTTAATATGGGCGGCAAGGCAGGTTGGAACTAAATTAGCCTTAGTTAAATTTTGTGCTGTTTTTATTGCACGCAGCATTTTCAGCTCTTCAACAACACTAAGTCCATAACCACTTTTTACTTCAATTGTAGTAACACCTTCTGATAAATGCTGATTGGCTCTCTTAGCAGTTAATTCGCTTAATTTTTCTTGTGAAGCAGCACGAGTTTTAGTTACTGAACTTGCAATTCCGCCGCCATTTTGAGCAATTTCAAGATAGGTTTTACCATTTGAGCGCATGGCATAATCAAGAGCTCTATTACCATCAAAACAAATGTGAGTGTGGGCATCAACAAATCCGGGAAGTGCAACTGAGTCTTGATTTATATGGTTAATTTCAATATCAGAATATTTTTTTCTTAATTCATCAAAATTTCCAACATCAAAAATTTTACCATTTTCAACAACAATTGCGGCGTTATTTATAATTGGTAAATTCTCATCTAAAACCGCTCCACGCAAGGAGATATTTTGCATCGTCAGTAATTGTGAAAACGGTCCGATTAGTTTTTTCATTTGTCAAAATTTTTAAGTGAATTTTTCGTCAGATTAAGTTTCACATTAATTAATCTAATTCAACTAAATTTTAATATATTTTTTACAATCATCCTACACATCGTCATCCTTGAATTTGCTAAGCAAATTCGAGTATCTCATGCCTTTAAGGGAAATATCTTAAGCGGGAACTGGCTTGTAGCCACTACTGTCCGGTTAAGAGCTGAACAGACTGTAAGCTCCATCAAACTCATGGTTTGTATTTTTGTAATTTTGTTTGACGAAGTCGCTTAAATTC
>JAGWYT010000022.1 GCA_018969185.1 Rickettsiales bacterium | reverse complement strand
AAAGAAAAATTTAGTAAAAAAGCGCTAAAAATAATATCAAAATCTAACATCATTAACATTTGTTAACAGTGCCTAAAGAAACACAAAGCCAATCAATAGAAAACTTTGCAACCAAAGCAGATCTAGAAAAAAAAATAAATAAATCTGAATCTAGGTTAGAACAGAGAATTGATAAATTGGAACTTAGAATTGAATCAATAAAAAATGAATTAACTATAAGACTTGGCAAGGCTATTTATTTTTCTGCTGGCTTGATTATGAGCTCAATTGGCATTGCCGTAGCATTTCTAAAATTCTGATTTTGATTAAGATAAAAAATCTCTCCATTTCATTTGAAAATAACGAAGTTGTTCGTGATATTTCCTTTGAGATTTCTGCTAAAAAAATTACTGCAATTATTGGGCAAAGTGGTTCAGGGAAATCTGTTACTGCTTTGTCGATAGTTAACTTATTGCCAAAAGCAAAGATAAAAGGTGAGGTTATTTTTGATGGTAGAAATCTTCTTTCTTTAAATGAGAAAGAGCTTTGTAAAATAAGGGGACGTGAGATTGGTTTAGTTTTTCAAGATCCCACAACATCGCTAAATCCACTACATAAAATTGGTGATCAAGTTGCTGAAATAATAAAAATTCATAATCCAAAAATTTCTAAAGCGGCTCTTAAAAAAAGAATAATTGAATTATTTAATCTTGTTGAATTGCATGATTTGGTGGCAAGGCTTGATGACTATCCGCACCAGCTTTCAGGCGGTCAAAAGCAACGCGTTATGATTGCAATTGCACTTGCCAATAATCCAAAAATTTTAATTGCTGATGAACCAACAACAGCTCTTGATGTTGCTGTTGAAGATGAAATTTTGAAATTGCTTTTGAGATTAAAAGAGCAGCTTCATATAGCGGTTCTATTCATTACTCATAATTTGCGTATTGTTAAAAAAATTGCTGATGAAATTATTGTTTTAAAAAATGGAAAAATTGTTGAAAAAAATTTTACTCAAGAATTATTAAAGAATTCAAAAAGTGAATATACAAAATCATTGTTTGAAGCAGCATTTTCTAAGATTGATAGAAATATAGAAAATAAAAAATCTGACTTAATTTTAGAAGTAAAAGATCTTTCTGTAATTTACAAAATCAAAAAATCTCTTTTAAAAAAAGATGATTTCTTCGCTGCCAAAAATATTAATTTTAAGCTAAATTTTGGTGAAAATCTTGGCATAATTGGTGAAAGCGGATCAGGAAAATCAACGATTGCTCTGGCATTGACTCATCTGATTAAAAGTGAAGGTGATATAAATTATTTTGGTAAAAAAATTTGGTCAAAAGAAGATTTATCATTGCGCAAAGAAATTCAAATTATTTTCCAAAATCCATTCGCGAGTCTTAATCCGCGCCTTAATATTTTTGAAATAATTTCGGAAGGGTTGTTGATTCATAAAATTGCAAAAAATAGAGAAGAACAGATAAAAATTGTTGATGAAGTTTTAATGCGTTTAAAATTTGATGAAGATATTAAATGGCGTTATCCACATCAGCTTTCAGGCGGACAAAGACAACGTGCGGCGATTGCTAGATCTTTAGTGTTAAAACCAAAAATCCTTATTTTAGATGAGCCAACTTCAGCCCTTGATTTGCTTACTCAAAATGAGATTTTAAAATTACTTGTTGAAGTTCAAAAACAACAAAAAATTTCTTATATTTTGATTTCACATGATTTAAATATAGTATCACAAATTTCTGATCAAATATTGGTTTTAAAGGCTGGACAAATTGTTGAAAATGGTGAAAAATCACAAATTATTGAAAATCCCAAAGATCCTTATACTAAAAACTTAGTCAGCTTTTTATAAAATGAAAAAACCAGAATTATTACTTCCAGCTGGAACGCTTGATCGCTTAAAAACCGCAATTCTCTACGGTGCAGATGCTGTTTATTGTGGAACACCAGATATGTCACTGCGTGTTAAATCAGCATTTTCTTTGGAAGATCTTGTTGAAGGAATTGAATATGCGCATGCAAAAGGAAAAAAAGTTTATCTAACGCTTAATTTATTTTCGCATAATAAGGATATTGAAAAATTGCCACAGTTTATTGAAACTGTGAAAGCTGTGAAGCCAGACGGACTAATTGTTTCTGACCCTGGAGTTTTTCAATTTGTAAGACAACATGCACCAGAATTGGAACTTCATATTTCAACGCAAGCTAACGTTTGTTCTTGGTTAACAGTTGATTTTTGGCAAAAGCAAGGTGCGAAATTAGTGGTGATGGCGCGCGAAGTTTCATTTGAAGAGCTTGCGGAAATTCGCCTAAAATGTCCTGATATTAAAATTGAAACTTTCATTCACGGTTCAATGTGTATGACTTATTCTGGGCGTTGTTTGCTTTCAAATTTTATGGCAGAAAGAGGCGCCAATCAAGGTTCTTGCGCTCATTCTTGTAGATGGGGTTATAAGCTAAAAATCAAGCTTAAAGATAATACAGAACATGAAATTGAAATTAATGAAGATAATAAAGATCTTTTTGATTTTTTCTTAGAAGAGGAAATTCGCCCTGGTGCTTTGATGCCTTTTGAAGAGGACGTTAATGGTTCTTACATTCTAAATTCTAAAGATTTATGTTTATTGCCAAAACTTGATGAATATATCAAGCTTGGACTTGATTCATTTAAAGTTGAAGGACGCAATAAAACTGAATTTTATGCAGGATCTGTTGCGCGGGTTTATCGTGCTGCAATTGATGATTATATAAAAGATTCAGCAAATTGGCGCGCTGATGACTATATGGATGAAATAAATTCTGTGGCTAATCGTGGTTATACTTTGGCATTTCATGAAGGAAGATTAACTAATTTAGCGCATGATTATGAATCAACCGGCTCAACTTCTTTTTATGAATATGCTGCACGTGTTGTTGATTGGGACGGTGATGAAATGATTATTGAAGCCAAGAATCGCCTAGCTTCTGGTGATGTGTTAGAATTTTTATCACCATTTCAGCGTGAACCAATTTTGCTTAGAATTTATGAATTTAATTATTCACGTGATGGTAAAAATTGGAAAATTGTTGATGTTGTAAATGCAGGTGTGAAGCCATTAATTAGAATTCCAACTTCGTTATTTCACGAAATTGATAAAGAAAAACTAAAACAACTTTTGCCATCTTATTCTTTGGTGCGTAAAGAAAAAATGAATATTGAAGAAGAGAAGTTGAAAGTGGAGTCGCGTCAATTGTCACACCAACTTGAAGCAGGTGAAGTGAGAGAAGAAAAATATGAAAATAAGAGACGAAAATATTTTGAAGCGCGTGAAATTGGTGATGAAAAAATTTCTCCAAGAACACCAAGAGTTGGTGTTGATGGCTGTTGTGGCAAGGGTTGCAACGGATGTTTAATTTTCTGGCATGATGATAAATATCAAAAAGCGCGTGAGATTTTGAAGACGAAAAAGATTGGTGAGATGTTATGAAATTAAATTTGCGCAAGCGCAAATTTAGGAAAGTTGAGTTGCTTCGCAGCGAATAAATCGCTGCATTCGCAACTAGTTTATTATTTTAATTTTAGTGTTAGATAAAGTTTCTTTTTTAAGTACTTTAAATATTAAAAATAGACAAAATGAGATATAGAAAATTTGTAATCCAAAATTATAAAGGAATAAAAAATCTAGAATTGGATTTAGATATGAGTCCAGATCATAAAATATACAGCCTTATAGGGTTGAATGAATCTGGAAAAACAACGATATTGGAAGCGATAAATGATTTTGAGTTTGAAGTTCCAGATGATAAAAAGCATCTGCTTATACCTAAAAGTGAGCTTGGTGGTTTTACTGGAGATGTTTTAGTAAAAGCAGAACTTGAAGTTTCTGAAGAGGATAAAAAAAAGATAAAAGATTTTTTATCCAAAAAAATGAGTTTTTCTGAATTAAAAATTTTGCCTACATTCAATCTAACAAGAACTTACACTTTTAATAATTCGGATTTTAGAAAAACTGGAAGAGTATATACGATTTTTGTAACTCACAAAAAAGCTAAAAGATCCAAGAAATTTGTTAATGTTGAAGATAAAATAGAAAAAGAACTATGGCAATTCGTGAAGGACAATCTTTTTCCTGAAATAATTTTTTACAAAGATTTTTTATCTAAATTTCCTGAAAAGATATTTTTGGAGGCTCAAGGAAAACAAGAAGAGGAATATCTTTCAATCATCAAAGATGTTTTGGGATCAATAAATCAATCATATAGTATAGAAAGTAGTTTATTAGATCGTCTAAAAAATCCAAATAATTCAAACAGATCTTCTCGAGAAGCTGTTGAGAATGAAATAGGAGCGAAAATATCAGAGGTGGTTTTTAATGCGTGGAATAGAACTAAAAAAACAAGCCAAAAGGAGATAGTTGTAAAAGCAGAGACTGAAGAAGGAAGGCATTTCCTGCGTCTTAGTCTAAAACAAGGGCAAAGAACTTATGCAATTTCAGAAAGAAGCCTTGGTTTCAAGTGGTTCTTCACTTTCTTGCTCTACACTGAATTCAGAAAAGAAAGAATAAAAACAACTGGAGAGATATTATTTTTATTAGATGAACCAGCATCAAATCTACATCAAACTGCTCAACAAAGCATTCTTAAGACATTCGAAACCATCGCGGAAAAATCAAGGCTAGTATATGCAACACATAGCCATCATTTAATAAATTCCTTATGGCTTGGTTCTTCTTATATTATCAAGAATAGTGCGATTGATTATGATGATGATTTTGCTTTCCGAGAAACCGAAATAAAAGCTTATAAATACAAGCAATTTGCTTCTGAGTTTCCAAATCAAACTTCGTATTTTCAACCTATTCTTGATGTTTTGGATTATAGACCAGGAATGCTTGAGAATGTTCCTAATATTGTTATTACAGAGGGTAAATTTGATTATTATACATTTAGATATTTCGTAGAAATTATCTTGAAAAAGAGTGTGAATTTTAATTTTTATCCTGGGCATGGAGCAACAAAGTTGGATTTACCAATAGGTTTATATGAATCTTGGGCTAGGAATTATTATGTGTTGCTTGATTCTGATAAAGAAGGAAGAACTCAGAAAACTAGATATATTAAAGAGATCAGTTCTGAAGATAAGATTTTCACTCTAGAAGATATTGATCAGATGTTTAAGAATATTACGACAGAAGGTTTATTTTCTGATGATGAGAAGTTGGAAATTTCAAAAGAGTTTAATCCATCTTTAAATAAGTTTGATAAAGGGGCGTTTAATACAGGAATTCAAATATTGCTATCGCAAAAAATAGTCCCTTCATATATTTCAAAAGATACTAGAAATAAGTTCTTAAAAATTATCAATTTTTTTGAAAAGAAATTTTAATATAAAATCATGCAAATTCTTTGCTTACAATTTATCGTAAAAAGTTTGAAGAGTTGTACTAATTTATATTTTTAATAAAATATTTTTTTAATCAAAACACCAAAAATTATGACAAAGAAAGAAACCGCAAATAAAAACAATTCATTTACCGAGTTTTTGCTTTACAAAACGCCAAATAATCAAGTGAAAGTGGAAATATTTTTGCGTGATGAAAATATTTGGCTTACTCAAGAAAAAATTGCTGTGTTGTTTGGAGTTCAAAGACCAGCTGTAACAAAACATCTAAAAAACATCTTTGAGACCAATGAATTAAAGGAAGAATCAGTTAGTTCCATTTTGGAACTAACTGCAGCTGATGGAAAAAAATATAAAACTAAATTCTACAATCTTGATGCCATCATCTCAGTTGGTTATCGTGTAAATTCCATTCAAGCTACCAATTTTAGAATTTGGGCAAATCAGGTTTTAAAAGAATATATCATCAAAGGCTTTGCCATGGATGATCAACGTTTGAAAGATCCGAACAAAATTTTTGGTAAAGATTATTTTGATGAACAGTTAGAACGCATTCGTGATATAAGAAGTTCTGAACGCAGATTTTACCAAAAAATCACCGATATTTATTCGCAGTGCAGCATTGATTACGATCCAAGAAGTGAAGAAACGAAAGAATTTTTCTCCACCATTCAAAATAAATTACACTTCGCCATTACTGGTAACACTGCCGCTGAAATTATTAGTGATAGAGCTCGTAGTTCAAAACCAAATATGGGCTTAACTAATTGGAAAAATTCACCGCTTGGAAAAATCCGCAAAAGTGATGTTGCAGTTGCCAAAAATTATTTGAATGAAGATGAGATAGACAACTTAAATCGCATTGTATCGCTTTATTTAGAATATGCCGAAATGCAGGCAAAAAAACGCCAAGCGATGACCATGAAAGATTGGTCTTTAAAGTTAAATGCCTTTTTACAATTTAACGAAAGAGAAATTTTAACAGGTGCTGGCAATATTTCCGCAGAACTTGCAAAAAATTTTGCTGAAAATGAATTTGAAAAATTTTCAGAAAGCCAAGATCAAAATTTTGAAAGTGATTTTGATCGTGAGGTGAAGAAGCTTCTGGAAAGTGGGAAGTAAAATCAAGGATCTCTGAATGTATATACCAAAACATAATTTTATAGTTTGGTATTTTTCAATCAGAACTAACTTCATCTTTTTGGCTAAAAATTGTAAAAAATGAAAGCTGTATGGGTATACAGCTTTCATTTTTTACAATTTTTATCTCAAAAATATTTTGTTAGTTCGGACTATAAATTTATGTTTTGGTATAAGATCATTGAAATGCTTCCCATTTCAGGGATGACGTAATTTGGTTAATGACATTAAGGGATAATTCCAATTAAATTCGAAAAACTTATAGACTAAGTTTGTATTTTATTGTACAGTCCTCGCCTCTTCAAAAATTTGATTAAATATCAATATGCCAAAATTTCTTTTGCCAACAATTTTTAATAATCACAGAGTTGAAACTCCTGAAGGATTTGTAAAACAAAGTGGTCTTGGTTCGGCTTTCTCATTTGAATTTATGGCTCCTCAATTGATGATGGCAGCACAAAAGGCAGGATATGAGACTTATTCAGTGTTATATGATACAGTAAAAAAAGATGAGGAAGGTAAAATTAAGGCTGATTTGGTGGAAGTGAAATTAAATAATGCAGAACTGATGGATCAAATTGCAGCAAGTGAAGAAAATCTTAAAGAGGTAATTAAGGCATTTGAGAAAGCATTACCAAGACGAAAAGAAAGAATGATAGAGATAAAAAATGGTCTTGCAATGAGAGTAGAAGAGCTTGAAGCAAGTTCAAAAAGAAATGAAGAACAAGAAAAAGAATTACAAATAAATAAAGGATTATTATCAAGTTATGAAACTTGGTTAAGTGATGAAAAATCTTGGAAATATGGCATAAGAACATTTCCAATTTCAACTTATGTTCTAAATCAATTTGCTGTAATTCATAAGGATTCAGATATGATTGAATGTTTAGACAGGATTGCTGCTCAAAAAAATCCTCCTATTTTTTGGGACAAAGATAAGCTTTTTTCTGAGCGTGTAAGAATTCCAAATGTTGATTTAAAGGAGTTCTTGGAGGTTGGATGTGAAGGACAAAATCGAAATATTTTTTATATTAGAGATTTTAAAGAGGGAGAAAAATTTAATCATATTAGTGAGTGTTTTAAAGAGTTAGAGCAGTCGGGAATTAAGTTCCCAACATCAATGAAAACAATGGCTTTACATGAAAAATTAGTTGTTAAAGAAAATGAAGATTTATCAAAACTTACTTTGCCAATGGATTGTTTTGATATTAGTGACGCGGAAGCAATTGCAAATTTTTATCATCAAAATTGTGTAAGTGAAGGAATGGTGATTAAACCTTATTTAACCTTTGGTGGTAATGGTATATTATTTCTTGAAAAAAATATTTCAGATGAAGATTTACCTAAGAAAATAGCGGAAATTATTGATAAGGCAAAAGAGATTGAGGAGAGTTTAAAAGGTAGAGATGAATCTGATGGAGTAATTGATTTTAGTAAAATTATTGTGCAGAAAAAATTATGTAGTTTAAAGAATGATAAAGAAAATAATTTACATGCTGGAGATGTAAGATTTACCGCCATTAATGGTGAGTTTATTGGTGGTGTTTTGCGTTATGTTGAAAATGATGAAGAGGATAAACCACTATCTTACGAAGAATGCAAAAATTTATTACCAAATAATAAAATACTTAATCAAGATAATATTGCTGAGTTTGTTGAACTGGCAAGAAAAGAAGGTAATGCAGATAAGGTTGATTATTATGAAAATATTGGCAGAGCTTTTGAAGTTGCATTAAAGGTTACAAATTGGTGCAAAGAGAATGGTCACTTTCATGTAGGTTTTGATGTTTTAATTGGCAGAAATATTGAGGGGAAATGGACAAATTGCTTAACGGAATTGAATCTTGGTTGGCCAGATTGCATTCCAGAGCATAGATGGAATAACACTAAATGTGGTGAATCAGAGGATAAAATAAGAATTTGTGATAGGGTGCTAGATATTGTAGGAAGAGGAGAATATATTTCGCCACTTAAGCTTGAAAGAATAAGAGCTGGATCGGGAAGTCCACAAGGTCCAGAATTACTTGGTCAATTGCTTGCAAATAATCAAGAACCCGACTATTGTTTAGATAAATAAAATATCTAACTAAACATGAAAAAACCTTTAATAATTGCAATTGATGGACCTTCAGCTTCTGGAAAAGGAACTTTGGCTAAGAAAATTGCTGCTTATTCTAACTTGCCTTATCTTAATACTGGTGCGCTTTATCGTCTTGTGGCTTTTCGTGTGATTAACAAAAAAATTGATCAAAATAATTTTGAAAAATTTATTCCAGAATTAGTTGCAAATATTTCAGAGACAGATTTGGAAAATGAAATTTTATTTGGTGAAGATGTTGGTTCTGTTGCTTCAATAGTTGCTAAAAATCCAAAATTAAGAGCGGCACTTTTTGATTTTCAACGTGATTTTGTGAATTCAGAAAAAGGTGCGGTGCTTGATGGACGTGACACCACAACAGTAATTGCACCAAATGCTGATTTCAAATTTTTTATCACTGCCGATGTTGAAATTCGTGCAAAACGCCGTTTTAAGCAGCTTCAAACTAATTACGAAGAAATTTTAGCGCAGCTTAAAAAACGTGATGAAAATGATTTGAATCGTAGCGATGCACCGCTTAAAATTGCTACGGATGCTCATGTAATTGATAATGGAAATTTATCAATTGAAGAAGGTTTTCAAAAAATGTTACAAATAATTAACTCTAAATAAATGCAAAATTTACAAAAAATTAATCGCTGTCTTATTTCTGTTTCTGATAAATCAGGAATTGTTGAACTTGCTAAATACTTGGTTTCTAAAGGCGTTGAAATTATTTCAACTGGTGGAACTTCAAAACTTTTAACAGAAAATAATATCAAGAATAAAGACATTTCTGAATTTACTGGTTTTCCTGAAATGATGGATGGCAGGGTGAAAACATTACATCCTAAAGTTCATGGTGCGTTACTAGCAGTGCTTGATAATAAAGAACATGTGGCAGCTGCGAAAGAACATGGCATTGAGTCAATTGATCTATTAATTATTAATCTTTACCCATTTGTTGCAACTGTTGCTAAAACTAATGACGAAGAAGAAATAATTGAAAATATTGATATTGGTGGGCCTGCAATGGTGCGTTCTGCCTCGAAAAATTTTGCTTTTAAAACTGTAATTACTGACGCTTCGCAATATCAAAATTTAATTGCAGAAATTGATAATAATAATGGTGCAACTTCTTTTGAGTTTAGAAAAGACATGGCTTCTGCCGCTTTTAGAAATATTGCTGATTATGACATTGCAATTTCTAATTGGTTTAACAAAACAGATTTATCAATTAGAGCTGACTTAAAACAATCATTGCGTTATGGTGAAAATTCTCATCAAAAAGCTGCACTTTACGCAACAACAAATGCTGGCGTTGTTGGTGCGAAGCAACTTCAAGGTAAGGAATTAAGTTATAATAATTTAAATGATTCAAATGCGGCTTATAATTTAGTTTTAGAATTTGATCAGCCAGCTTGCTCAATTATTAAACATGCTAATCCTTGTGGTGTAGCTGTTGCTTCAAGCCTTATTGAAGCTTACAAAAAAGCACTTTCTTCTGATCCAAAATCAGCATTTGGTGGAATTGTAACATTAAATGGAAAGATTGATGAAGCCTTAGCTTCAGAGCTTTCAAAGATGTTCTTTGAAGTAATTATTGCTAAGGAAATTGATGAAAAAGCACAGGCAATTTTAGCTACAAAAAAGAATCTTAGAGTTTTAATTGCTGATTTTAAAAAAACAGTAGAAAGCGAGATAAAATCAATATCGGGAGGTTTTTTAGTTCAAGATTCTGATCAAAAAATTATTACTAAAAATGATTTGGAATTAGTAACTGAAAAATCATTAAGTGAAAAAGAAATTGAACAATTGGTTTTTGCGATGTCGGTTTGTAAGCATGTAAAATCTAATGCCATTGTGGTTGTGAATGATTTTCAAACGGTTGGAATTGGTGCAGGACAAATGAGTAGAGTTGATTCTTGTGAAATTGCTTGCAAAAAAGCAGCAGAGTTTTTAGATGGTGAAAATCTTGTAAATAAAGCAACCAACGGATTTTTAGCTTCTGACGCTTTCTTTCCTTTTGCTGATAATATTGAAATTGCTTCAAAATATGGTATAAAGGGAATAATTGCGCCAAAAGGTTCAATTAGAGATGGAGAAGTAATTGCCAAAGCAAATGACAAGGGAATTGCGCTTTATTTTATTGAAACAAGACACTTTAAACATTAGGAGTTTATATGGTGGTTAAGATATCAGAATTTACACCAGAGGATCAATATGAAGTTAGACAAGCAGAAGAAGCTATCAGAAAAGCAATGAAAGTTGAAATTTCAGATAATTCTCCAGAAATAGGGGGAATTGATGAAAGAAAAAAAACTGAAACAATTACAGTTGAGGAAAAACAAAGATATGAGGAGGAATTAAAAAGGTTATTAGAGAAAGTTGAAGAAATAACATATGAACAATCAATTGAAGAAGAAAAAAATAAAACACAAAAATCTCCAGAAGAAATATTGGCACAGCAGCTAGAGGATGAACAAGAGAAAGAAGCGGAAAAATTTACTATTGCTGATTTAAAAGATTATGAAAGTGGTTATGATTTGGGTAAATTAGAGAATCTAAAAAAATTAATAGATAAGCGTCAATCGGAAGGAAGGAATGTAGTTGATTTAATAGAGTTGCTTAGAAAAATGGTAGCTGAGATGGATAGAGAAGTGGCATTAAATATGAGTTCAGATTCAGAAAAAGAAGTTCAATCTGATGTTAATAAGGTTGATTTATCAGGCTTCTCTATTGATGGTGAAGAAGGAAGTTTTGAAGAACTTAGAAGAGAATTATTATTGCTAACTGCAGATTTATTGGCACGTGGTGTGTTGAAGATTGTGGAGATTAGTAAAGATATGATGGACTCAGAAGATGGTCATGATATTCAAAATGCCTATGTTGTTAGTAAAAATGCAAGTGAAGAAGATTTAAAGGATGCAAATCGTTTGAAGGAAATGAACGGTTTGATGTTAAAATCTATGGGTTTACCATATTTACAAGAAGATTCCCTAGATGATGAAGGTAATATTGTAGCTAGTTCATTGGTATTCTTTTTACCAGAAGGTTATGATGGTGAAAGGGATATTAGTAAAATTACTGAAGAAGATATTAAAAATATTAATGAAATGTGGAAAGAAAAGCCTAAAGCATTTGAAGTTCAGCATGCTTTTACAGTTGTTAATAATGATGAAGATAATGTAGCAAGTGTGGTTATGAATTCTGTTAAATCTGTTACATCAAGTGTTAGTGATATGATTTCTAGAATGGGGGGAAAATTTGTGGGTGATTTTACTGATATATTTGCTGAGGTTAATAAATTAGGTGGTTCTATAAAAGATGAGGGCCATCATAAAGTATATGGTTTTCATACACAGCATATTTATGATGAGGAACATGGTGGACGTGGAGGAGGAAGGGAATAATAGTTGTTGGTTCTCTAGTATAAATAATAGGGTTTTGTTTTATGAAAAAATTTTTTCTGATTTTTCTTATTATAATTATAGTTCCAAAGGTTGTTTTTGCTGCTTCTGTAAAAGATGGTTTTTATGTTGGAGTTGATGCTTCTAAAAATAATGAAACTATTGGCAAGCTTGATAATTCAAAGGCTAATGTATCAGAGCAAGATCGTTATTATGGTTATAAGTTTTCTGATGGTGGTTTTTTTGTGGCACCGGAAGTCTCATCAGATAAGGCTTCATACAACTCTTTGAATAAATCAAATGTATATAATCAAAGCCAAGCATCAAATAAAATTAATGCTCCAAGTGCTGCTACAAATTATAATTTAAAGGCAAATGTTGGTTATGATTTTAATAAAATGTTTTCGGGATTTTTAACTTACGATGTGGCAAAATTTTCATATAATGCTAATCAGGGTACGGCAGGAGTTAATGCTAGCAGTGCGCTTGGTAATTCTTCTATTGGTATAGGTTCGCAAATAAATTTCTCCAGTGATTTTGGAGTAAAAGTACAATATACTCAGCAGAAATTCGATGGTAATACGGCAAGTGGTGGTCAGATTAGATCAGATATTATAAAGGTTGGAACGGTTTATAGTTTCTAAAATTCTTCTTTCAAAACTCTACTTTTACTTCAAAATTTCTAAAACTTTTTCATGCAATCTCTTATTAGCACAAGCAACAACTTTAACATTTGATTTTAATTCTAAATCATTTCCCTGCCAATCAGTAATAACTCCACCAGCCATTTCAATTATTGGTGCTAAAGCGGCGTAGTCATAAACTTTGAGTCCTGGGTCAATTATAATATCAACAAAGCCAGAAGCAAGTGAAGCATAGGAATAACAATCGCCGCCATAAATTGCGCCACCAATTTTTTGATATTTAGTTTTACTACAAAGTTTTTTTAATTTTAATTCATCATCACCTTTAAAATAAAAGGGTGAGCTTGAACAAAAAACCGCGTCAGAAATTTCTGTACAATTTCTGCTTTTGATTTTTTTATTTTGGAAATATGAGCCTTCGCCATCTATTCCAAGCCATCTTTCAGAAGTAATTGGCTGATTCATAATTCCTAAAATTGATTTATTTTTGTGAGCTAAAGCAATTAAAGTGCCAAAAATTGGGCGACCAACTATGAATGATGAAGTGCCGTCAATTGGATCTAAAATCCATTTATAATCAGCATTTTCATTTAGATTTCCAAATTCTTCACCAATAATTCCGTGAGTAGGAAATTTTTTTATAATTTCTTTTCTTATAACTTCTTCAATTTCACGATCAGCCTTAGTAACAGGAGAATCATCTTCTTTAGCCACTTCACCATTTGGTAAACGAAAATATTTTTTGGCAATTTCACTTGAAATATCGGCTAAAAAATTGGCAAAATCTTTAATTTCTTGATTTATCATTTTAAAAAGACTTGTAGATGAAAAAAAAATAGAATATCTATTATCAATATTGAAATAAACTTAACCTAAATTTTTTGTTATGAAAGAAAGAATTGCTATAATTTCTGGCTTTAGATCACCAATGACAAAAGCTGGTGGAGCCTTGAAAAACGTGACAGCTCACGATCTTGGCGCCAGAATTGTTAAAGAAGTTGTTTTAAGATCAAAAATTGACGCAGAAAAAATTGATGAAGTAATTATTGGAAATGTGGCGCAACCAGGAGACGCTGCAAATATAGCGCGCGTTATTGCTTTGAAAGCAGGCTTACCAGAAAAAATTCCTGCTTTTACAGTTCATAGAAATTGCGCTTCTGGAATGGAAGCAATTACAACCGCAGCAATGAGAATTTTAAATGGTGAAGCAGAAATTATTTTAGCTGGTGGAACGGAATCAATGAGTAACATTCCGCTAATGTTTAACAAAAAAATGACAAATCTTTTTGCTAATTTATTTAAAGCAAAAACTTTTGCACAAAAATTAAAAACGATTTTTTCTTTTAGATTAAGTTTTTTAAGTCCAGTTGTTGTTGTTACTCAAGGCTTAACAGATCCCATTTCTGGATTAATCATGGGATGCACTGCTGAAAATGTGGCGAAAGATTTTAAAATTACCAGAGAAGAGCAAGATAAATTCTCTGTTGTAAGCCATAATCGTGCGGAAAGTGCAATTGCTAAAGGAATTTTTAAAGAAGAAATAATTCCGGTTTTCAATAATGACGAAAAAAATTCTTTGATGATTGAAGAAGATGAAGGAGTTAGAAAAGGTCAAACTATCGAAGCTCTGGCTAAGTTAAAACCATATTTTGAAAAAGTTACGGGAACGGTTACTGTTGGTAACTCTTCGCAAATCACTGATGGTGCGGCTTTCGTGCTTTTAATGAAAGAATCAAAAGCAAAAGAACTTGGTTATAATCATGAAAATGGTTTGCTTGGTTATATGCGTGATTTTGCTTATGCAGGGCTTGATCCTTCAAGAATGGGGCTTGGTCCTGTTTTTGCTTCAGCAAAATTATTTGACAAAACAGGATTGTCATTAAAAGATATGGAATTAGTTGAATTAAATGAAGCTTTTGCAGCGCAAGTAATTGGCTGTCAGAGAGCATTTGCTTCAAAAGAATTTGCTAAAAAACATTTCAACAAAGATGAAGCTTTTGGTGAAATTAAAGATGATATTTTAAATGTGAATGGCGGCGCTGTTGCTTTAGGTCATCCAGTTGGTATGACTGGAACCAGAATTATAATTCATTTACTTCGTGAATTAAAAAGACAAGGCAAAAACCGTGGTCTTGCTACTTTATGTATTGGTGGCGGGCAGGGTGGTGCTGTTGTTCTTGAAGTGAATTAATTTTTTAAACCTCCTTTGAAAAAGGAGGTGGTCGAGCGAAAGCGAGACCGGAGGATTTAAATCCCCCTTCGCAGCTTTTAAAAAAGCTGCTCTTCCCCCTTTTTCAAAGGGGGTTTAAATATTAAACAAAACTTTAGTTATTTTTTATGGATATTTCAAAAATTTCAATTGGTAAAGATGCTCCAAAATATGTTAATGTAATCATCGAAGTGCCGATGAATGCTGATCCGGTAAAATATGAAATGGACAAGGATTCAGGTGCAATTTTTGTTGATCGCTTCATTGCAACTCCAATGTTTTATCCATGCAATTATGGGTTCGTGCCAAATACTTTATCTGATGATGGCGATCCTTGCGACGTTTTGGTTGTATCAGATTTTCCAGTTGTTCCAGGAGCTGTTATCCTCGCAAAACCAGTTGGAGTTTTGATTATGGAAGATGAAAAAGGTATGGATGAAAAAATTATTGCAGTTCCAGGTAAAAAATTAAATTCGCAATATGAAAATGTTGAATCTTATAAAGAGTTACCAGAAAACTTAATCAATAAAATCAGACATTTTTTTGAAAATTATAAAGGTCTTGAAAAAGGAAAGTGGGTGAAAGTAAAAGGTTTTGAAGATGCTGCAAAGGCAAGAGAGTTGATTCAAGAGGGAATTGAGAGAGTGAAGAAATAAAATTGATTAATATTTTAAATACTTATGATTAAAAAAATATCCTAGTAAAGCTTTTTCTTTTATTGAGCTTGCGGTATTGATTTTAGTCATAGGAATTTTGATTGCTGGTGTAATAGAAGGTAGAAATTTACTTCAAAAATCTTCACTAAATTCTGCCAGAGCTTTAACTAAGAGTTCACCGGTTGGTAGTATTAAAGATTTACTATTGTGGTATGAAACTTCTTTAGAAGAAAGTTTTCCTTCTAATACTAAAGATGGAACAACAATTACAACTTGGTATGACATTAACCCACAATCAACAGCAATTAAAAACAACGCCACTCCTTATATTAGTAGCACTTCAACATTTACAGAAAATGTTTTTGGCGGAATTCCTGGAGTTTTTTTAAAATGTGATGCCTATCCAGTCTCATATTGTAGTTCTTTAAAGCATGATAGTACGTCTTTAGTTGGATCTCCTTTCACTATTTTTGTTGTTGAGAAGAAATTGCTCTACCCAATTTCTGGGGATTTACCAAATGTTAGTGGTTACATTATTAGCGGTGCTGGTAACACAAGTTATCAGTCACTTGCATTAAGTTATAATACTTCTACAGGAGCTGTAAGTGCAGGACTTCGTGGTCAAATAACAAATGCTTATTCTAATGTTGAGGTGTCGAATTTAGTACCAGTTATGCATACCATTATGCTCAATTCAAGCTATCTAACTAAATATTGGGCAAATGGTGGAGTAAGTGCTGATTCTACTAAATCGGGTACAACGTTTTTACAAAATAACCCAAGTAATATTGTTAGAATAGGAAATTATTTTTATAATGATGAGCGTTATGCCTATACTGGATATATTGCAGAGTATATTGTTTATACTCGTGCTTTGAAAGATGAAGAGAGACAAGCGGTAGAAAAATATTTGAGTCAGAAATATAATATTACAATTACTAAATAATTTTTAATTGATTTAAATTTTTTCTAGTAAATTGAATTCAGAGGGAATTAGTATGGTTAAGTCCAAATCCGTCATTATAATATTTCATGATTCCTCACCATATTTTAAGATATCCTTCCGGCATGATATTCGTCTGAAGCTATTATAATCAAGGATTAGAGAAATTTTAAAACATTCTAATGAAGGATTTGAGTTAAGTAATAATTTAATTAATTGGCTTATGAGAAATAATTCTAATTTTAAAAATAATGGTCCTTTTAGAACTAGACTTACTGTAATAGATAAGGATTCTGATGAAGAATTAAAAAGTGGATACGAAACTCCTGATGATGGGGGTGGGAAAATGTCCGCTCAAGTTACTCCAAATTCTGCAAGTTCTTTAGGTTCTATTGGATTTGATGAGTTAGGAATTGATGGATATGATTCTGAACATTCTATAGATCTAAAAACTAATAGCTCTGAAGAACATGATAGAAGTGGAGCAAGCAATGCTAAGTTTCTAGATGAAAGGAGAAGAAAGATGGTAGTAAATAGAGCAGCGGTACTTGCTTATGGTGCTGTGCCACCTTTTCCAGGTGCTACGGAGGAAATAAAAAAAAGAGTTGCTGGAAATGATGATGGTAGTGATAACAATAGTAATAAAAAAATAAAATATACTGCAAAAGATCCGAACAATAACAAGATGGACTATGATGGATATGAGTTTCCTGATAGTTCAACAGAAAAGCCTTTTACTAAGAAGATGAGAGGAAATGAAGATAAAAGTAAGTGATTAATGAAAGAGTTAAACGAAACTGCGAGGCAGATATTACAAGAATATCAAGAAAGATATTTTAACAAATTCTTTGATGATTTTATAGATTCGGCAACAAAGCAAAATGGTGAGTTTGATTATGAAAAATCAGTATTAGCGTTCTCAATTCTTGAAGAAATAGTTGATTGCGAAAATAAAGAGCATTTTGATCATTTGTTAAATAAGGTTTCTTGTAATTTTGGTGAAGAATTCTTTTCTAAGCATCAAGATCATTTATATGCTTTATTTAACCGTTGTTATATTGATAATTTTGAAGAAGAACTACCAGAAGAGATGATAAGGATGATAGGCTATTGTGTTCGGGTTTCTTCTGATAGTACTCTTGATGAAATAAATGAAAGTTCTGCTCAATATTTTAAAGATCAAAGTAAAAAATATCTTGAGCATAAAAAACATTTCTTAATGGCAGATGGTAAGGTTTTGGGGATGTGTGAAGGTGATGTTTTGAAATCTTTACCTGCGTTTGAAATTAAAAGCGCAGCTGATTATGTTGTGAATTCTAATATTCCAAATACTGTTTTTACGCCAAGTGCTGAAAGTGCTTTTGTTCCCCGTAAAGCTGCTATTGCCAAAATTGGCTAAACTTTTTTTCCCGCCAAGTTTTTATTCACAATTGAGTTAACTTTTTGCAAGATAAAATTTTCTGCCACTTGTTCTAATTCATGAATTGCAGCTGTAATTTCTTTACGATTATTTTGTTTTTTAAATAACTCTTCTAAACTTAAAATTGCTTGTTCAATTTTGTTCTTTTCTTCTTTTGAAATCAAATCTTTAAAATTTTTCAAATCATTTTGTAAAATTGTGATATCTTGCTTTGCATCAAGAACTGCCTTGGCCAAGAGGCGTTTTTCAATATCAGATTTAGCATTTTCTTGTGATTCTAAAAGTAATTTTTTTATATTTTCTTCACTCAAACCATAAGTTGGTTTGACAATAATTTCTTGCTTTTCACCAGTTAATTTTTCTTCTGCTAAAACTGTTAAAAGCCCATCAGCATCAACTTTGAAAGTGATGGCAACTCTTGCAAATCCTGCTTTCATGGCAGGAATATTTTTAATTTCAAATCTTGCTAAAGAACGACAATCTTCTGCAAGTTCTCTCTCTCCTTGTACAATATGAAGTTGCATGCCATTTTGCCCGTCAGCGTAAGTTGTAAATTCTTTAGTGATTGAAGTTGGAACTGTATTGTTGCGATAAATTACCTTATCAACAATGCCGCCCATCATCTCAATTCCAAGCGAAAGAGGAATAACATCAAGAAGTAAATTATTACTTTTGCCACTTAAATTATCAGCCTGCCAAGCCGCACCAATAGCAACTACACGATCAGGATCAAGATTAGTTAAAACTTTATTATCGCCAAAAATTTCCGCTAATTTTGATCTTACTAATGGAATGCGAGTTGAACCACCAACCAGCACCACACCTTTAATTTCATCAATTTCAAGATCTAAATCATCTATTAAATTATTAGTAAGTTTAATTGTTTTATTAATGTGATTTTTAATTAAATTTTCAAATTCTTGGCGGGTAAATTCAGTGTTTTGTGCTTCATGTTTTGTGCTTAATTCTTCTTTAATTTTTCTTGCTGCAATTTTGCTTATATTAAGTTTTTTTGCGATTAAATCATCAAAATCATCACCTCCTAAAGCATTGTCTCCAGATACTCCAAGCACTTTAAAAACACCTTTTTGCATTTTTAAAATTGAGACGTCAAAAGTGCCACCACCAAGATCATAAATGCAGTAAATTCCCTCACTTCCATTATCTAAACCATAGGCAAGAGCTGCAGCAGTTGGTTCATTAACAAGTCTTAAAACTTCAAGACCAGCTAAATTAGCTGCAAGTTTTGTGGCATTTTTTGCTGCCTCATCGAAATAGGCAGGAACTGTGATCACAGCTTTTTTAATTTCTGTTTTTAAAGAATTTTCCGCCAAGTTTTTTATATATTTCAAAATTTCTGCTGAAATTTCTTCTGACGAATAGGCATTATTTTTGACAATAATTTTTAAACTATCTTTGCTATTTTCATCAAATGTAAAATCAAATTGATCTTTGATGTTTTTTATATCATCAAAATTTTTTCCCATTAATCTTTTTATCGAAGAAATTCTAATGGCATTTGTGTTTTCTAAAGCTCTATTGCCAACTTCTAATATTTTTCCATCATTATCAAAAGAAACCACGGAAGAGTGTAATTCTTTTTTATTTTCATCACAAAAAAAACGTGGCTTGTTATTTTCAATAATTGCTACAAGAGAATTGGTTGTGCCAAGATCAATGCCAATTACAATTTCTTGTTCTTGTTTATTTTCTTGTCCCGATTCTGGTTCCTGAATTAAAAGTGCCATTATTTTTTTGATTTTAAATCCTGCAAAGTTTTATCAAAATATTTTGCTCTAATTAAAATTTGAGCTGATTTTTCGAATGCTTTATTATCAAGTTCTTGAGACATTATTTCTAAAAGATCTTTTATTTTAGAAGTTAAATATTTTTTAAGTTGTGATTTTTCTTCTTCACTAATTTCTGCAAGTTTTTCCTGTAATTCTAATATTTCTTCTAGAGTTTCAAAATCAGGTTTTGGAGCTTTTTCATCATTTTCAATATCAATATTTTGAAGTTGTAGAATATGAGCAGCGCGTCTTATTGGATTTTTTAAAATTGCGTAAGATTCATTAATCGCAATTGACTTTGTAACGTCAGCAAAAAGCCCATTATCAGGATGAAACTGTTTTTGAAATTCTAAATATTTATTTTCTAATTCTTCTAAATTGATTTTAAAATCAATGCCAAAACCAAAATTTTTAAAATGATTTATCATGTTTTAAAACTTTCGCCACAGCCACAGCGCCCCTTTTCATTAGGGTTGATAAAGTCAAAACCAGTTTCTAATTCTCCTTCTTTATAAATCATTTCGCTATTTATCAAAAACATCGAAATTTTTGGATCAATAAAAACCGCAACACCATCGCGAATTACAACATCATCAAATTTAGAAATATTTTTATCTCTTAACGCATATTCAATGGTGTAAGAAAGCCCAGAGCAACCACGGGTTCTGATGCCAACTTTAATACCTTCGCAAGGCTCTTTGCGGTTAGATAATAATTCTTTAATTTGTGTAAAAGCGCCGTCAGTAATTTTTAAATAATCAACAATTGCATTACCATCTGGCGTAAATTGTAACTTCATTATGCTTTTGCTGCTTTTTGTTTTTTGTAATCTTCAATTGCCGCTTTAATTGCTTCTTCAGCCAGAACTGAACAGTGAATTTTTACTGGTGGAAGCGATAATTCTTGCGCAATTTCTTTATTAGTAATTTTTGCGGCATCATCAATATTTTGACCTTTAATCCATTCAGTTGCAAGTGAGCTTGAAGCAATAGCGCTGCCGCAACCAAAGGTTTTGAAGCGTGCATCTTCAATTACTCCATCATTTGAAACTTTAATTTGTAATTTCATTACATCGCCGCAAGCAGGTGCGCCAACAAGTCCAGTTCCAATATTAATTTCATCTTTATTGAAAGATCCAACATTTTGCGGATTTTCGTAGTGATCTAAAAGTTTTTTTGAATATGCCATAATCTACTGTTTTAAATTCAATTTGAACCGCTGGTTGAGCTTGTCTAAACCAAGGTTCAAATCATTATTATGATTTTTAATTTTATATCATCTAAGCTTGGTTTCGACTTCGCTCAACCAGCGGCTTAGATTTATGTTTCTAATGCGATTTCCACTGAATCGATTTTATATCAATTCCATCCTGCATCATTTCCCACAAAGGGCTTAAGTCACGCAGTTTCTGAACTTTTTCATTGATAACTTTAATTGCGTAGTCAATTTCTTCATCAGTTGTAAATCTACCAATGCCAAATCTTATTGAAGTGTGAGCCAGCTCATCTTCAACGCCTAATGAATGTAAAACGTAAGAAGGTTCAAGCGAAGAAGAGGTGCAGGCAGAACCACTTGAAACTGCTAAATCTTTGATTGCCATAATCATTGATTCACCTTCAATTCCAGCAAATGAGAAATTCAAATTTCCAGCATATCTTTTTTCTTTGTCGCCATTTAAGTAAACATGAGTATTTTTCATGATTCCTTGCGCCAATTTTTCACTAAGTCTTTTTATATGAGCTTCATCTTTTGCCATTTCATTTTTAGCAATTTCAGCAGCCTTACCAAGACCAACAATTAAAGGAGTTGGTAATGTTCCAGATCTGATACCACGTTCTTGTCCACCACCACTAAATAAAGGTTTGATTCGCACGCGCGGTTTTCTTCTAATGTAAATTGCGCCAATTCCTTTTGGACCATAGATTTTATGCCCTGAAATGCTCATTAAATCAATGTTCATTTCATCAACATTTAGCGGAATTTTACCAAAAGCTTGCGCCGCATCAGTGTGGAAAAATATTCCTCTTTTGCGGCACATTGCGCCAATTTCTTTAATTGGTTGAATTACACCAATTTCATTATTCACCGACATTACTGAAACTAAGCAAGTTTTATCAGTTAAAACAGCTTCAAGTTTTTTTAAATCGATAATGCCATTTTTCTCAACTGGTAAAAATGTGGTCTTGAAACCTTCTTGTTCAAGATCTCTTGCCGAATTAACCACACATTTATGTTCGGTTGATATTGTAACAATGTGATTTTTTTCAGCAGAGTAGAAACGTGCAACGCCTTTAATAGCAATGTTATTTGATTCAGTTGCACCAGAAGTGAAAAATATTTCTTTTGGATCGGCATTAATTAAATCAGCAACTTGTCTTCTGGCAATTTCAACTAATTCTTCAGATTTCCAACCAAAAGAGTGCGTGCGTGAATGTGGATTGCCAAAATCTTCTTTCATAGATTTAACCACAACATCAATGACACGTGGGTCCATTGGTGTGGTTGACTGATAATCTAGATAAAGAGGTATTTTTAGAGACATATTATTTTTGTTGCGATTTTTCAAAAAATTCTTTCCATGCAGCAATGAACTTTTCTGCTTCTTCTTTAGTGCTTTCATCATTTAGACTTACTCTAACTGCGCCGCCAGCAAAAGATTCTTCAGCATTCATTGCTTTTAAAATACGTGATGCTTTAAGTGATCCAGAAGAGCAAGTTGCACCAGCGCTAACACAAATTCCTTTCAAATCAAAATGCATTAATTGCGTTTGGCTTGAAGCATTTCTAATTGAGATGAATGTTGTGTTTGGAAGTCTATCAACTTCACTACAAAATATTTTTACATCTTTGCCACCAATTTTAGATATTTCGCTATCAATAAAATCACGTAGTGCTTTTACTTTGCTGCCATAAATTGCAACTTTTGTTTCTGCCACTTTACAGGCTTCGCCAAAGCCAACAATTCCTGCAGTATTTAAGGTTCCAGCGCGCTTATAACCTTCTTGACTACCACCAACAATAATTGGGCTAATGTCTAATCCTTTGCGTCTAAGAGCAGCCCCAACACCTTGTGGACCGTTAATTTTATGCGCAGAAATTGAAGCAAAATCAACATTTAGTTTTTCTAAATCAATAGTAACTTTACCTGCGCCTTGCACAATATCACAATGCATTAAACCACCTTTTTGATGAACTAGTTTTGTAATTTTTTCAATTGGTTGAATGGCTCCAGTTTCATTATTTGCATACATTACTGAAACTAAAAAATTCTTATCAGTAACTGCTTCAAGTTTTTTTTCTAAATCAGCAATATCAACTAAACCATTTTCTAAAGCCTTTACCTCAAAAATTTCAGAATGTTCGGGACGTGAATTAAAGACTGATGCATGCTCAATTTCGCAAAAGAAAATCTTTTTAACTTTGCTACCAAATAAAATTAAATTTGAAGCTTCAGTTCCGCTTCCAGTGAAAGTTATTTCGTAATTATTGGCGTTTAATAAATCCTTTAAATTTTGTCTTGCTTCAGCAACCATTTTAGAGCCCATCTGGCCAAGGCTATGGTTTGCAGAGCTATTGATTGGCAAAGAATAAACTTCATTCATTTTAGCCAAAACTGAAGGAGCAACCTTAGTAGTCGCATTATTATCAAAATAAATTACATCTCTCATATTTATTTATTAAAAATTTTTATATTGTGAGCGCAAACATCGTGAAGTGAAATAGAACTAAGATAGTCGTAAATTCTTTTTTCAAGACCATGCCACAAATTATGGGTTTTGCACTTAGTTTTCTTATTCATAATACAACTATTCTTCTTATTACTGCAACCAGTAATTTTAATGGTTTCTCCTGTGGCATCAATAATTTCGGCAATTGTAGTTAATTTAGAATCTTTACCAAGAATATATCCTCCACCAGGGCCTTTAATTGATTTTACTATTCCTGATTTTTTTAGATTAGTAAAAATTTGTTCTAAGTAAGAAAGCGAAATATTTTGTTTTTTTGAAATTGTTGATAGAGAAGTTGGACAGCCTGATTCACTGTCCGCGATATCTATCATTGCCATTACGGCGTATCTTCCTTTAGTTGTAAGTATCATAAAATGAGGAAATTTGGAGCCGCAAATTTAATAAAACCAACTAAAATAGTCAACTATTAGTTTATTAATTAGCTTTTTTAACAAATTCAGATTTTAACCCCATAGAACCGATTCCTGGTATTTTGCAATCAATATCATGATCTCCGCCAACCAGACGAATTCCTTTAACTTTAGTTCCAACTTTTACAACAAGAGATGAGCCTTTTACTTTTAAGTCTTTAATAACCACAACGGTATCACCATCATTTAAAATAACGCCATTTGCATCTCTAATTAGGTCATCTTGATTGTCATCATCACTTAATTTTTCTTCTTCATTTGCTGACCATTCATGAAGACATTCTGAACAATTAAACATGTCTTGAACTTGGTAGGTATATTCAAATCCGCATTTTGGACATTTAGGAGATTCATTCATAGTTTTTGTAAATTTAATTTAATTACTTAGTTTTCTGAGTGATGATTTTTGTAGTAAAACTGGACTAAGAATTAATGTGGCAATTGTTGAGCTAATGATTCCTCCAATTACTGTTATTGCAATTGGTTGTTGAACTTCTGCACCAATTCCATGACCAAATGCCATTGGTAAAAAACCAAGGCTGGCAACAATTGCAGTCATTAAAATTGGTCTTAAGCGTGTTAGGCAAGTTAATTTAAGATCACCATTATTTTTGAAAGTGTCGATTAAGATAATTGAATTTAAAAGACTTATTCCAATTAAGGCAATAAATCCAACATAAACTGAAATAGTGATTGGAATTTGGCAAATAAAGAGCAATAAGATTGCGCCACTCAAAGCAAAAGGAACTGCTGAAAAAACAATTAATGTCTTTTTTACATCATTGAACATTTTATAAAGCATAAAGAAGATAACGAAGATAATTAATGGTATAACAAAAAATATCTGTTTTTTAGCATTATTAAAATTTTCAAATCTGCCACCCCATTCAATATAATAGCCACTTGGTAGAATTTTATTTTCTGATATTTCTTTCATTGCACTTGTGATGAATTTTTCGTAATCAGTATTTTTTAAATATATTGAAATGCTGGAATATCTTTTTCCAAATAATCTTGGGACTGAAATTATACCTTCACTTTCACTCACTTGTGCAACTTTGTTTAAAGCAAAACTTCCACCATCTTGTAAACTTACTGGGATATTTCCAATTTCTTCAATGTTATTACGTTGTTTTTCGCTTAAGTGTAGAATGATTGAAATTGGAAATTCGGTAGCATAAAAATTACCAACTTGTGTTCCAGCCATGGCATCTTTTAAATCATTATTTACATCAGAAATTGCTATTTGATGTCTTGCAATTTGATTGTAATTTGGTATCACATCAATAAAAGAGCCTCGTTTTATTGAGTTAACAAAATCTTCCTCAATTGTTTTAATTTGCGCTTTACTGCCAAGAAGATCCTTTATTCTTTGTGTAATTGCTATTAGTTCTTCAAGATTATCACCAAATATTTTTAAAGATAAATCTGCTCTACTTCCTTCTAACATCTCATTAAAACGCATCTTAATTGGTTGTGCTTCGGTTATTTTGCAATTAGGACATAAGTTACTTAATTTCTGATAAAAATTTTCTGATATTTTTTTAGCATTTTTTTTATAATCTTTTTTCAAAATTACAAAAAGATCAGCTGAATTTTGTGGCATTAAATCCAGCCCAGCTTGGCTAACACCAATTCTTGAAAAAACTTGATCAACTTCATTTTCTGTGGCAATTGTTTGTTCAATATTTTTAACAACTTCTTGAGTTTGAGACAGGCTTGCTCCATCTTCCGTAACAACGGTGTATACAATATCTCCCTCATTTAAATTTGGTAAAAAATCTGAGGACATCGTAAAAAATAACAGAAGTGATAATGTAAAAAATGCTGCACAAGACAGAATCACTAGTTTTGATTTTTGCAGCGCTTTATTTAATAGATTTTCATAAAAATTTCTTATTTTTGTAAAAAAATTGTGGCCAGTATGAGAAATTTCATCGCTAATAAAAAAATATGACAGAACTGGCATTAATAGAAGGGCTACGAATATACTGGCGATCATGGCAATAATTACGTTAATTGCCATTGGTTTAAAAGTTTTTCCTTCAATTCCAGAAAACATTAAAATTGGAGCATAAACCAAAACAATAATAGTAATTCCAAAAATCACCGGTTTGGCAACTTCTGCAGCTAATTTTGCAATTGATTCAGCTTTCTGTTCTTTACTTTTTGATAAAACAAAATTGCCAACAATATATTCAACAAGCACCACTGATGAATCAACAAGAAGCCCAAAATCAATGGCGCCAAGGCTCATTAAATTTGCTGAAATAGCAAAAATTTTCATGAAAGAAGCAAGAATCAGAATGCAAAAAATTAAAGACGAAGCAACAATCAAGCCAACTTTGAAATTTCCAAGTAATAGACATAAAACTGCCACCACTAAAAAAATTCCTTCCAGTAAATTTTTAATTACAGTTTTAATTGTGGCATCAATTAAAAACTGACGATCATAAAGAATTTCAATTTTAGCACCAAGGTTGCGTTGATTTAGTTTTTCAATTTCTTTTTTTACTTTTACTACAACGTCTTTGGCATTATCTCCTGATTGCATCATTATTGTTCCAATAACGGCTTCTTTACCTTTGTAAGTTGCTGCACCAAGTCTTTGTGAATGTTCAGCTGCAATTTCTACAACATGTTTAAGTGGCAATGTTTCACCTTTATAATCAATTTTTACTGGAACGTTCATTACGTCTTCAAAATTAGAAATATTGGCAAAAGTTCTGACAATTTTTTGTTTTTTGTCTTGTTCAATATATCCACCACCAAAATTCTCTCCAATTGTTTGAATTTGACTTACAAGCTTTTGAGGAGTCATGCCATATTTAGCAAGATTTTGTGGAATCATGTTAAGATGTAATTCTCTTTCAAAACCACCAATTGTGTCAACTTCAGCAACTCCTTTAACTTTTTTTAATTCACGGGCAATTTGATATTGTTGAATGGTGCGTAATTTTATAAAATCATCATTACCGTCTTCGCTATAAACTCGATACATTAATACTTCGCCAATTCCTGTGGTCAGAGGTGCAATTTGTGGAGACATTCCTTGCGGAATTTGATCACCAATTGTTGAAATTCTTTGTAAAACTTGATTTCTGGCAAAATGAATGTCGGTAGAGTCTTCGAAAATTAAAATAATTTGTGATAGTCCAAATTTTGAAACTGAGCGCATTTCAATTAATCCAGGAATACCATAAAGTTCTGCTTCAATTGGATAGGTTACTGCTTTCTCAACTTTCGTTGGATCCATTGCAAAGGTTTTTGTATTTACAATTACCTGTTTGTTGGTGATATCGGGAATGGCATCAATTTTTATATTACTTAATGAGTAAAATCCAAATAGTGAAATAAAGCCAAAAAGCAGCAAAACATACCATTTTAACTCAAGAACTTTCTTAAAAAAATTATTCATTATTCTTTATCTTTTTTGTTTCTGGAATAACAAAGTTTCCAACCTTAGTCATTAAGTGAGAGTAAGAAGTTGCCAGATCAACTTGAGTATTAATTATAGTTTCAATTGTTTGATATTCTTGCGAATCAAGTTCAATATAGGTAAT